>JBBDQP010000092.1:36633-85681 GCA_040905965.1 Acidimicrobiia bacterium
GGGGTGGGGGGGGGGCGACCGGCTGGAACTGACATGGGCCCCCGACCGTATGCGGCTCTTTCGGGCCGACACCGGCCGGGCCATCCCCATGTAGTGAGGGTCGGGCCGCGGGAGCGTCTCACCCCCACTCGCCCACAGACATCTCCTGCACGGTCTCGAGGTGCGCCGCCTGCAGAGCCCGGGCGAGCGCCCTTTGGAAAGTCCTGAGGCGGCGGGCGGCACCCGCCGCCTCAGGGGACGCTTCGGCGGCGCCCCTCTCGAAGCGACAGAGCGTCGATGCAACTCCGTCCACGAGTGCTCGCGATTGCGGGACGATCACGGTTGCCTGCGACATCTCCATTGACCCCCTTGTCGGTCTGACGGTGCACTCATCACGATGCCGTAGGCCTGTTTCCCGAGCGTTTCAGGAAGCGAAAGCTGTGGTGTCGGTTCGCAGACCACTTTGGTGTTCCGCTGCAACCGCAGCGCTTTCAGGGACCTAGAGGTAGGTGCGGCAGGTCCACGGCCGCCATGGCTCGCCGAGCCTGGCCCGGTAGTACTCGGCCAGCCAGGAGGCAGCGATGATGTTGGCTTCGCCGTCGAAGACCGACCGGTCTCCCACACCCGCCCGCACGCTGGCGACCGCCCAGGTCCCCGAGATGAACTGGAAGAGACCAGAGGCTCCGGAGTAGGGGTTGAGGGCGTCCGGATCGCCGAGGCTCTCGCACTGCATGATCACCAGCGCGTCGAGGACGAGGTCCGGTGCGAAATGCGCCTCTATCAGAGGGCGCCACGCCATGACCCGATCATTGATCGGGATCGGTGGCCAGTCTTCTGTTGGTGTCGTGGTGGTCGTGGTGGTCTCGTTGGTGGTTTCCGGCGTGGTGGTCGGCGTGGTGGTGGGCGGGCTGGTCGTGGTGGTCGTCGCAGTGTCCTCCGCCCGGCGCTGTGCCTCCTCTTCGGCGATCGCCCGATCGACCCCGTCGAGGGCCGCCCGGAAGGTGGCGTCGGCCTGGGCGGCGCGGGCGAAGGCATCTGCCACTTCGGCATTGGCGGCTGCGAAGAGTTCCTGGAGACGCTCGGTGCGGGCTGCGAGTTGTTGCTCGAGCGACTCGACCTGGACGAGTTCGATGGCGTGCTCTGCGCGAATCCGTTCGAGTTCGGTTCGCTGGCTCAACAGGTCGCTCAGCGTCGTGAGGGCGTTGACCTGAGATTCGCGCATGACCTGTCCGACGAAGATCGCCTCTTCCACCGACTCGGTGTCCAAGACCACACTTGCCGTGCTCGTCACGGCCTCCATGTAGGCGGCGATCGTGTGGCTCACGAGCTGTTGTTCGGCGGCGAGGGCTTCGGCATCCGCGAAGGTGAGCGAGTCGCTGATCTGTTGCAACCGGATGCCAGCAGCCGCGAGGTCGACGGCAGCGACCTGGTACTCGTCGAGGGCCGTGAATAGCGCGGCTTCCACTTCGTCTGCATCTGCGATCGCCGACGAGACCACTGCGTAGGCGGCGTCGACTTCGTCGGCAGCGGACCGAGCGCGCTCTTCAGCCTCGTCGACTTGGGCGAAGACGGGAGAGGCGACGCTGGCGAGCAGAGTCGTGGTGACGGTGAGGGCGATGAGCCCACGGATACGCATCGGTGCCACCGAGGGTATTCGACCCGGCGAATAGTCGAAAGCCGGGGTCGATCGAAACATTCGGTGAACCGGGAGCACTAGTCAGGCTGATGAACGACAATGAAGCCATGTTCGGACGTTCAAAGAATCGCGATGCGTTGATATCCGCCGATGAGGCACTCGCCGGGCGGCCGCATGCCGTCACCGGTCTGCAGCCGCATCTGGTGCTCGGGAACCCTCTCATCCCACCCTTCCCCGATGGACACGAGGTGATCTCATTCGCCATGGGCTGCTTCTGGGGAACCGAGAAATACTTCTGGGACCTCGACGGGGTGTGGACGACGGCCGCCGGATACCAGGGCGGGCACACGCCGAATCCCACGTACGAGGAGGTGTGCACCGGGCGCACCGGTCATGCCGAGGCGGTCATCGTCGTGTACGACCCCGGGCGGGCCAGCCTCGACGAGATGTTCAAGGCGTTTTGGGAGAACCACGACCCGACCACGCCGAACCGACAGGGCAACGATGTCGGTACCCAATACCGGTCCGCAATCTATCCGACGACTGACAGCCAACTGGTGGCGGCTCTCGCATCACGCGACGTGTACCAAGCGAAGCTGGATGAGGGTGGGTTTGGCATGATCTCGACGGAGATACGCCAGGCTGGCCCGTTCTTCTATGCGGAGGATTACCACCAGCAGTATCTCTTCAAGAACCCCAACGGCTACTGCAACCACGGCTTCTGCCAGGCCCCCTACCCGGCTTCCTAGCGGGGCAGGGGTACAAACAGACCGCTTCGCACAGGCCGCGCCCTTCGTTTTGGTACGCGGAACGCTCTACGAATGAAGCGCTGGTTCGCTAAAAAGCTGGGACGACGAGGGGGAGGAGTTCGGCAGGGGTGAGGGCGGGATCGAGTTCGACGATGACGTCTGGGACGATTCCGTTGTCGAAGTCGAGTCCGCCGGGGGTGATCCAGCGGGCGATGGTCAACCGGATGGCGCCGCCGTTCGACAGCCCGAAACGCTGCTGGACGGTGTTCTTGCCGAACGTCGTCTCGCCCACGATGAGGGCGCGTCCCCGCTCCTGCAGCGCGCCGGCCAGCACCTCGGACGCACTGGCCGAGCCGCGGTTCACGACCACGATCAGCTCGATCGCCGGATCTGTGGCGAGCCCGCCTTCCCGGACCGAATAGCTCCGTTCCTCGTCCGGCCCGACCGTCCGGACGATCGGCCCTTCTTCGAGGAACTGGCTCGTCACGTCGAGCGCCGAGTCGAGGGTCCCGCCCGGGTTGTCGCGCAGATCCAGAACGATGGTCGTCGCTCCGCCGTCGAGCAGCGCCCGGAGATCGTCTTCGACCTGTTCTCCGGCGTTCCCGGTGAACTGGTTCAATCGGAGATACCCGACGGACCCGAATGACTCCGCCACCGTCACCGGGATCTCGATCGCCGACCGGGTGATGGTCACGTCGACCACTTTCCCGGCCCGATCGAACGTGATGTCGACGTCGGTCCCGGCCGGGCCGCGCACGGCAGCAGTGATCTCGTCGATGCTCCTGCCGATCACCGAGACCCCGTCGACCGTGAGAAAGACATCGTCCGGTTGCACGCCGGCTGCTGCCGCCGGACTCCCCGGCAGGGTCGAGACGATGACCAGTGGACACGTGGCCGTAACGATGTTGCAGACGGTGTTCTCGGGGTCTGCACTGGCGCGATCTTCTGTGATGACGAGGGCGCCAATGCCTTCGACGCTCCCTGTCTGCTGTTCCTGGACGAGGGCGAGCGCCTCGGGTGTGATGTAGGTGCTGTTGTCATCGAGGCCGAATTCGGCCATCCCGTACAGGATCGATTCGAGCGCATCCGCGCCCACGTCGAGAGCGTCGAGTTCTTCGCATACCGGCAGGAACGCAGGATCGGGGAGCGGACAGGTGAGCGGTCCCGGAGCCGTTCCGCTGGTTGCGAGCGCCTGCACTCCGAGCAGTGCCGCCTCTGCCAGCACGGCGCTGTCGACGGGGTCGACGTAGTTGTCGAGGATGAGTTCGTACGCCTCGCACACAGGCGCGAACGCGGCCTCGTCCGTCGGGCATGGCGTCGTGGTCAACTCGTCGCTCACGAACGAGGTCGGCGTGGTCGACTCCACGGCCGGCACTTCCGATGTCACCGTCGTCGACGGTGGGTCGGTGGCGATCAGCCCGCATCCGGTGACGAGGGCGAGGAGGACGATGGCAGCGGTGTGGCGCACGCTCACATTCAACTCGGACTGGCCCCGTAGGCGATCGGTGACCGGTTCTACCCTGCTCGGCATGCGAGTGATCCTCACGGACTTGACGGGCGCGACGTTCGAGCGAGGTGTCGATGGCGGTCTGTGGGCCGAGCCGACGGCAGGTGACGTGCTCGACCTGTCCGACAAGGTGGCCCTCCCCGGTCTCGCCGACGGGCATGCCCACCTCGCCCACGACGACATCGCAAATCTCGTCCCTGGCGATCCGGACGCGATCGCCCGGCGGGCGTTCGCTGCCATCCAGGCGGGTGTCCATCTCGTGTTCGAGAAGGGCTCGTGTGACGCCGCGGTGCTGTCCTTGACCGATCGGCCGCCGCTCGAACGGCCTCATTTCGAGGCGGCAGGCCGCATGATCGCCGGACCCACCGGGTACTTCCCCGGCTTTGCGACTGAGACCGACGAGGCGGGATTGTCCGACGCGGTTCGCGAGGCGGCCCGAGAGTCGGCCGGATGGGTCAAGATCGTCGCCGACTGGCCGCAGAAGGGCATCGGACCGGTCGCCAATTTCGGCGAAGAGGCCCTGGCGGGGGCAGTGAGCGTGGCCCACGCCGGCGGCGCGCGCGTCGCAGTCCACACGATGGCGCCCGAGGTGGCATCGATGGCGGTGCGCGCCGGAGTGGACTCCATCGAGCATGGCCTGTACCTCACAGACGAGGACGTGCGCGCCCTCGGTGCTCGCTCCGGAATGTGGGTCCCGACCGTTCTCCGGATGGAGGCGGTCGTCGAGCAGTTCGGTATGGAGCGGACGGCGGGTCGGATCGTGGCAGAGGGCCTCGACCGTGTGCGCTCCCTGCTCCCCGAAGCCCAGGGTCATGGCGTCACCGTTCTGGCGGGAACCGACCTGATCATTCCGACTGCCCGGGTCGCCGAAGAAGCCATTCGCCTCGTCGACTACGGGATGACCGCCGAGCAGGCCGTTGGCGCTGTATCGGCCGATGCATGGAACGCCGCTGGGCTGCCTGCTGGATTCGCGGTGGGAACCTCCGCCGATCTGGTGGCGTTCGACCGCCATCCATACGAGGACATCACCGTGCTACGCCACCCGGCGGCGGTGCTGCGGTTGGGACGGCTCCTGGTCGATACTCGATGAAGGAGTCGCGCCGAGCCGGCATTCCGCCGTTCTACGTGATGGAGGTGTTCAAACGCGCCCACGCCCGAGACCGAGTTTCCGGCGACGTCTTGCATCTCGAGGTCGGTCAGCCGTCGACTCCGGCCCCGACGACGGTTCGCCAGGCGGCAGCGCGGCTGGTCGAGACCGAACGCCTCGGGTACACCGACGCCTTTGGTATCGGCGCCTTGCGCGAGCAGATCGCCGGCTACTACGCCGCTCGGCACGATGTTGTCGTCCAGCCTGAGCGGATCGCCGTCACGGTGGGAGCGTCGGGCGGAATGGTGCTCGCTCTTCTGGGGGCCTTCGATGCTGGTGCTCGGGTTGCGATCACAGAGCCGGGATACGCCGCCTACCGAAACATCGTCACCGCACTCGGCTTGCACCTGGTCGGAGTACGGGTCGGCCCGGAGACCCGTTACGTGCCGACGCCTGCCCTCCTGGACGCCGCCGGGCCGATCGACGGCCTGATTCTCGCTTCGCCATCAAATCCGACGGGCACGCAACTGACCGATACCGAACTAGGGGCATTGGTGCAGTGGTGTCGAAGCAACGGCGTCACGCTGCTGATGGACGAGATCTACCACGGGATCTCCTACACAGGTCAGGCGCCGTCGGTCGCCACCCACACGGATGAAGCGATCGTTCTGCAGTCTTTCTCGAAGTACTTCTCGATGACCGGTTGGCGCATCGGATGGCTCGTGTTGCCCGAAGTCCTCGTCAGCGGCGTCGAGCGCCTCGCTCAGAATCTCTTCATCTGTCCACCTGCTCTGGCCCAGCACGCGGCGGTGGCGGCATTCGATGCGACCGAAGAGCTCGACGCCAACGTCGCGCGGTACGCAGAGTCCCGGCGGCTGCTCGCCGAGGCTCTCGATGGATGGCGTCTTCCCTACGCGCCACCGGACGGTGCGTTCTATTTCTGGGTCGACGTGTCGAGGCTGGGCGACAGCCGAACGGTTGCGGACCGCTGGCTGGACGAGGCGGCGGTGGCGGTCACACCTGGCATCGATTTCGACCCGGGCGAGGGTCACCGCTTCGTCCGACTCTCGTACTCCGAGTCGCCGGAGGACATCGCGTCCGCGGTCGATCGGTTGGATCCGCTCATCCGCTGAGATCGCGGGACCCATCCGTCGGCGTTCCGCTCGAAAGCGAAGCCGTTTCGGGAGGAACAGAGGAACGCCCCAGACGGAGGCACCCCGCCTGCCCGCCGACCCTGTAGCTTGCGGGAATGTCCGAAAACATCGATTTTGACTCCTGGTTAGGTCTGGTCTTCGACCACGTCGGCGGCGACCGGGTCACTGCTCACCTCGAACTCGCTGCCCATCACATGCAGCCGTACGGGATCCTCCACGGAGGGGTCTATTGCTCCATCGTCGAAACTCTGGCGAGTGTCGGGGCGGCGACCTGGGCGACCGAACAGGGAATGGTGGGCGTGGTGGGTGTCCACAACGCAACCGACTTCCTGCGTTCGGTCCGCGAAGGCACGATCGCGGGAGAGGGAACGCCGATCCACCGGGGTCGCACCCAACAGTTGTGGCAGGTGCAGATCACCCTCGCCGACCGTGTCCTCGCCCGGGGTCAGGTGCGGTTGCAGAACCTGGCTGACGCCTCCGCCATCGGCGGGATTTCGTGAGGCTCAGAATCGATCTTCGGCCCTGCGGTCGGACTCGGTCACGATTCGCCCGCCACGCACCGTCGCACCGATGACGAATCCCGCCGAGATGAGTACACCGTTCTTGACGATGTACTGACCTTCGAGTGTCAGACCGAACGGAAACGACGTCCAGATCAGGTCAGGGAAGAGGATCATCGGCGTGAACGTTCCCGCCATCTGACCGAAGAGGAGCAGGAGGGTCAGGCGCAAGAACCGACCCGTGAGAAGGCCTGCTCCGATGGTCATCTCCAGGAGTGAGAGGCCGAGACGTGCGACGTCTTCGGACAGGAGTCCGAACGTCAAGGCGACCGTCGTCTCCGTTGCGAGCTGATCGGCCGGGCTGAGCCCTGGCACGAGTTTCAAGGCGCCGAACCACAGGAAAACCAGGCCGATACTCCACCGCAGCAGCAGCACCCCATGGGCCGCCATCCATTCGGAGAGCGTCGTGTCGAGTTGGTCGAACACGTTTCGGACGTTCACCTTCTCAGCCTAAAGGCGGCTTCGCCGTTACGGCCTGACGAGGTGGGCGCGCCGGCCGAATCCGATCGTCGCCCACACCCTGGCCAGGATGAGCACCGAGGCGACGAGGCCGACGAATCCGAAGATGACGACTGGCGTGTCATCCAAGAGCGCGCCGTACACGAACCACACCGCGCCTTCGACTCCGATGAGAGCCCATGTGCCGGTGGAGACTCCGTAGGGTTTCGGCGTTCGATACGCCGCCCAGACTGCAGGCAAGAGTTGCGGGACGTACGCCCAGCCCAGCACCAGCCCAAGCACGGTCCACGACCCGAAGCCGAAGGCTGCCCCGAGCAGGGCGGCCGACAGGAGACCACGGACGAACGGCGGTTGGAGCGAGACGTTCGCTTTCTTCAGGGTGCGCAACACGACGAAGTAGAAGAAGACCATCACCGTGGTGGCCGGAGTCGCCGCCCACAGTGCCTGGGAGACGAGGTAGGCGGTCCATGCTGCGTTGGACACGAGCCCGATCGCCGGCCACGTTCCCGACACGCCCGTGGCGTCCTCGGTTCTGATGAGTTTGCGAATCTGGGGTATCAGCGACCACCACGCCAGCACCGTGGCCGCGATGACCGCCACGTCGGCGAGGGTCATGTGAGGAGGGTATCGGTCGGGGTCACGGCCGGAAGCGGCTGGGGGAGAACGGCTCGGGATCGAGTCCCGAGCGGGGGATGGTGTCGGCCACGAGGTCGGCGGCGAGCGCCGCAGCCGCCGGTGACGTCTGAATCCCGGTCCCGCCTTGGCCGGCGAGCCAGAAGAAGCCGTCCACCTCATCGTCGAATCCGATCACCATCCCACCATCCGGGACGAAGCTGCGCAGTCCTGCCCAACTCGATCGAACCGACCTGATCCCGAGGGTCGTGATGTCGTTGATCCTCTCGATCGCCAGCGCGATGTCGACTTCTTCGGGGCGAGCGTCGCAGGGCTCGGTCGGCGTTTCGTCGGCGGGCGAACACAGCAACTGGGGTCCGTCCGGCTTGAAATAGAAGGTGTGGGCGGCGTCGACCGTCATCGGCCATCGATCCGAGCCGTTCGGCGCCGACACCATGAAGGCGGTGCGTCTCTTGGGAACCAGGCCGATAGGGCGGGCGCCCGCCAGGTCGGCGATCACGTCACACCACGCGCCCGCGGCGTTGATCACGATCTCGGCGTGGTGGGTTTCCCCTGTGGTCGTCGTGATCGACCATTCGGTCGCGCGCTGGAACCCGGCGACCCTGGCCCCGGTGACGATCGCGCCTCCGTGCGCTCGAAAGGTTCGAACGAACGACTGGTGGACCGCCGCCACATCGATGTCGGCGGCGTCCGACTCGTAGGAGGCGAGAGCGATCTGGTCCTCTCGGAGCACAGGAACGATCCCCCGCGCTGCGGCCGGACTCAACTCTTCGAGGTGGGTCCCGTGTGCGCGTCCCTCCGCCATTTGCCGTCGGAGCAGGTCGACCTGGTCCGACGGTGCGACGACGAGCGCTCCGCGTTCGGTGAGCACCGGTGAGTCCACGGCCGGAGGATTCTCGAAGTACCGGCGGCTCGCCCGGCTCAGTGCCCTGACGGTCGGATGTCCGTAGTTCTCGAGGTAGAGGGCCGCAGACCGACCCGTGGTGTGATAGGCCAACTGCTGTTCGGCTTCGAGAAGGGTGACTGCAGCACCCGACCCCGCCATTTCGGCGGCGGCGGAGATCCCTGCAATTCCCCCTCCGATGACGACGATGTCGGCCATGAAGGAAGTGTCGGGCTCGAGTTCCCGGCACGCAAACCGCTCGGTCTCCGAGGATTGTGAGGCCCCGTACCGAGATGGTGTTTGACACGAGCCCGTTCAGGGTTTTCAATAGGTGAATCAGGTCTCATGTTTTGACGAAACATCGTCATGAGGGACCTGACCCTAGGAGGAGACCGATGACACAGAGGTTCCGTGTCCAATTCGCCCTCGTGGCGATTCTCGCCCTCGTCTTGGCGGCCTGCAGCAGCGGCGGCGAAGAGCCGGCCGAGGAGACTACCACGACGACCGAGGCACCCGCCACGACAGAAGGCACAGAAGAGACCACCACTACCGAAGCCACAGAGGAGCCGTCGGGCGACCCGATCCAGGTCGGAATCGTCACGTCGACCTCCGGGGCCCTGCAGGGGTACGGCAACCAGTACCTCGACGGACTGCAGGCGGGCCTGGATTACGCCACCGGTGGTACTGGTGCTGTCAACGGCCAGCCGATCGAGTTCGTCATCCTCGACGACGGCGGCGACCCCGCCACGGCAATCACCCACGCCACCGAACTGGTCGGCAACGGTGTGACGATCCTCGCCGGGACCGTCGTGTCCGGTGTGGCGATCCAACTCGCCACGTTCGCCGAAGAGAACAACATCCTCTACATCTCCGGTCCTGCCGCGTCAGACGCCATGACCGGCATCAACCGCAACACGTTCCGTTCCGGCCGTCAGAGCTACCAGGACGTCGCCACCGCGGCATCACTGATCGAAGGCGACAGTGGCACGGTGCTCGTGTTCGCCCAGGACACCGAGTTCGGTGCAGCCAACGTGGGAGCCGTCGACGCCGTCCTCGGAACCCGTGGGTTCACGGTCGAATCACTTCTCGTACCCGCCACCGAGACCGAGTTCACCGGCTTCGCCGATCAGATCAACTCGGCGGCGCCAGACCTGGTCTTCGTGGCATGGGCCGGCGAGACCTCCGGTGCGATGTGGCAGGCGCTCGGTCAGCAGAACGTGTTCGACACCGCTCCGATTGCGACTGGACTCGCCGACATCGTGACCTGGCCCTTCTACGGGGAAGCGGCGACGGGGATCAGCTTCCTCAGCCACTACTTCGCCGGCGGGCCGTCCAACCCGGTCAACGACGCGATGATCGCCTCAGTCGGGGTTGCCGACCTGTTCACTCCGGACGGATTCGTTGCGGCCCAGATGATCGTTCAGGCGCTGTCGAATGCAGCCGCCGACGACGTCGACGGGATGATTGCGGCGCTCGAAGGCTGGACGTTCGAGGCTCCGAAGGGAACCCAGACCGTCCGCGCATCGGACCATGCAATGCTGCAGCCGATGTTCACTGCGCGACTGATCGACAACGGAGGCACGCTCGAGGCCGAATTGATCGGTTCTCTCGAAGCCGACGACACGGCGCCGCCCGAAGCGGGCTGAGCCACCGGTCAACACACCATGAACGACGCCCCCCAGACGTCCCACCCCGGAGATCCGCACGCCGTGCGGGTCTCCGGGCTCCAGTGGGGCGTCGGGGGTCTGACCATCATCGACGACGTCACACTCGACGTCGCGGCCGGTGAGTTCCTTTCGGTGATCGGCCCGAACGGGGCTGGAAAGACCAGTCTCATCAACCTGATCTCCGGTGTGCACCGGCCGTCGGCCGGAGTGATCGAAGTCATGGGTCGCGACGTGACAGGCTTGCGGCCCGCCGCCCGCGTCGGACTCGGATTGGGCAGGACGTTCCAGGCCTCGAGTCTCTTTCCACTTCTGACTGTTCACGAGAACGTGCGCATCGCCGCCCAGGCCTCTCTCGGTGGAAGCCTCGACCTCCTCAGGCGACCCCGCCCGGGCGACGATGCGCACCGCCTCACCGCCGACGCTCTGGAACGCGTCGGCCTCGTCGATCTCGCAACCACCCGGGCGGGCAGCCTGAGCCACGGTGACAAGCGCAAGGTTGAACTGGCGATGGTCCTGGCCGGCGAGCCTGCTGTCCTGCTATTGGACGAGCCGACCGCCGGGGTGTCGGTCGAGGAGACTGGCCCGCTCGTGGATCTCATCCGCCAGGTTCATGGCGCGGGCAAGACGGTGATCATGGTCGAGCACCGGATGGAGTTCGTCGTGGACGTGTCTGACCGCATCGCCGTCATGCACCACGGCAAGATCCTCACCGTCGGCACGCCGGCCCACGTCATGGCGGACTCAGCAGTGAGAACCGCCTACCTGGGAACCGAGGACTGATGCGAGGCGAATCACTCCAGATCTCCGATCTCCACGTGTGGAGGGGCGAGGCCCACATTCTCCACGGTGTCGGCATCGAGATCGCGCCGGGAAAAGTCACCGCGCTCCTCGGCAGGAACGGTGTCGGCAAGACCACGACGCTGCTCGCAATCATGGGGCTGCTCAGGTCGGAGGGTTCGATTCGGTTCGGAGACACCGAACTCGTCGGCATGGCGACCCATCGAGTGGCCCGGCAGGGGATCGCGTATGTGCCAGAAGACCGAGAGGTGTTCACGACGCTCTCGGTTGCCGAGAACCTCCGACTGTCGGAACGGGCGGGTGCCGAACACCGATACGACCTCGTGTATGAACTCTTTCCCGACTTGGCTGTCCGCAAGGAACAGGCGGCGGGGACTCTCTCCGGCGGTCAACAGCAGATGCTTGCGTTGGGGCGGGCGCTCTTGGACGAGACCTCGATGCTCCTCATCGATGAACCGACGAAGGGGCTGGCTCCGATCGTCATCGATGACGTGGTCGAGGCGCTGCAGCGGGTCCGGGGGGAGACGACCGTCCTCCTGGTGGAACAGAACCTGGCCGTCGCTCGGCGTCTTGCAACCGACGCGGTCGTCCTCGACGAAGGCGCAGTCGTGTATTCGGGCGATCTAGAGACACTCGCCTCGGATCCGGCGCTCACCGGCCGCTACCTCGGGGTGGAAGTTCGATGAGCAGCTTCGTCCTCAACACCGCTTCCGGTCTCGGTCTTGCCGGCCTCTACTTCCTTCTGGCATCCGGTCTCTCGCTCATCTTCGGTTTGATGAACGTTCTCAACCTGGCCCACGGGGCGTTCTTTGCCGTCGGCGGGTACTCGGCCTGGATCGTGATGGATCGGATGGATGGAATCCCTCTGGGCCTGCGGTTCGTCATCGCGGTCTTGGCCGCGGCACTGTCTGGCGCCATCGTCGGAGTCGCCGTCGAGCGCGGACTCATCAAGCGTCTCTACGGCCTGCACGTCGAGCAGATCCTCCTCACCATCGGACTCGGTACTGCCATGGTCGCCCTGATGGGTGGGTGGTTCAGTTATGACCCGCGTCTCATGGCGCAGCCGGCCTGGTTCGGTCAGACCACGACGTTCCTCGGTGCCAACATCCCCAACAACCGCTTGCTCGTGCTGGTGCTTGCAGTCCTCGCGCTCGTCGTCCTTCTCGCATTCCTTCGACGCACCAGGCACGGTTTGATCATTCGGGCAGGGGTGGAAAATCCGGGGATGGTGCGGGCGCTCGGTGTCGATGTCGATCGCAGCTTCACCATCGTCTTCGCCATCGGCGGCATGCTCGCCGGTATCGGAGGCTCGCTCGCCACCGTCTACTTCAATGGGATCAGCCCCGGTTTGGGCACCACCCAGTTGATCTTCGCTTTCATCGTCGTGGTCATCGGAGGGCTCGGGTCGGTGTCCGGCACCGCAATCGCCGCCACGCTCGTCGCTCTCACCCAGGTCTACGTGAACAACTACGTCGGCACCGGTCTCGGTTCGATCTCGGTGGTCGTACTGCTGGCGGTCGTGCTGCTGGTCCGGCCGCAAGGTCTGCTCGGAAGGCAAGTGCTGTGATGCGCCGCCTCGCCCTTGCTCTCCTTCTTGTCGTGCTCGGTTGCGCCCCGTTCGTGAACGTCGGAATCCCGTTCTTGTTCTCGTCCGAAGTGTCGTCTCCCGGATCGCTCCAGATTCTCGCCATCGCACTCGTGTACGCCGGATTCGCAGTCTCCTACGACATCGTCTTCGGATTCACCGGGCTGCTGTCGTTCGGACATGCGCTCCCGATCGCCCTCGGCGCCTACGGAACAAACCTGTTCATGATCCACGCCGGGTTGGCCTATCCGTTGGCCGTGGTCGCCTCGCTGGTGGCAACGGTGCTGATCTCCACCCTGTTGGGCGCGATCGCGCTTCGCACCACCGGTGTCGCCTTCGCAATGGTGACCCTCGCCTTCGCCGAGGCGTTCGCCATCCTCATCCTGTCTGACCCGCTCAGGGTGTTCGGAGGCGAAGAAGGCTTGCCGTTGGTGTCCGGTCTCGTCCCCGACTTCTTCCGAGGCGTGTTCAACACCCGGAACCTGTACTGGTTTGCCCTCGGGTTCCTCCTACTGACGTACCTGGTCGGGCGCCGGGTGGTCTCGTCACGCGCCGGAAAGGTGTGGGAGGCGATCAGGGAGAACGAGGCCAGGGTGCACATGGTCGGACTGGAGCCCTTCCGCTTCAAGCTGGCATCCTTCGTGATCGCTTCGGCGCTCGCCTCGCTCGGGGGATCGATCTACATCCTCCTCGTGCGCGGCGCCAACACGGGGATCGCCTCCGCCACCTTCACCCTGGCGTTGCTCGTAATGGTCGTGCTCGGCGGCCCAGGCAGATTGTGGGGTGCGGCGCTCGGCGGTTTCGTCTACGCCATCCTCAGCCTCCGGCTGTCGGCGGTTTCGACCTCCCAGGCGATCGCCGACCTTCCTGACTGGATCGAAGGGCCGCTCTCCGAGCCGCTCTTCGTGCTGGGTGTCCTCTTCGTTCTGATGATGCTGTTCGCCCCTGGGGGTATCGCCAGCATCACCGATCGACTTCGCCGCCCCGACCGGTCCTCATGACGTCCCACGCCGACGCCGGCGGCGTGCAGATCGCCTGGGAAGAGCGCGGTTCCGGCCCGGCGGTTCTCCTCATCCATGGCCTCGGCTACGCCCGTTGGGGCTGGGAGCCGCTGATCCCGCTGTTGGCGGAACGTCACAGGGTGATCACCTACGACAACCGGGGCGTCGGTGAGTCGGATGTGCCGCCCGGCCCCTACAGCGCAGAGTCGATGATGGCCGATGCGGTCGCCGTCCTCGCCGCGGCGGGAGTGGAGCGCGCCCATGTCGTGGGGACGAGCCTGGGCGGCATGATCGCCCAGCAACTGGCCGCCGGCCACCGGGATCGGGTGAATCGGCTCGTCCTCCTCTCGACGACGCCGGGAGGGTCCGACGCCCACCCGATGCCATCAGTCACCGTCGACTTGTTGACCCGGGCCGCTTCCTTGGAGCCGGCGGACGCACTCCGGGCTTTTGTCGTCAATGCATTGGGGGACGATCCGGATCCCGAACTCGTCGAACGCATCCTCTCCCACCGCCTCGCCAATCTCCAGGATCCTGCCGGATGGCAGGCCCAGGCGGTCGCCGGCACCACCTTCGATCCTCCCAAGTTCGACATCTCTGCACCCACCCTTGTCATCCACGGAACGTCGGATCGTGTCGTCGATGTGCGCAATGCCGCACTCCTCGGCGACCGGATTCTCGACTCGCAGGTGGTCACCATGCCGGGCGGTCATCTCATGTTCTGGGAGTATCCGGAGGACGTGGCCGCGCACATCCTTTCCTTCCTGGATCTCGAATGACTGGCGATCTGACAATCGGTCGATGGATCGACGACCGAGCCGACCTGACTCCCGACCGGATTGCCATCGACTTCGGTGGATCGGCCGTCACGTACCGACAGGTTGCTGAGCGTTCGGATGCGTTGGCCGCGGAGTTCGTGGGACGGGGTCTCCAGCGGGGCGATCGCGTGGCGGTGCTCTCGGAGAACCGCCCCGAGTACGTGGACGTGCTGTTCGCCTGCGCCAAGGCGGGGCTGATCATGGTGCCGCTCAACTGGCGGCTCACCCCGCCCGAGATTGCGTTCCAGCTCGACGACGGCGAGGTGGCACTGCTTCTCGTAGACGATGGCCTGCAGGGCTCGGCGGCTGACGCTCTCGGCCTGTCGTCGGTCAACCCTGAGGTGCGCGATCTCAGAGTGCCGGCCGCTCCGGCGCCCGTGCCGCACCGGGATATCGATGATGCCGATCCGCTCTTCCTGATCTACACGTCCGGTACGACCGGGAAACCGAAGGGGGCGTTGATCACCCACGCCAACACGTTCTGGACGAACCTCGCCATCGACCGGATCATGGACGTGACCACGTTCGATGTCGTCCTCCAGGTGCTTCCCCAGTTCCACATCGGGGGATGGAACGTCCAGCCCCTCCTCGCCTGGTGGAAAGGCGCAACCGTCGTGCTCGAACCTGCCTTTGACCCGGAGCGAGCGCTGGAGCTCATCGGTTCGAAGCGCGTGACGACGATGATGGGAGTGCCCGCCACCTACCTGTTCATGGCCGAGTCCCCCCGGTTCGGCGATGCCGACCTGACCAGCCTGCGCAGCGCCGTGGTCGGCGGTGCGCCGATGCCCGAGCCCTTGATCGAGCGCTGGCATCGGCGCGGGGTCCAACTGATTCAGGGATATGGCCTGACGGAAGCGTCGCCCAACGTGCTCGGACTCCCCGCCGAGGATGTCGCCCGCAAGATCGGGTACGCCGGGAAGCCGTATCCGCACGTGGCAGTGGGCCTTGCTGACACCGAGACTGGGGCAATAATCGAAGGTGAGGGGATCGGTGAGCTGATCGTCAAGGGTCCGTCGGTCTTCCCCGGGTACTGGCGGAATTCGAAGGCGACGGCCGAGACTCTTGTCGACGGCTGGCTCCACACCGGCGACGTCGCCGAGCGGGACGCCGAAGGCTTCTACCGCATTCGCGACCGGGTCAAGGACATGTACATCTCGGGCGGTGAGAACGTGTATCCGGCCGAGGTCGAGTCCGTGCTAGCGCAGCATCCGGCGGTCGTCGAAGCCGCGGTTCTCGGTGTACCCCACGAGCGGTGGGGCGAGGTCGGCAGGGCGGTGGTCGTCGTTCGCGCCGGGCACGAACTGACTGGCGAAGAGGTCGTTGAATGGTGCCGCGAGCGCGTCGCCTCGTACAAGATTCCCCGCGATGTCATCTTCGTCGACGCTCTTCCGCGTTCTGCCATGAACAAGATCCTGAAGCGGGAGCTTGTCGGAAGCGTCGAAGGAGCGCGCCGATGAGCGCCGTGGTCGAACCGACGCCCTCTCCGACCGCCGTCGACGGTTCGATCCTCACAGCCCGAGGCGCCGCCACCCGCGCCCGGCTGCTCGAGGCGGCGGAGGTGGTATTCGCCGAGTACGGCTGGGAGCAGGCGTCAATCGTCAAGATCACCGAGCGGGCCTCAGTCGCGCAGGGCACCTTCTACCGCTATTGGGAGTCCAAGCAGGCGATCTTCGACGACTTGGTCGAAGACCTGAACCGTCGCGTGCGGAGGGCGATGGCCGAGGGTGCGGCTCGCGGGGCCAGCCGGGCAGAAGCCGAGCGGTACGGGTTCGAAGGTTTCTTCCGGTTCACCGCCGAACACCCCGCGCTGTACCGGGTGATCCGTCAGGCAGAATTCGCCTCTCCCGATGCTCTCCGCCGTCACTACGAGAAGATCGCCGAGGGCTACGTCGCAGCCCTGGAGGGGGCGATGGCGCGCGGCGAGGTCGCACCGGCAGATCCAGAGCTGATCGCATATGCCCTGATGGGAATCGGTGAGCTCGTCGGGATGCGGTGGATCCTGTGGGCGGACACCAATGAGGTGCCACCGCACCTCATCGACGAGCTCATGGCCTTCATCCAGCGGGGACTGGGGATCGGACGTTGAGAAACGTCGGAATCGCCGCACTCGCCTCGCATCTCCCGGGGCGGTGGATGCCTGCGGCCGAGATCGCCGAACTCTCTGGCATTCCCGTCGACGTTCTCGTCGAGAGATTCGGTCTCACCGGGAAGCACATCGCCGATGTCGACGAGCATGTCTCGGACATGTCGGTTGCCGCCGCACGCCGACTCCTGGACGAGTCCGATGTCGATCCGGCATCGATCGACGCAGTGGTGTATTTCGGGTCGACATGGAAGGACCACGCCGTCTGGCAGGCGGCGCCATGGATCGCCCATCGGATCGGGGCGTCGCGGGCCTTCGCACTCGAACTCGACTACGTGTCCTGCGGCTCGCCGGTCGCCCTTCGGATCGTGCGCGACCTGATCCGGGCGGAGCCTGACCTGAAGCGGGTTCTCGCCGTCGCGGCGTCGCGTGAATCCCACCTCCTCGACTACTCGAACGAACGGTCGCGGTTCATGTTCAACTTCGGTGACGGAGCCGTCGCCGCGTTGTTCGAGGGGGACGCCTCGCGGAATCTGGTGATGGGCGCCCACATGATCTCGGACGGGTCGTTCTCGCTCGACGTGAAAGTTCCCGCCGGAGGATCCGTCGAGCCGGCCTCACATGCCACCGTGGATGGTCGTCGTCACTTCCTCGACGTTCCCGATCCTGCGTCGATGAAGGACCGTCTCGACCCAGTCACGCTCCCCAACTTCGAGCGGGTCGCGTCCGCCGCCCTCGCCCAATCCGGGGCGACTCTGGGAGACGTCGACCTCGTCTGTGGCATCCACATGAAGCGTTCGGCGCATCGGGCGATGCTGGAGACCCTCGGCCGATCCGAATCCGAAGCCGTCTACCTGGAGGACACCGGTCACATGAGCGGCGTCGACCCGCTGTTCGCTCTCGACCGGGCTGTGCGTTCCGGTCGGGTGGCCGACGGTGATCTGGTCCTCCTGATCGCCGCCGGGACCGGGTACACGTGGACAGCCGCGGTCGTCCGCTGGGGTGCTGCCACATGAGCTGGTGGCGACGACTCGATGCCCGTGTGCGACGCAGTCGACTCATCGCCTGAGGCCCAGGGCTACGACTCCCCCAAGACACGTGGCATGAGCGCAATCTGACGACAGGTGGCGACCAGGAGACCGGCCTCGTCCGTGATCGTTCCGTCCCAAGTCACCGTTGCGCCGCTGACGATGTTGCGGTCGAACGAGCACGCCAGCCATTCCCCCTGCGGACGGGACCGAATGTGGACGGTCAGTTCCACCGTGGCGATCCAGCCCATCGGACCGTGGGCGGCGAAGAGCGGAGGAGGCCACGTGTCGGTGGCGAGGATGGCGGTGAGCGTCGAGAGAGGTTCTCCGTCGAGGAGACGAAACCAGCCGCGCAGCCGAGCATGACCCGACGGACCACGAATCATGAAGGCGTCTTCCGGGTGGATGCGGGTCTCGATCTGTCCGGTCATCGGCGGTGGCAGCGGATCACCAGGGACGACGAGAGGGCAGTCTTCCGGTGGTGGGAGGTCGGGTGGTCCGATGTCGGTCCCTGCCTCGGGAGCGGTCCCGCAGGTGGCCAGCACGGCGATCGTGGGCGACCCGTTCGTCGTCACTTCCACACGTGCGGTGGCGAACTGGCGACCCGATTTGAGGACATGCGTCGCCAGTCCGATGTCGGTGCCGCTCCGCCCCGGACCGAGGTAATGAGCCGTCACAGTGATGGGATCCTCCCGTCCCGTGGCAATGACGGCGGCCTTGGCGACCAGGGTGAGGAGGTATCCGCCATTGGCCACACCTCCGAACGCGTCCCATCCGGGCATGAGATGCGCCGAAAACCGTCCGTCGCCAAGACCCGTCAGGTCTGTCGCCTGGGCGAATCTCACCCGTTGATGGCCTTCCAGATCTTCGACGGCGTGAGAGGCAGGTCGATGTTGCGGACCCCGAAAGGGGAGAGCGCATCGATGACTGCGTTGGCGACGGCGGGAGTCGACCCGATGGTCCCCGCTTCTCCGATGCCTTTGACGCCGAGCGGGTTCAGATCGGTCGTCGTGGACGTCCGATCGATCTCGATCGACGGGAGGACAGCACCGGTCGGGATCAGATACGAGGTCAGGTTGGCGGTGAGCGGCGTGCCCGAGTCGTCGTAGAGGACCTGCTCGAAGAGTGCCTGGCCGACGCCTTGCGCCACCCCGCCGTGCACCTGACCGTCGACGATCATCCGGCTGAACACGGTCCCGGGGTCGTCACAGGCGATGTGGCGGACGAGTTTCACATCGCCGGTTTCGGTGTCGACCTCGACCACCGAGACGTGGGTGCCGAACGGAACGGTGGCGTGCTCCTGCTCCCAGGTGTCGTCGGCGTCGAGCCCAGGTTCCATGCCCTCGGGGAGGTTCTCCGGATCGGTTGCGAGTCGGGCGATCTCACCAAGGGTGCGACCGGAGTCGGGCATTCCTGTGACCCCGATGCGACCGTCGTCGAACTGGACGACGTCGTCGACGAGGGCTTCTGCGGCCAGCGCGACGATCTGCCTGGCCTTGTCGATGACCGAATCACCCGCCCGCTTGATGGCCGACCCCGCCATCTGCATCGACCGCGACCCCATCGTTCCACCGCCCCGCTTGATGCGGTCGGTGTCGGCCTGCACGAATCGGATCCGTTCCATCGGGACCTTCAGGACCTGGGACGCCAGTTGGGCGAAGGTCGTCTCATGGCCGTGTCCGTGGGAGGAGGCGCCGGAGTAGATGGTCACCGTGTCGTCGGGGTGGACCTCGACGCGGCCCCAGTCTTTGCGACCTCCGGGAGCGGTGATCTCGACGTAGCTGCCCAGTCCGATGCCGAGCTGATGACGGTCGCCTGACTCGCGCCTGCGCTGCTGTTCGGACCTCAAGTCGTCGTACCCGGCGGTCGTGAGAGCCAGTGCGAGGGCGTCGGCGTATCTGCCGCTGTCGTACCGCTCCCCCGAGGCCGTCACGTGGGGGAATGCCTCCGGCGGGATGAAGTTGCGTCGTCGGACTTCGGCGGGATCCATGTCGAGTTCTGCCGCCAGCATGTCCATCAACCGCTCCAGGGTGAGCGTCGCCTCCGGCCGACCGGCGCCCCGGTACGCGTGGGTGGGGGTGGTGTTCGTGACCAGCGAGCGGGACGTGAACTCGAGCTCTCCGATGTCATACGGCCCGGACGTCATCCGCTTGGTGAACAGCGGAATCTCGGCCCCGAAGAGCGGATAGGCACCGACATCCTGGGTGACGACGTATTCGACCCGCCTGACCTTCCCCTCCCGGCTGGCGTACATGGTCACATCGTGGGACTGGGCGCGGCCGTGGCTCATGACGGCGAGGTTCTCCCGGCGAGTCTCCTCCCACCGCACCGGGCGCTGCAGCTTCAGCGCGATGGCGGTCGTCAGGACCTGTTCGGGGTACGTTGCGATCTTCGCCCCGAACCCGCCGCCCATGTCGGGGATCTTGAGGTGAATGAGGTCGCGATCGAGGCCGAGCGTGGTCGCGATCGTGTTGCGGTGCCCGTGCGCCTGCTGTGAGCCGGCCCAGACGTCGACGCCACCGTCGTCGCGGGGGACCGAGACGGCAGAGTTCGTCTCCAGCGGGATGGCGGCGAGACGCTGGTGTCGGATCGTGGCGGTGATGACGACCTCGTCCGGTCCGGCGTCGTTCGTCGCCGACTCGAGGCGGTGCTCTTTTGCGATGTTGGAGCCGTGCGAGGGGTAGAGGAGTGGGGCGTCCGCCTCGTCTGCGAGCTTCGGGTCGACCACGACGGGGAGTTCGTCGTAGTCGGGCCACACCTCGCCGGCCGCGTCGACTGCCTTGGCTGCCGACTCGGCGACGACGATGGCAACGATGTCACCGACGAAGCGCACCCGGTCTGCGGGGATGAGCGGACGCTGCATCGGTTCGGGGTGGCCGCCGAACTCGATCGGCATGATGAGACCGGCGAAGTCTTCGGCGGTGTAGACAGCCACGACTCCTGGCATGGCCTTGGCGGCATCGGTGTCGATCGAGGTGACGACCGCGTGAGGGACGGTGGAGCGGACGACGGACATCCACACCTCGTCAGGGAAGTGGATGTCGCCCAGATACGTCCCCGTCCCGGTGACGAACCGGGGATCTTCCACGCGCTTGACCGACGCACCGAGAATCGAACCACCTGCCATGCCCCGGAGGCTAAACGCTCCCACCCCCACCGCGTTCTTAGCGAATGACCGCTTCATGAATGACGCGTTTGGAAGGGTAAAAAGTCCGCGACCCGGTTTTTGTCCCTCCCAGCGCTTCATTCTTGAAGCGCTGGTTCGCTAAGAATCAGTACGCGGCCAGGGTTTTGATGGCGTCGGCGACGGTGGCCAGCGAGGGGCGGTAGGCGTCTTCGAGTGGCGGGCTGAACGGGACCGGCGTGTCCGCTCCGCCGATGCGGATGATCGGACCGTCCAGGAACTCGAAGGCCTCCTCTGCGATCAGGGCCGCCACTTCTGCGCCAAACCCCGTGTTGCGGTTGGCAGCGTGCAGGACGATCACCTTGCCAGTCGCCTTTGCCGCCTCGAGCACCGCCTCGCTGTCGAGCGGCTTCAGTGTGCGAAGGTCGAGGATCCGGACACTCACATCGGGCACCGTGTCCGCTGCCTGCGTCGCGACATGGACCATCGACCCGTACGTGATGATGGTGACGTCCTCGCCGTCGCGAACCGTCGCCGCCTCACCAATCGCCACGACGTGCTCGCCTTCCGGAACATGACTGCGGATCGACCGGTACAGCGGCTTGGCTTCGAAGAAGATCACCGGGTTGTCGTCGCGGATCGCTGCAGTGAGCAAGCCTTTGGCGTCTGCGGGGGTGGACGGAGCGACCACCTTGAGCCCCGGAGTGTGGACGAACCACGCCTCGGGATTCTGGGAGTGGAACGGTCCGCTTCGGATCCCGCCGTCACTCGGAGCGCGGATGACCCACGGAACCTTGCCTCCCCAGCGGTAGTGGGCGGTGGAGGCGAACTGGACGATCGAGTCGAAGGCCGTCGAGATGAAGTCGGCGAACTGCATCTCCACGATCGGCCGCAATCCCATGAGTGCCATGCCGTTCGCCATTCCTGTGAATCCGAGTTCGGCGATGGGGGTGTTGAGAACGCGATCGTCGCCGAACCGTTCGGCCAGACCCTTGGTCACTTTGAATGCGCCGCCGAAGCTGCCGCCGACGTCTTCGCCCAGGACCATCACGTCAGGGTCCCGCTCCATCTCCTGTGCGATCGCTTCGGCGATGGCTTCGAGATACGTGAGCATTCGCCCGTCGCTCTGCTCGGCGTCGCTGAATCCGAAGTTCTCGCTCACGCGTACACCCCGTCGTGCAGGGTGGAGGGATCCGGCAGCGGAGCGGCCTCGGCGGTGGCGATGGCCGCTTGGATCTTGCCGTGAGCGGTCTGATCGATAACGTCGAGTTCTTCGTCGGTGATCGCTCCCTCGTCGAGCAGTCTGTTGCGCATGGCGGCGACAGGGTCGCGCCGTTTCCAGGCGGCGAGCATCTCCTCTGGCACGTACTCGGCGCCGTCATGGATGGCATGTCCGAGCATGCGCATCGTGTCCGCCTCGATGACAGTGGGACCGCCGCCTTCTCGGGCCCGGTCGACTCCGACCGAGACCGCCGCATACATGGCGTCGAAGTCGTTGCCGTCGACTTTGGCCGAGGCGATGTCGTAGGCGGCCGCCTTTTCGGCGAACCGGGCCGAGCGCATCTGCTGTTCGAGCGGAGTCGAATACGCGTACTTGTTGTCTTCGACGATGAGGACGAACGGCGCCCGATACAACGAGGCCATGTTCAGCGTTTCATGCGTCCCGCCCGACGTGAACCCGCCGTCGCCGACCGTCGTGAGTGCCACGCGGCGTTCGTGTCGCAGCTTGAACGCCATCGCCACACCGAGGGTGGTGGGCAGGGCCTGCGGGATATGACTGATGAATCCGATGATCCCGAGGTCGAGATCGCCGATGCCGTGCAGGTTGGCGTCGCGTCCCCTGGTCGGCCCGGTTGCCCGCCCCAGCAGGTTGCCGAAGATCCGTTCCGGGGTCATGCCGCGTACGAGGTAGGTGCCGAGATCCCGGTGCATCGGTGCGACCACGTCGTCTGGTCCGAGCGCCATGCCTGCGGCGACCGAGATCGCCTCGTGGCCCCGCTGGCTGAACGCTCCGCCCAGCCCGCGACCTTGTTTCCACATCGCGACCATGGCGTCGTCGAACGTGCGGGTGAGGGACATCCACGCATACGCCTCGATCCGGCGCTCAGTAGTCAGCGGCTCCACCCACCGATCGTATCGCGTCGGCGAACCCAGGGTTCAGCACCACCTCTACGGTGGTTTTCGCGCACGAGTTCGGGTCTTTAGGTGAGGAGGAGGCGTTCGAGGCGACGGGAAGCGATCGTCATCCCGATGGCGGCCATCACCATCAGGAACGCGACGTGGCCGACCATCGACCAGTCGAGGGCGCCGATCGTCAGACCCCGGATCAGTTCGACTCCGTGATAGAGCGGCGAGATCCGGGTGAACTGCTGGATCACCTCGGGGTAGACCTCGAGCGGATAGAAGGTCGCCGAGAACAGGAACAGCGGCAGTGACACCAGTTGCACCATGTCGAAGTCCTGCCAGCTCCGCATGAACGAGGTGGCGGCCATCCCCACCGACCCGAACGCCAGCCCGATGAGCAGCGCCGCCGGCACTGCCATGACCGCCCACCACGACTCGACCAGTCCAAACCCGAGCATCACGATCATGAAGCCGGTGGCGTACGCCCCGCCCCGGATGAGCGACCACGAGATCTCACCGACAGCGATGTCGACCGGTCGCAGAGGCGTGGCGAGCATCCCGTCGTAGATCTTCCCGTATTTGAGCTTGAAGAAGATGTTGAACGTGGATTCGTAGATGGCGCCGTTCATCGCCGACGCGCCGAGCAAGGCCGGGGCGACGAAGGCGGTGTATGACACGAGCCGCCCGTCGGCCAGTTCCACCTCGCCGACCAGCGCACCGACTCCGACACCGATCGCCAGCAGATAGAACACCGGCTCGGCGAATCCGGACACGAAGATCTTCCAGATTCGTCGATAGACCATGATGTTGCGTTCGATCACCCGGTGCGCTCGCAGGCCACCGATGACCGAGATCGGGATCGTTCGCTGGTTGAGGGTGCGCGAGGTCACTTCACCAACCTCAGCTCGAAGTAGCGGACTGCGAGGACCATGCCGGCGAGGCCGACCACTACCAGATACCCGGCGTGAACCAGCGGCGAGAAGGTCGAGTCCATCCCGATGGACAGCCAGCGGCTCAGCTCGACGCCATGCCACAGCGGCGTCGCCCACGCCAGCGGCTGCAAGAAGCCGGGTAGCTGGTTGATCGGGAAGAACACTCCCGAAAACAGGAACAGCGGCACCACGATGTAGCGGAACAGGTTGCTGAGTGAGGTGTCACTGTTGAACTTGGCGGTGTAGGCAGTGATCAACCCGATGAACGCCATTCCGGTGAGGAGTGCCGCCCCGGTGGCGGCGAACGCTCCGAGCGGGTCGAGGTCTGCCAGCCATACGGCGACGGCGGCGAACACCAGCGTCACCTGGAGGATCCGGAACGACACCCACGTGAAGTGACCGAGGACGATGTCGATCGGGTTGAGCGGGCCGGCGAGCATGGCGTCGTAGCTCTTGATCCATTTCATCCCGGCCATCACGGGATAGGCCGACTCTCCCGCGGCGGTCTGCATGGCGATGTTGGCGAGCAGCCCGGGAGCCAGCCAGACCACGTACGGCAGCCCGCCCGGCCCGCCAGTGCGGTCAACCAGCGATCCCAGCCCGACACCCATGGCGAGCAACAACATCACCGGGTTGACGAACGAACTGAACAGGGACGCTCGCCAGGTGTGCTTGTAGCGCCTCCATCCGGATTCGGCGACGCGGATCGCGGTCGGTGTCGCCATCAGTCGACGAGGGTTCGTCCGGTGAGGGCGAGGAACACGTCTTCGAGTGTCGATCGCCGCACCAGGTTGGCGATCGGATGAAGGTCCCTGGCATACACCTCGGCGAGGCTCGCCTCGGCGTCGTCTGTCGACACCAACACGCGGTCGGCCAGGATCTCGAGCTTCTTGCCGATCCCGTCGAGTCGGTCGATCGATTCCTGTCGGCCTTCGGCGCGGAATCTCAGCTCGAGCACCTCTCGGGTGGCGTTGTTGGCGATGAGCTCCGCAGGGGACCCTTCGCCCACGATCTTGCCCCGGTCCATGATCACGAGGCGGTCGCACAGTTGCTCCGCCTCATCCATGTAGTGGGTGGTGATAATCAGCGTGACGCCGCGTTCTTTGAGCTGATAGAGCCGTTCCCACAACAGGTGGCGAGCCTGGGGATCGAGCCCGGTCGTTGGTTCGTCGAGGAGGACGATGTCGGGTTCCGAGATCAGGCTGCGGGCGATGGTGAGACGTCGTTTCATTCCGCCGGAGAGTGGCTCGACTTTCGACTGGCGTCGGTCTTCCAGTTGTGCGAACGCGAGCAACTCATCGATGCGGGGCCGGATCACCGAACGGGGCAGGTCGAAATACCGCCCGTAGATAATCAGGTTCTCTTCGACGGTCAGTTCCTGGTCGAGGTTGTCCTCTTGGGGCACGACGCCGAGCCGGGCGCGTATCTGCCGTCCGTCGGTGGCCGGGTCCAGTCCGAACACCCGCAGCGTCCCCGCAGTGATCGGAGAGACCGCTCCGATCATGCGCATCGTGGAGGACTTGCCTGCCCCGTTCGGGCCGAGGAATCCGAACGCCTCTCCGGGTCGGACGTCGAAGTCGATGGCGTCGACTGCGACGAAGTCGTCGAAGTGCTTTGTGAGCGCGCGAGCGCTCACGACGGGGTCTTGCATGGGGATCAGAATACCGGTCGCCGAGGTTCGTCCTGCCGGGATTTGTCGTCGTAGCGTGGTGTGATGCGCCACTTCGTCGTCCCTTTCGATGACTCTCCGTCGACCCAGCGTGCCCTTCGCCTGGCAGTGGATCTGGCCGGCTCGGAGGGGACCGTCGTGTTGATTTGGGTTCTTCCGGGGTCGATGGTCGACAAGGGTCTTTCCCCCGGCGAGCGAGGACGAGTGCGGCGCGACGCAGAGAACGGCGCCCGTGCACGGGCGGCTGCACGCCTTGCCGAACTGGCGCCCGGAGCCGACTGTCACGTCGTTGTGCTCTTCGGCGACGTCGTCTCGGACACGCTGCTGCTGGCCGCCAACCTCGGCGTCGATGCAATCGTCATGGCGGCGGAGGATCCGGCAGTGTCAGCGATGATCGCCGAGTCGGAGATCCCGGTCGTGGTCGCCCCTCAGGCCGAGGCCCCAGCATAGTTGCGGATGATCTTGAACGCCAGGGTGCAGGGTCGTCGCGCTCTGGGCCTCTTCGCCCCTTCCGGCGTCGCAACCAGTTGCGACGCCACCTACACCCAGGGGAAGGTGATCCGGCCCGGGCCCTCATTTCTTGCGGGGTCGACGAGCCATGGGATGGGCGGGACTGGTTAGATGGCGTGGGTCCGAAGCAGGGGAGGTCTGTCGTGCGGCGTGCTGGATTTGTGCTCGTGAGCGTCCTGTGTGCCGTGGTTGCGCTGCCGGCCCTCGCCCAGTCCGACCCCAATCCGATCGACGAGTTCCTCTCCGCGATCAACGCCCCCGAGAACGCCGAATGGGTGTCCCAGTTTCTGCGTCCTCCGTCCGAGGGGACAGGGGCCATTTCCGATCCCGTGGGTGACATCGGCCACTCATCGGGCGACCCGGCCGGATACACGCCTGACCACATCGACATCATCGATACCTGGTCGGTGGATTTCGACCGGAGTGTGTTCCTGTTCGGCCCGACGGATGACGGGATCTGGAGTATCGGTCAGAACGAGACGCCGCTGCCGAACGATCGGATCATGTGGACCTACACGGGCGAGCAACCACAGGATGGGTCGCAGTACGCAGACGGCGCCTGGCTGTTCGGCATGACGACGCTTGGCGAGCCCCCGCCCATGGTCCCGGGACGGTGCGAGTTCGTCATCTGGGTGAACGATCCGGCAGTCGGACCGACCTGGGAGAACCGCCCTGCGTTCCCGGACGATCCGGCTGGCGGGACGAACAGCGCATTCGGGATCGGATACAACCCAGACGGGACATCCGGCACCTTCACACTGCAGATGAACGACGACGGCTTCTTCCAGTCGGTCCCGGAGATCGACGTCCGGGCCTTCGTCATCGGCGACTACACCGGGATCTTCGTGCCGAAGCAGGCGGTGCCTTCGATCGAGGCCCTGAATTTCTACACGTTCTGTGTCAACGAGGGCTTCAGCTTTTCGGCTGAGGACACCGGTTCGGATCAGACCGGGTTGACGTTCGTCGATCCGGATGCCGACTTTGGGATCGTACAGATCATCGCGCAGTCGACAACGACGACGACAGAAGCGACCACGACCACGACCGCGCCACCCACGACGACCACCGTCGAAACCACGACAACGGTCGTCTCGACCACCACGGCCGGCGAGTCCGGATTCCCCTGGATCCTCGTCCTCGGCGGCGGGTTGCTGCTCGCTCTCCTCGGCTGGTGGCTCTACAACCGTGGCGACCCGTGCGCGGATGAACTCGCCGCCTGGCAGACGGCGCAACGGGCGTGCGACGAGGCGCGGGCGCGCGCTGCCGAAGCGGCCGAGAAGTGTGAGGAGGCGGCCGATGACCGCCGGGACCTCGAAGACCTGCGCAAGGAAGTCTGCCGCGACTGGCCCCCCGCGTGTGGAGGCGGCGGTGATGACGCCTGGGTGGAGGACGATCAGGGCAACCGGGTCACCTCGCGCGACCTGCACATGAAAAAGCTCGCTCTGGGCCAGGTGTGGGCCGACTACCAGGCCGGTGAGATCACCGCACAGGAGGTCGAGGCCAAGTGGCGAGAGGCTGACACCCCGGAGTTCCGGGAGGACATGCGCGAGCGGGATGCCGAAGCCAAGGCCGAACTCGAAAGGCTGGATGGTGAACTCGAGAAGGCCAGTCGAGCGGAGAAGGAAGCCTGTGACGCATCCGACAAGGCGAAGAAGGAGGCGGATGCCGCGTGCGCCGAAGCCGATGCTGCTCGCCGGCGGTACGAGGAGTGCGTGGGGTCGGCGGTGTCCGGCGGGACGGCGGGCGGAAGCACCGGGGGGTCGCCCACCGGACCCTCCGGACCAGGAGTCGCCTCGGGAGGGCCGGAGTCCGGATCCGACCCATGCGACGGCCAGCCCCCGAAGAAGGTGGAGCCGGCGGGGTCGCCTGAGTCCATCAACGTCACCGTCGACTTCGCGCTGATTGTCGAGGCATGGGAAGGCTCAGAGCGCAACACTGCCGCCGGGGAACAGCTGGTGGTCGACCTGACCAACATCGCGAACGAGTTGGATCTGGTCACCGACCTCATGAGTGCCCGCGGGGCGGGCGGCGACATTGCCGGTGGAGTCAACAATCTCGCCACGGGGAAGTTCATCGTCGGAACCGCCGGAATCGCCAAGGGAGGCGTGGGCGCGTATCTGTTGACGAAAAAGAACGTACCCGACATTCCCACCACCCTTCCGCTGGCGATCGTCGAAGGGCTGGAACTCGCCGCGAAGTTCGGTGCCCGCATCGCAGCAAAGGTGACCGAGTGGATGACCAACTATCAGGTGATGGAGGCGAGGGTCACCTACTTCACCCAGCGTGTCACGGCCACCCCGTACACCGTGTGGGAGTGTCAGCAGGGTGTCGGGTGGGTGTGCGTCGAGCGGATCTGGGAGTACGAGATCGGAGCGCTGGGGCGTCGCCCCGGTCCGCGATCGGCATCGCACATGATGAACAGCAACGTGGCCCGCGCGCGAGCCGAGAAGGACTTCGCCAGGCTCGGCAGGGTGGCGGCCAATGCGGTCCTGAACGACGCCAAGAAGCTGGCCGAGTTCCGGGCCTCCCATCGTGGGGGCCCGTGCCAGTGACATCTCGGCAGGTCGGCTTGGCGACGATGTTCCTCGGCGGCCTCCTCATCGTCGTCGGGGCGGCGGGCATGTTGACGGCCGACGACGGCGAGGAGCTCGCGGCGCCGACCATCGCCGCTCCGGCGTCGACGTCACAGACGACCGCCACGACCTCCGCACCGCCTACGACAACGACCGCGCCTACGACGACGACCGCGCCTACGACGACGACCTCGGCTCCGAGTACTACGACGACCGTGCTGGATGCCACCGTCCTGATCGAAGAGTTCGTCGCGGACTTCGTCGGCTGGATCAGCGCAGGCGACGCCGGCACGCTCACCACCCGGCTCCACCCGACCGTGATCGAGCAGTACGGCGAGGATCTGTGCCGAAGTTTCGTCGAGCGCGAGATCCTCGAACTCGTCGATTACCGCCTCGACGGCCCCGTCTCGGGACCGAATCCGGTTGCCCACGGCTCGGCGACGGTAGACGTCTTCGACGCGCCGGTCGCCTTCACCTTCCAGGGCGAGGAGTTCACCGGCACGGCCGGTTTCGCGTTCGACGACGGTGACGTGTACTGGTTCGCCACCTGCCGGTGATGCTCACCGCTGCAGCCAGCGTGACAGCAGCCTGGTCACCGCCGGCATGAGCAGCCAGGTCAGGATGGCGATGCCAACGACGTTCGAGACGAAGAGGGCGGGAATCCACGGCGCGTCGGGCAGGAGCCCTCTCTGTATCCAGCCCAGGAAAAGTGTTGTCGGATAGAGAGCGATCAGGACGGTGACTGCCTGCTTCCAGCGGGCTGGCTCGCGACCGACATCGAACCATCCGGCGAACCCGCCGACCACGTTCAACGTGCGCTCTCCTTCGATGAGCGGCTCGATCAGCCGGAGAACCTGGCGACGTTCTTCGGACTGAAGCCAGCGGTCGAGATTCTGGCGCGAGTCGAATGCGAACAGCACTACGTGGTCGTCCTGAACACCCGGGACGGGTTCGGCGAGTTCACACGAGAGGAAACCGTCGAAATCGCGCATGGCCAGAGAGATCTCGGCGTGGGCTCTCCGAAACTCCTCCCACGCATCGGGACGCACGCGTTGGGACATGACTGCCGTCACCGCGCCGGGCCCGGGCTCGGACTGGACGAGCCTCTGCTCCCGGACCGGTCCGTCGAGCAGGGTGTTGCCTTCATCGAGCAGGGCGCGTCGCTCGGGTGATGTGAGCCACCCGTCGAGTTGGTCGGCGGTGGCGAATCGGTACACGATCATCCACTCGTCGGGGTGGGCATCGTTCGGCGGCTGGGCCTCTGATCCCAGGTGGCCGGGGAAACTCTCGGCCAGGGCCCGAATTCGGGCGTTCCACCGTTCGAATTCCTGCTCCTTCCCGGGCGATACCCGTCGGGAGACGATGATTGTTGGAGATGGTCCGTTCACCGGGCTGAGTATCGCGTCCCTGGGACCCTGCCCGCTCGTCCCCGCAGTGCCAGACTCGGACTATGGACCTGATACTCGCTTCCGGCTCGCCCCGCCGTGCCACTCTGCTCGACTCGATCGGGCTCACGTTCCGGGTGGTCATCCCCGATGTCGACGAGAGCCGGCTGCCGGACGAAGAACCTGACCACTATGTCGAGCGAGTCGCTCGGTTGAAGGCGTCAGTCGTCGACGAACCCGACGCAGTGGTCATCGCGGCGGACACGACCGTCGTCCACGACGGCCGCGTGCTTGGGAAGCCCGAGCACCCTGGTGAGGCTCGAACGATGCTCTCCCGACTCAGCGGCGACTCCCACGTCGTGTTCACGGGTGTGGCCGTCTCCGCCGGCGGGTCGATGAGTTCCATGGTCGATCGGTCGTTGGTACGACTGGTCGAGATGACGGACAACGAGATCGACCGCTACGTGGCGACGGGCGAGCCGATGGACAAGGCCGGCGCCTACGCCTTGCAGGGCGTCGGGGGGATGTTCGTCGCATCGGTGGAAGGGTCGGCCTCGAACGTCATCGGACTACCGCTTCACATCGCCGCACTGCTGCTGCGGGCGCATGGTCTCGATCCTCTCGGCTGAGCAGGCGCGGCCGTCGGTGCGTCCAAATAGGATCTGAAGCAGTCGATAAGGAGGGTTCGCATGGAACTCGGCGGACTGGAAGTCACCTGGCTGGGACACGCGGCGGTCCGCATTCGAACAGACGACGGGATGACGGTGCTCATCGATCCGTGGCTGGCGGGCAATCCGAGCTGCCCGGACTCCGAACACACCCAGGACCGGGTCGATGCCATCTTCCTCACCCACGGACACTTCGATCATGTCGGTGATGCGGTCGAGATCGCCAAGGCGACCGGCGCCCAAGTGCATGCCATCCACGAGATCGGGCTGTGGCTGGAGAGCGTCGGAGTCGAAAACGTCGTTGGTTCGAACAAGGGAGGAACCGTCGAGTCCGTGGCTGGTATCAAGGCGAGCCTGACGACTGCGGTCCACTCGAGCGGGATATCCGGCGATGAGGGGGTTGTCCCAGGCGGCGAGGCGGGAGGCTGGGTGCTGGAGTTTCCCGGCGGCCCGACCCTCTATCACGCCGGCGACACGATGGTCTTCGGCGATATGTCCCTCATCGGGGAGATCTGGGAACCCGATGTGGCCTTCCTGCCCATCGGCGGCTGGTTCACGATGGGACCCGGTCAGGCCGCGATGGCCGGGCGGCTGCTCGAAATCGAGACGGTGATCCCGATTCACTACGGGACGTTCCCGATCCTGACGGGGACACCCGAGGAGTTGAATGAAGCAGCCACCGGCGCGTTCGAGGTCGTTGCCCTCGAGGTCGGCGTTCCTACCCGCTGACTCGACCCGGGCGGCGTCGCTACTGTCCGAACGTTCCGACGAGAGGTCTTCGATGCCAACCCCGCACATCTCCGCATCCCCGGGCGAATTCGCCGAATCGATCCTTCTGCCGGGGGATCCGCTCCGCGCCAAGTACATCGCCGAGACGTTCCTCGACGACGCCGTGCAAGTGAACGCCGTGCGCAACATGTTCGGGTACACCGGCACGTATCAGGGGATGCCGGTGTCGACGATGGGAACCGGGATGGGAATCCCGTCTGCCTCGATCTACGCGACAGAACTCGTCAAGGACTACGGGGTGAAGAAGCTGTTCAGGGTCGGGTCGTGTGGCGGCATCTCCACCGATCTTGCGCTGCGCGACGTGGTGGTGGCCACCGGTGCGTGCACCGACTCGGGGGTGAATCGCGCTAGGTACGGCGGGTTCGACTTCGCCGCCGTCGCCGACTTCGAACTCGTGCGCGCGACCGTGGATGCCGCCAAGGCCAGGGGCATCGAGGTCCACACCGGGCTGATCCATTCGGCCGATCTCTTCTACAACCCTGTGGACGGTGTGTTCGACATGATGGACAAGATGGGTGTGCTGGCGGTGGAGATGGAGGCCGCCGGGCTGTACGGCGTCGCTGCCGAGTTCGGTGCACGCGCCTTGACCATCGCCACGGTCTCAGATCACATCCGCACGGGTGAAGCGACGTCGTCCGAGGAACGACAGTCGACCTTCGACGACATGGTGGTGCTGGCCCTCGACGCCCTGGTCCGCGACGCCGGATGAGCGCGACGTCGGCGGAGCGCTATGTGGAGCGAACTCCCGGCTCTGCCGCGCTCCATGCTCGCGCCCGACGGTTCATGCCAGGAGGCGACACACGCACGGTCATCTCCTTCCCGCCCCATCCTCTCTACATCGCCGACGCACGCGGGAGTGAACTGATCGATGTCGACGGCAACCGGTATCTGGATCTCTTGGGCAACTACACCTCGATGGTTCACGGCCACGCCCATCCCGACATCGTGGCGGCGGTGACCGATCAAGTGGCTCGGGGGACAGGGCATGCCGCAGGAACATCCCACGCCGTCGACCTCGCCGAGATTCTGGTGGGCCGGGTGCCTGGGCTCGACGCGGTGCGGTTCTGCAACTCCGGGACCGAGGCGACGCTCAATGCGATCCGAGCTTCACGGGCGGCGACCGGTCGCAGCGGTGTACTCAAGTTCGAGGGGGGATACCACGGCAGTCACGACACGGTGGAGATCAGTGTCGCCCCACCGTTGGTGGCCGCCGGACCCGACGATGCACCGATCGCCGTGCCGGAAGAGCCCGGCATACCCGGCTCGGTGATCGAAGAGGTCGCGGTCGCGCCGTTCAACGATCTTGTTGCGACTCGGAGCGTCGCGCATCGCGTCCGACCTGCGGCGATCATCGTCGAGCCGATGCTGGGTGCCAGCGGCACGATCCCGCCGCAACCTGGATTCCTCGCCGGTCTGAGGGAGATCGCAGACGAGGTGGATGCGGTGCTCATCTTCGACGAGGTGATCACGTTCCGCCTGGCGGTCGGCGGTGCAGAGGAGTGGAGTGATGTCAGGCCGGATCTCGTCACGTTCGGCAAGGTGATCGGAGGGGGCCTCCCGGTTGGAGCGTTCGGAGGCAGGTCGGACATCATGGATCTCTACGCTCCGCCCGAACCGACCCTCGTGCAGTCGGGGACCTTCAACGCCAACCCGCTCACGATGGCCGCCGGGGTCGCTGCCATGCGCCTGCTGGACGCCGATGCCATCGATCGCCTCGCCCTGCTCGGTGCTCGTTTCGCCGAGGGGCTCGAGAAGCTGATCGTCGACAACAGTGTGCCCGCGGTTGTCACCGGTATGGGCTCGCTCTGGACGCTGCACTTCACCTCGGTCGATGTCGTCGACTACCGAACGAAAGCCACTGCCGACCCGGACATGCAGCGCCGGTTCCATCTGGCGCTCCTGGTCGATGGCGTCTTCTCGGCGCCCCGCGGAATGTTCGCCCTGTCCACAGTGATGGGAGAGGACCAGATCGACGCTGCACTCGGTCGGATCGGCAAGGCTCTTGGAGAGATGTGAGTCGCGACCGCCGGTGTTTGCCTGTCGGCATCCGAATGCCCGGCGGTTGCTCCGTGGCTGACATACCATGGTGAGTCTCGACCCGGCAGATCCCCGGTTTGACGGATTCAGACGGCTCAACGAACCCCGGTTTCGAAGCTCCTACGAGAAGACCGAGGGGGTGTTCATTGCCGAGGGGCCGACGGTGGTCTCCCACGTGATCTCGACCGCCGGGTCGCTCGTCGTGGCATTGATGGCGGACGTTCGTATGGCAGACCGAGTCCCGCCAGGGCTGGACGTTCCCGTCCATCTTGTCGACCAGGCGCTCATCAGCGCCGTCGTCGGTTTCGAGTTCCATCGGGGGATGCTGGCGCTCTGTCGTCGGCCACCGATGTCGACCGTGGCGCACATGGCGAGTCTCGACTCGCTCGCCATCCTCGAAGGCGTGAACGACCACGCCAACCTGGGTGCGATCATCCGAGCCGCGGCGGGACTCGGGATCGGCGGGCTTGTGTTGGATCCGACGTCTGCTGACCCGTGGTATCGGCGCAGCGTCAGGGTTTCGATGGGGGCGGTCGTCGACCTCCCGATGGCAAGGGCCGTCGAATGGCCGGACGACCTCGACCTGTTGACTGGCGGCGGGCTCACGCTCGTGGCCGCCACGCCTGAGGTTTCCGCGGTTGACGTGGCGCACGCTTCCGGGTTGGCCCGCCCCGCCGTCCTGCTGGGGGCGGAAGGTCCCGGGCTCACCGCGGCGGTCCTCGCCAAGGCGACCGTGCGTGTGCGCATCCCCATGCAGCGGGCGGTCGACTCGCTCAACGTCGGCCAGGCGGCCGCCATCCTCTTCGACCGGCTTCTCGCCCGCCCCTGAGTCCGATCAGGCGACCGGTCGCCGTCCGGTCCAAAGGAGGAGTCCGAACGCCGACAGCCCTCCGACCGTCATCGACGCCCCTGCGATCTCTGGAGTCGTTCCCGGGGAGCCGGCGATCCAAGAGACCGCTCCGATGGCAGCACACGCAACGCAGGCGGAGAGAGTGGCGATCCGGTCCTCGGCGCTTCGCCCGAGGATGAAGCCGACGAGGAAGCCGAAGAGAATCGCGAAGACGAAGAACCGCAGGTCGAGTGCCGGCATGTGGGTTGAGCGTACCGGTGTGAGATGATCGACCGATGTTGCACGAAAAGACCAAGGCCCTGGCCTCCGGAAAGAACTTCGCGGTTCTCACGACGCTGCTGGCCGACGGGACTCCGCAATCCCATGTGATGTGGGTGAGTGCCGATGAGACCCACATCTACATCAACACCGAACTCCATCGTCAGAAGTTCAAGAACGTCGAGCGGGACCCGCGAGCGACGGTGACGATCGTCGACGTAGACAATCCGTACTCCTTCGTCGAAGTGCGCGGAACCGTCGTCGAGACAATCGGCGGCCAGCAGGCGCGCGACCACATCGACGAACTGTCCGAGCGCTACTTCGGGCGGCCGTATTCGAACGAGGTCCAGTCCGAACGGGTGATCCTCAAGATTCGGCCCGACCGGGAGGTGGTGCGATGAAGTCCAAGGCGGAGATCGTCAAGAACTGGTTGCCGCGGTATACGGGGGTCGCGCCGGATGAGATGGGGAGTTGTGTGCTCCTCACCAATTTCGGCGGTTATCTCGCACGCTTCTGCGAGATGACCGGTGCCACGATCGTCGACGAGAGCCGTCCGATGCCGACAGCCACGGCTGACGACATCTCGATGATCAACTTCGGCATGGGCAGTCCGAATGCAGCCACTGTGATGGATCTGCTCACGGCTGCCGGTCCGACAGCCGTGCTGTTTCTCGGCAAGTGCGGCGGCGTCAAGAAGAAGAACAAGATCGGCGACCTGATCCTGCCGATCGCCGCGATCCGCGGTGAGGGGACGTCGGACGACTATCTACCGGCGGAAGTCCCGGCCTTGCCCGCGTTCCAGTTGCAGCGTGTCGTGTCGACGATGATCCGCGACCTCGACCACGACTACTGGACAGGCACCGTGTTCACGACGAATCGACGCGTGTGGGAACACGACGAAGAGTTCAAGAAGTACCTGCGGCGGACCCGGGCGATGGCGGTCGACATGGAGTCGGCGACGATCTTCGCGGCCGGTTTCGCCAACAAGATCCCGACGGGCGCACTGTTGCTGGTGTCCGATCAGCCGATGGTCCCGGAAGGGGTGAAGACCGAGGCCTCGGATCGGAGCGTGACCGCCGAGTTCGTCGACGATCACATCCGCATCGGCATCGAGGCTCTCAAGCTCCTCCGCCGCCAAGGCCGATCCGTCAAACACCTCCGCTTCGACGAATAGGGCGGACCTCGGCGAACCAGGACGAGAATCCGTCGTATGCGCCGGATTTAACCCTGGGTTCGGTCCGTCGTGGGCGCTCAGAAGCGTTGGAAGGTGACGCGGGTGAGGGTGTCGAAGGAGTGGATTGCGATGCCCCCGGCGGTCACCGTGTACACGTATCCGTCGATGACGATGGTGCGCTGAGGCACCATGCGATAAGGGTCGATCCGACCCCAGTCGTCCTCGCTGTCGAGGGTGACCGCAGAATCCAACTCCGTCCGCAGGATTCCGTCGAGGGACAACGTGTCGCCGTTCACCCGGATCGCCAGCACGCCGGTATCGAACGTCGACTGTTCCTTGGCCGTATCGGACTCGACGATCTCCCAGGTCCACCGCTCGTACGGCGCCAGCGCCGTGCCGTCGACGAAGGTGAAGGCCAGATGGTTGCCTTCGGCCTGGGACCAGCCGCCTTCGAGTGTGATCTGGTCGATCCGCTGCGGATCAGCCGGGTTGGTGACGTCGAATAGCGAGATCTGGGTTCCCGTCACCATGCCCTCCTCGTCGGCGTCCTGGCCGACACCGAGCAGACGGCCGTCGGCGACCGGGTGCAGGTAGGCCGAATAGCCGGGGATCTTCAACTCGCCGACCACGGCCGGGGCGGCCGGGTTGGACAGGTCGACCACGTACAGCGGGTCGGTCTGGCGGAATGTCACGACATACCCGGTCGGTCCCATGAAGCGCACCGCGAAGATGCGCTCGGTCAGTCCCAATCCGTCGACCATGCCGATCTCGGCGAGGGTGTCCCCGCTCGGCCGCAGAACGGTGACGCGACTCTCGGACTCGTCTGACATCCACCAGTCGTTGGGACTCGTCGTCGACGCAACCCGCAGGTCACCGGCGTATTCGTCCATCGAGAACTGGTTGAGCAGGAAGCCCTTCACCTCGCCGCTCGCCACGTAGCGGGGAACCCCGCCGGTCGTCGTGAACTTGTGGATCTGGGTGGTGAAGCCTTCGGCGGCGTCGGCCGTCTCGGCCTCGGTCATGATGCCCCAGTCCATCCACTGCTGAGTGGCGAGGTAGGTGGCGTCGGCGGTGGCGTACATGGTCGCACCGGAGGCGACGACCCCGGCCTCGTCCCAGGCGCCGATACCGGAACCGAAGTCGAATGTGAGGAGCGACAGGGTGTCGATCCCCGCGAACGTGTTGGGTGCCATGACCGTGTCGCAGTCGACCAGTTGGCCTTCGGAGGTCGAACCGTTGGCTTCGGTCAACACGAAGTAGGGGAGCCAGTTGTCGAGGGTCGAGTTGCGGATGATCTCGCGATTCGCCTCAGTCGCCCGACGCTCGGCCTGCAGTCCGCCGCCGGACGGTGTGACGAATTCCAGTCCCACGGGGTTCGAATTGAGCGCCAGTCGGATGCTTCCACCGACGTTGCGGGCGGAGACGAACGACCCGTCCATGTCGAGGGTGCGCACGATGCGCGGGTTGGCGGCGTCTGATACGTCGATCTCGGCGATGCGGGTGATCGACGTCCAGTATCCGGGTGCAATGCGGCTGTCGGCGGCGAGGGGGGTGACGTCACCGCCCCAGATCTGGCCGACGGCGATGACGGTGTCGCCTTGGAGGAGGATGCCCTGGGGCCACCATTCACCGAAGGCGAGGGAACCGGCCATCGTGATCCCCGGGTCTCCGACCGTGCCGACGCGCAGCACGCCGTCAACGACCGTGTAGATGCGGTTGCCGTCGGTCTTGACGATGTCGATCTCGTCGACTCCGCTCACCTGGTTGTTCGACTCGGTGAAGCTGCGTTCACTACCGCCGCCGGTGTCCCCGCCAGCGTCGTCTGCCGCCGCTTCTGCCATGTCGTCGAACATCCGGAAGTGGCCGCCGAGGCCATACGGGCCAACCATGTCGACCGCGTTGGAGACGTAATAGTCGAGAAGGTCGTCGCAGTTCGAGAACGTCTGGAACGCCGAGCCGACGATGGCCGGAGGCGTCGGGTCGTCAGGATCGTCGATCGCGACGGGACTGCAGGCGGCCAGCATCAGAGCGATCACGAGCGCGGTGCGCTTCATCCGGAGACTCCTTGTCATGGTGACGATCCGACGTCGACCATGCCGATTCGGTTCCCGGTCAGCAGATTCCGTCAGGTCCGCACATTTCACCATCGACCGGCGCGACCTGGTCGAGGGCAGCAAGCATTAGGTCGGCTTTCGCGTAGCCGCGAGTGATCAGATGCCCCTGGTTGCCGTCACGGAATACCACGGTGGGAAACCCGCCGATGCCCCATTTGTGTACCTGGGCGAAGTCCTGCCAGGTGGATTTTGTCGCCGCGTCTGACTCGAAGAGCCGCCAGTACGTCTCCGTGTCGACGTCGTATTCGTCGATGACCGGTCCTAACTCTTCCCGGCCCAACGGAACGACGCCTTCGGCGTAGAACAGGCGTTGGATCCGCTTGAACAGGGGCCATGCGAGGGTTTCGTCGAGTTCGCGCATGACCACGACGGATTTGCAGGCGGGTTCGGTGTCATACCGCCACCCGCGGCGATCGAGCAGCGTCCGATCGAACGGCTGGCCGGACCGCTCGGCCACCGACTGCCAGTGATGATCGAGCGAGGCGGCCATCCGGTCGTCGACTTCGACGGCGTTCGGTCCCGGCCGCAGCCCCCCGACAACGACACGAAACGGGAGGTCTCCCCGTTGTTCCGCCAGTTCGTCCAGCTCCGGGGCGATCCCCCAACACCACGAGCACATCGGGTCACCGACGTAGATGATCTCGCGGTCGTGGAGTTCCATACGAAGGTGAACGTACCCGCCTCCGATCCGATTCCCACGCTCGGAGTGACCGGGTGCGGATGCCAGACTCACCGGTGATGCTTACCGTCACCGTCGATCCGCACAATCCTGATCGGGCGCTTCTTCTGCCTGCCGCCGACGCGCTGCTGGCGGGTGGGCTTGTCGCGTTTCCCACAGAGACCGTCTACGGGCTCGGGGCCCTCGCGCTCGATCCGGTTGCGGCTGGGCGCATCTTCGACGCCAAGGGGCGACCGGCAGACGACCCTCTGATCGTCCACGTTCGACCCCATTGGGATCTGGGTGGCGTCTTCGCTGAGGTGAACGCCACGATCAGCGATCTCGCCCGTCTCCACTGGCCGGGCCCACTCACCATCGTCGCCGCGAAACACCCCTCGGTTCCCGACGTCGTCACGGCAGGGCGCTCGACGGTCGCAGTTCGCGCCCCCAGTCACCCGGTGGCGATGATGCTGTTGGACATGGTCGGCGTCCCGGTCGCCGCTCCCAGCGCCAACCGCTTCTCCTACGTGTCGCCCACCTCCGCTGCCCATGTCGCCGCCGATCTGGGCGACCGGATCGAGGTGCTGGTCGACGGAGGCCCAACCCCGATCGGCATCGAGTCGACCATCGTGCTTGTCGAAGGCGAGCGGCTGTCGATTCTTCGACCTGGCTCGATCCAGTTGGACGGCGTCGAGGCCGATCTGTCCGCCCCGGCTTCTCACGCGCCGGGACGGCGCAACGTGCACTACTCGCCGAACACTCCGACCCGTGCGCTCGAAGCGGGCGGTCGGCTCCCGCCTGACACGAGGTCGGGCACCCTCGTCGGGTTCGACGACTCCGAGCCGGGGCCGCCGGGGTGGAGGTTCGTCAGCCTGGGAGACCGTGATGATCTGGCGATTGTCGCCCAGCGGTTGTACGAGACGCTGCGAGAGATCGATCGCACCGACCCTGAGCAGATCGTCGTCGAGTTCACGGGTCGGGGCGGCCTGGGGGAGGCAGTCGACGACCGGATCCGACGGGCTGCCGGGGGTCAGACCGTGTACTGAACTCGGGATATCGACTCGAGCACCGGTGCGATCAATTCGGTGATCACCGCCTTGTGATCGGGATGATCGGCGTACGCCAGGTAGTCCTCGACGCTGTCGAAATCGGCGACGATCGCCAGGTCGTGGTTGCCGGTGATCCCGAGGTCGGGTCCCAACTCGTACCGACGGAGAAAGGGCATCACGTCCGGCATCTGTCGAAGACGGGCCTCGATCGCAATGACCTGCGCCTCAGTCGTTCCGTCCTTCCATTTCAGGAGTGCGACATGACGGATCATGCGGTCGGCCGGTCTTCCACATGCCGGGGCAGGGTCAAGGTGAAGGTCGACTTGCCGTTGTGGCTGTAGGCGAGGGTTCCTTCCATCAAGCGGGCGAGTGTACGCGACACCGCAAGTCCCAACCCGATCGACCCGCCTGAACTGCTGTCCTCGTGAGCAGTCTGATACGGCTCGAAGATGCGCTCGCGAGCTTCTTCCGGTATCGGATCTCCCGTGTCCGACACGTCGATCGTGACCTCGGTGCCGTTGGCGGCGATGTGCACGGTCACCGGGGGCCGTCCATACCGAGCCGCGTTGGTCAGGAGGTTGCGGATGATTTGGCGCACACGCACCGGGTCGGCGCTTGCCATCACGCCAATGTCTGCGCATTCGATTTCGGCATCCATTCCGGCGACGACCGCTGCTGCCTCCCTGCACACGTTGACAGCTCGGCTGTCGACGGTGAGCGTCAGATTGTCCGTCTGGGCCACCACGAGGAGGTCGTCGATGATGTGCGCCATTTCCTCGGCCTGTTGGGAGACCATCGCCATGAGCTCCCTGTCCTCCGGATGGAGCCGTGTGCCCTCGAGGAGGCTGGCGGAGAGCCCAACCACGGCTGACAGAGGTGTCCGCAGTTCGTGGCTGATCTCGGCGATGAACGCGTCCTTCGACTCGAGCGCTCGTCGGAGGGCGATCTGCGACGTCTTGCGCTCGGTGATGTCCTGGGCGGCGACGAAGACGCGGGGTGCGCCCGACGGTGTCCGATACATGGCGGAACTGAGGCTGACGATCAACGGTGAGCCGTCGTTCTTCGTCGTCTCGTATTCGAAGTCGTGGAACGGCCGGTCGTCGGCGATCGAGACCAACTGCTCTGCGAACGCGGCGAGCGAGTCGTCATGGACCCGCGACGGATCCATTCTCCATCCGCCGTCTCCCTCCATTCCGACTGCTTCTCGAGCGGCCGGGTTGGCCGCAATGACGTCCACGGTCCCGACGAGTTCAGCGACGGTCTCCGGGTGCGCGATCAGAAATGCGCGAAGTTCGTCGGGATCTCGGATGCCGAGCGCCTTGACTCCCCGTTCGGCTTCGGACCAATCGCCTTCCAGGATGAGCACCGGGGCGAGATCGAACAGGGTTGCTTGTTCCTTCACGAGCCTGTGACGCTCCTGTGACACCGTCCGGAGTACGAAGGCACCGAGTAGGAAGCACGCAGTTCCGATCAGCGCGTTGGCGATTCCACTCGTGATGTCCGCGGCAAGGGGGAGCGGATAGACCAGCAGCACTCCCGCTACGGTCGTGAGGTAGAGCGTGTGCCTGGTCCGGATCAGTTCGACGCCGACGATCGACATCGTGACGACTGCGACTGCGGCGCCGACATCCACCGAAGGGTCCGACATCATCGCCGCGATCCCGATCGTGAGCGCCATCGCCGTGATCACGATCATGATCGAGGGCGCGCGCTCGAACCTCCACACCGTCCCGAATACGACGAAGGCGACGAGGGAGGCAACGGCGGAGGCGGCGAAGATCTCAACGGGCTCGATCAGCCACGCCAGACCGAAGACGACAAGGGTGCTCGCGGCGGTAGCGGTCGCGATGAGCTTGATCTTCTTGTCGAGCTCCATGCTTTGTCCCCGTCCTAGGTGGCGCGCCGACGTTACTCCCCTGTCGCCCCCGATGACCCGGCTCCGGGAGGCCCAGTGATGATGCGGGCGCCCCGCCGGAACGTGAGGTAGCTCCACGTCCACGTTCCGTTGTCTCTGGCTCGGGACTTTCGGCGTCGGACCAGGGACCTCCGGCCGATGGTCGTGAACCGCTTCACGAGAGACAGTGCTTTCAAGAGAAGTTTGAGCACTTACAAGGAGGGTTGCTCATGACACGGTTGAAGAAGCTAGGAATCGTCCTCGCAGTCATCGGTCTTGGATTCATGGTCGGCGGCGGCGTGGCATTCACCATGACCCAGGACGGGTATGGATCACTGCAGGCATTCAGCGAGGCACAGGGTGTGGAGCTGTCATACAACGAGGACGGTCAACTGATCGACCGGGGCACTACGGAAACTGCCGAAGAGATCATGAACCTGCTCACGGTCGACTGGGCATACCCGGTTGTCATGAGCGACCTCGACCCCAACGATCCGCTGGTGAACACCGCCAGCGAGTACATGTACCAGATGGCAGTGGTCACGTATCACACACTGCACAGCACTCAGACGGTCGTGCTGCCCGAGACCGTCGAATACAACGGAGAGACCTTCGAGGCTGGCACATACGAGTTTGAAGTTGACGGTCGCTACTGGACCGACTTCGACCGGATGCACCCGCTGGAAGGTCCCGCCCGAGGCCAGGCATGGACGGGTACCGCCCACGCTCTGATCGCCGAACTCGGCGTCGGAACCGTGACGCACTCCGCCCTCCAGATGGGCCTCGCACTGGCCGGACTGTTCGCAGGAATCGGCGCAACGTTCGTCCTCACCGGTCTCGGCATGGTGTGGGTCGCCAACGGCAAGGACGAGCCCGACTACGACGCTTTCCTTCGCAAGGAAGCAGAGAAGCAGCAGCAGCCGACCGCCTGAACGGTCACGGCAGAAGCCAGGGGCTCCGGTCAGAGGACCGGAGCCCCTGCGCGTGTCAGGGGACGGCGCGGGCGGCGATGGTGCGGAGCGGCAGATCGGTGGGAAGGGTCCCAAACAGCGATCTGTGCCTTTCGTCGACTCTGGATCGCGTGTAAGTGTCGCCCACCTCATTCGGGGTGTGACGGCGCATCAACTGTGCCGCCCAGGCGAGCGCCATCGACTCGGTGAGCCGGCGGGCATTCGCTTCGTCCCCGAGAGCGGTATCGACCAGATCTCGGATAGGAGCCGCGGCGGCGTCTCCGCACTCGGCGAGGAACGTGTCGAGAGACTCCGGGTTGCGGGCGATCGCTCTGGTGACGTCGAGCGCGATGACATTGCCGGAGCCCTCCCAGATGGCGTTGAGGGGTGATTCCCGAAAAAGGCGAGGCATGATCGATTCCTCGACGTAACCGTTGCCGCCCAGGCACTCGAGAGCTTCGCGCACGACGTCGGTGCACCGTTTCGTGACCCAGTACTTGGTCACCGGTGTGGCGATGCGCCTGAACGACTCCTCCGCCGGGTCGGCTGCTGCACGGTCGAAGGCTCCCGAGAGCCGCATCATCATCAGCGTCGCGGCTTCCACTTCGAGTTCGAGGTCGGCGATCACGTTCGTCATGAGGGGCTTTTCGATGAGCAGTGCCCCGAAGGCGCTTCTCTGCGACACATGCCACGCCGCCTGGGATACCGCCTGCCGCATGATTCCCACGGAGCCCACGACACAGTCGAGCCTCGTGTGGTTGACCATCTCGATGATCGTCCGCACGCCGTCTCCCTCGTCGCCCACCCTCCAGGCGAGTGTGCCGTCGAACTCGATCTCGGATGACGCATTGGACCGGTTGCCCAACTTGTCTTTGAGCCGGACGACCCGGATGTCGTTCTTGGCGCCGTCGGGAAGGAAACGGGGCATGAGAAAACAGGTCAGGCCACCTGAGGTCTGAGCCAGCACCAGGAATGCATCGCACATCGGCGCGGAGGTGAACCACTTGTGGCCCACCAGCCGGTAGATCTCGCCGTCGACCGACTCTGCGGTCGTGGTGTTCGCCCTGACGTCAGAACCACCCTGCTTTTCGGTCATCCCCATGCCGAGGAGCACACCCGACTTCTCGTCGACGGGAGCGAACGTGGGGTCATAGGAGCGTGTGAGGATCCGTGCCTCCCATTCGGCGTGGAGCTTCGGGTTCGCACGCAGCGCCGGCAGGACCGAGGTCGTCATGGAGATGGGGCACCCGTGACCCTGCTCGATCTGTGACATAAGCGTGAACTTGGCGTCCCGTACGACTCTCGCACCTTCGCCGGGGGGACGTTCGAACGGGAGGGAGTGGAGGCCGTCGCCGACGGAGAGCCGCAGCAGCTCGTGCCAGGCGGGGTGGAAGTCGACCGTGTCGCTGCGGTGCCCGAAGCGGTCGTGGGTGCGGAGCACTGGTTCGTTGCGGTTGGCCTCGTCGGCCAGTCGGTAGACGCCGGATGTTGAGACCGTCTTCCCCCACCGGCCGATCTCGTCGATGCCCCATCCGCCGCCTTCGCGCCGAATAGCCTCGGTGAGGAGCGGGTCGGACCCGAGGAGGTCATATCCCTCCAAGGGAGGAACCTGATTGAGAACTTCGTGTGTATCCACGCGTACCCTGGGCTTGTTCGGACGTATACGTCCAAACTAACCCTGGGTACGAGCGGACGTGGTCAGCCGGTGATGGGGGCGCCGCCGAATTCGAGGACGCGTTCGCCGAGCGGCGCATCCAGTTCGACGGTGACCGAGCGGGCCTCTGCGATGGCGATGCAGACCTGGTCGAGATCCCGTTCCGCCACCGTCACGTCGACGGTGACCTTGGTCTCGGTCTCGGCGATGTCGATCCGCTCGACGCCGTAACAGTCGTCGACCCCCATCCAGAAACCGACGGTGACCGTGTTGCCGTCGACCGAGATGAGCGTTCCGCCGCCCGGAACTGAGCCCTCTCCGGCCAGATCGCCTTCGACCTCGATTGGCCGGTAGGTGGTCTCACCGTCGTCGCCGGGAACCGGCATCGGCTCGTCCTGGGTGGGGGTCTCCTCTGCGGGGACTTCCGTGGTGGGGGTGGTGTCGGGTGTGTCGTCAGCCGTCGCGGTCGAACAGGCTGCCGTGGCGATCGCGAGCATTGCGAGCAGTCCTGCGATGCGGGTGCGTGATGTGTGTGTCATGCCGGTCGGACGCAAAGCCGGTCCGAACGGTTCCCGCTTCAGTCCGGCTCGTTCCCTGGCTTCCACTTGATGCCGCAACCGACCGCAGGTGTCTGTTCTTCGGGTACTGGCAGCCCGGCCAGGACTGCATCGATCGCCCTGCGGAGGTCATGTCCTGTCACGGGTTCATCGTTGCGGGGACGGGCGTCGTCGAACTGGCCGCGGTAGACGAGGCGATGATCCCGGTCAAAGACGTAGATGTCGGGTGTGCACACCGCTTCATATACCCGCGCCACGGACTGGTCGGCGTCGTAGAGCAGCGGGAAGACGTAGCCCTGTTCGTCGGCGACCTTGGCAAGCTCGGCGGGCGAGTCCTCCGGATAGGCATCGGCGTCGTTGGAGGCAATACCGACGATGGCAACGTCGGTGGCGGCGTAATCGTTGCCGAGCGCGACCAGTCCCGGCTGGATCCGCTTTACGTACGGACAGTGATTGCACAGGAACAAGACGACGAGCGGGCGGCCGGCGAAATCGGTGCGACCGATCACGTCGCCGGTGCGCACGTCGGTGAGCTCGAAGGCGGGGGCAGCGGTGCCCAGTGTTCTCATGAGTGTGGCCATGGGCATGACCCTATCGGAGTGGTTCCGGTACCCGCACTCGGGTAATTCCCCGGCGGCTTGGGAGCGCCCTCGATAGCGTTCTCGTCGTGGACATCGACCTCTCCGACCTTCCCGAACTCGAGGCGCGCCCGTATCGCGGGCCGTCCGATCATGCCGCCATGACTGGCCTGCTGAACCGCTGGTACCGGGCGACCGGATCTGGCGAGGTCGCATCGGTCGATGAACTCGACCACAACTACGCCCACCTCGAGAACTGTGATCCGGCAGTCGACATGGTCATGATCGAGGATCGATCGGGTCGGTTGGTCGGCTACACGCGCACCGACTGGTGGCAGGTGGTCGACGGGGAACGCAAGTACGCCGTGTTCGCCAAGGTCGATCCTCATTGGCGCGACTCACGCCTGGTGTTCGCCCTGCTCTCGGCGGCGGAACGTCACAATGTCGGAATCGCCACCACCCACGACGTCGCCTGCCCCAAGGTTCTCGAAGGATGGGCCAGGGATGATCACGAGCAGGTCATGGTGGCGGCGTATCTCGAACTGGGTTTCGCACCTGTCACCTACGAGGCTGTGATGGTCCGTTTAGACCTCGACGACATCCCGGACGCCCGGACGCCCGAGGGGGTGGAAACCCGTCCGGTCGAAACGTCGCACCTCCGCCCCATCTGGGAGGCGGACAAGGAGGCGTTCCGAGACCATTGGGGCTACTCGGAACCATCCGAAGAGGACTACCAGCGTTTCCTCGAGTTCCCGCACCGCGATGAATCGCTGTGGAAGGTGGCCTGGGCGGGGGAGACGGTGGTGGGCCAGGTCCGCTCGTTCATCAACCAGGCAGAGAACACCGAACTCGACCAGCGGCGGGGATGGACCGAGTTCATTTCGACCCACCGGGATTGGCGGGGTCGAGGAGTCGCCCGGGCGCTCATCTGCGAAAGTCTGCGTGAGTTGAAGTCCCGGGGTATGACCGAGGCTGCCCTCGGTGTCCACACCGAGAACCCGACGGGAGCCTTCAGCCTCTACGCATCACTCGGGTACGAAGTCGTCGAGCGTTCGACCACGTTCCAGAAGCCGATCGACTGAGGTCCGGGCCCGCTCAGACCTCGTCGACGATCCGCTCGGTGACGAAACCGGCGGCGGAGATTACGAGGCTCCCCAGCAGCGCGGCGAGGAATCCATCGACGGTCAGCCCGTCGGTCAGCCAGGCCGTGAGTCCGAGAAGGGCAGCGTTGATGACGAACGCGAACAGTCCGAGGGTGATCAGCAGCATCGGCAGCGTCAGCAACTTCACCAGCGGCTTGATGAAGATGTTGACGAGCCCGAACACGAGGGCCACCCAGAGAATCGTGGCGATCTCGTCGGACAAGTCGATGCCGGGAACGATCCAAGCGGCCAGCCACAGAGCCGCGGCCGTTGCGATGAATTTGATGAGAAGAGTCACGACCGCATCCTACGCCGCCGGGCTCCTGATCGCGTACCCTGGGTTCGGCACCACCTATACGGTGGTTTTCGCGCACGAGAATCAGCGCTCAGGCCAGGGATGGGAGTAATCGACGCACCGAAGGTTCCGGAATGTCAGGACTTGCGCCGGGCAAGCGTCATGCCGTCCGAAATCGGGAGGACAACCGCCTCCAATTCCGGGTGGTCGACAACGACTCGGTTGAATCGGCGGATCGCCTCGGTGTCGTCGGTCTCGTCGCCGCCCTAACCGGCCGTCGTGACAGAGCGGCAGTTCCGTCGGACCGTATCCTGACCCGATGGAGAGAGAGTCCGACGAAAGAGGGGGTTTCGGACCGTTCGGTCGCGGCGTCATCGTCGCTGTGCTCGTTGGCCTCGCGTGGACCCTTGCTGTCATCGCTGACCTCATGACGATCGACGGCACGCCTGGTCAGGTGAGAGGGCTTGTCGTGTCCGTGATCGCACTCGGTGTCGCGTGGCGGGTGTGGAAGGTGATCGAGGACGGATCGCGCAGGATCGTGGTGGGTTCGGTCCACGTCCTGCGACTGATGCGCTAGCACCCTCTGTCGAGATCTTGCGCCGATGCTGCTGCGTCTTTCTTTGTGGAATCGAGGACACCGGGATCACCAACTAGGTTCAGTGGTGGAGCCCAACCCGGAGAACAACCGTGAACATCGCTGACACCCTCCACGAAATGCCGGTCTCCGAACTCGACCTTTCGCGTCACGTCACCGTCGAGATCGGAACGCCTGTTCGCGACACCATCGGACAAATGAACGAGGCTGGCTGGTCGAGTGCCTTCGCCGTCGATAGCGGCGCACTCGTCGGAATCTTCACCCAGCGAGATGTCGTGACGAGGGTGCTCGGAGTCGACGGGATGTGCGATCAGCCGATCGACGACGTCATGACTCCTGAACCGCGTACCGTCACGAGCACGGCGTCGGTCAATGACGCGATGGTGGTGATGACCGAGGCGTGGACTCGCAGTGTGCCCGTCGTCGATGAGGGTGAGATCGTCGGCAACTTCTCCTTCTATACAGCGATGAAGCTGATCGCTGATCTTCTCTCGAAGAAGGCCAGCCGAACCGAATCTGACCTGTCGGCCCAGCACGGTCTGATGTTCGTCGACTTCACCGGACTGCAGCTGACTCCTGCCGTCACGGTGGGTCTCGATGAGACGGTCGCGACTGTCGTCCATCACATGAAGGCCCGGGCCATCGGTTCGGTTCTCGTGGTGAACGCCCGAGAGTCGCTCGCCGGGGTCCTCACCGAGTTCGATCTGCAGACCAAGGTGGCCTGTACCGGAGCGAATCTCGATGAGACCACGGTCGAGTCGGTGATGACCGCCGAGCCGGTGTCTCTCACAGTCCGCTCTCCGATCGCCGACGCGGTGGTCCGGATGGCACAGCACGAGATGTCCCATGTGGCACTGGTCGCCGAAACCGGCAGTCCTCTCGGCATCGCCACCTTCCGGGACGTCGCCGACTACTTCGAAACGAGCCTGCAGGCGCTTTCGCAGAGCTGATCAGTGAGGTCTTCTGCGTCGAAAAATCGGGTTCGGGCACCCCTCGAGGAGTGCCACACAATCGGTACCTACCTCACTGTCGCGTGTCGTCTCTCGGTGCCAGCAGTTCTCGGTCGAGCATTGAGGTGAGCCATCGTCGGTAGGTATCTGATGTCCAGCCGAGCACATAGATGGCGTGCAGATACTGCTCGGATGGAGTCAGCAGCCAGAGTTGCTCGGCGGCGTCCTTCGGTTCGAGGCCCCGTCGGAGCGCACCCATCTGGGCCCAGTGCTCGGACAGGGCAGTTGTCCCGCCGAGACGATTGGCATCGCCTTGAGCGTCGCCGGCCCCACGGCCGGGGCAAAGACGACGGACGAGGCAAGATCAGCGGGATGATCAATATCTCCGAACGTCCCGCCGAGGTCGCAGACCGGGCCATACCCGGACATTGGGAAGGTGACCTGATCGTCGGCAAGAACAATCAGTCAGCGGTCGCCACCCTGGTCGAACGCAGCACCCGGACCGGGATGCTCATCAAACTCGAATCCCAGACCGCCGACCATGTCGCAGAACGGATCGCCGAACACGTCATCACCCTCCCCGATCATCTCCGCCGGTCCCTCACCTGGGACCAAGGCAAAGTACTCGCCAACCACATACAGTTCACCGTCGCCACCGGCATCCCCGTCTTCTTCTGTGACCCGCACTCGCCGTGGCAGCGAGGCAGCAACGAAAACTGGAACGGTCTCGCCCGACAGTTCCTCCCCAAAGGCACCGACATCAACGTTCACAGCCAGGCCGACCTCGACGAGATCGCCCGCAAACTCAACCAGCGCCCACGCAAGACCCTCGAATGGGATACTCCAGCCGAACGATTCGCACGACTCGTCGCGACCAGCCCTTGAAACCGCC
>JBBDQP010000093.1:0-19695 GCA_040905965.1 Acidimicrobiia bacterium
CCTGGCGCGGGACGGAGTGGCCACCCGTCACCTTCTTCGCTATCCGCTGCTGATGCTGCTGCCGATCCTCAAGATCCCCGCCCGGCTGCTCCGTCAGCGCGGCTGGTATCACACGCCTCACGGGGCCGAACGCGACACCACCTGAGAACGAACCCTGGCAGGCATTCGGAACAGTCCGGTCAACAGGCCGGACCCGTAGGCCAGTTGCATGGTCGCCGCCACCAGGGCGTCCAGCGGACGTCCCCGACCGGCGACGAGGAGGACAACAGCGCACCACAGACCCAGCAGGGCCCACAGCGGCCACCAGATGGCGAGCGAGCCGAGCACGAGACCCTCCAGCAGCCCCAGCACCAGCAGCAGCGGCGCCAGCGGACGCCACGACGGCCACACCCCGTTGACGAACAGCATGTCCGCCTTACCCCGCCCGTACCGGAAGAACTGGCGCCACAGGCCGGGCCACGACTCCCGCGGGCGGTACGACGAGCCGATGGTCGGGTCGAGCACCACGGTTCCGCCCTCACGCCGCATGCGCCAATAGAAGTCGGCGTCTTCTGCCACTCGGCTGGGAAGTGTGCGCATCCCGCCCAACGCGAGGAAACGGTCACGGCGGAAGGCACCCAGGTAGACGGTGTCCACCTCCCGCCGCTTTCCGCTTCGATGGAAGGCGCCGGGGCCGATACCCAGCGGAGACCGCATCATCCGGGCGACCGACTGGCCGAAGGCCGACGCCGAATGAGGGACCATCGGACCGCCCACCGCAGTCGCCCCCGTCTCGGCCAGGACTTGGACCGAGCGGCTGATGTAGTCGGGGGCGTAGGTGGTGTGGGCGTCGGCGCGCACGAAGATTTCGGCGTCTGTCACCTGTGCGGCCAGCCACAAGCCTTCGGATTGGACCCGGTCAGGGTTGTCGATCACCCTCAGATCGAGCCGATTTTTCCACGCTTCGGCCAAGACTCTGGTGTCATCCGCCGAGCCGCCGTCGGCGATGACGACCTCCCACATACCGGCATAATCCTGTAACGCCAGCGAGGCCAGACACGCATCGATGGACGCCGCTTCGTCCAGCGTCGGCAACAAAACGGCGACAGAAGGCAGATGCACGGGCGAGAGAGTACGCGACGTGGGCGCCTCCACCGGGTTTGGGGCGTAACAACAAGGGGTTTACGGCGTCATACCACAGTGAATCGTGGACGATCACACCCCAACCCCTGATCGCCTCCGCCGGCTCGCTTCACGGTATGAGGCGGGCGTCGGTCGTGGCCGCGCCGAGCAGATCGCTGTTCGGGCGATCAACCGCGCCCACCGGAGGAGTCATGTGGGGCGCAGATTGGCAGTCGCCGTCTCCTCCAGTGCCTTCCTGCTCGTCTCCATGACCGGTGTCGGCGTCGCCGCCGACCGTGCCATTCCCGGCGAATTCCTCTACCCGTTCGACCGAGCCCTCGAAGCGGTCGGATTTGACTCGGACCTGGTCGAAGAACGGCTGTTGGAGGCCATCGTCCTCACCGAGCGCGGCCAGATGGAGCTCGCCATCGCCACCGCCAACGAGGCGCTGGCAGAACTCAGTCGGTCCGGAGCCACCGCCACCCTGCCCGGCGAGCCCTCCGACCCGCTGGTGCTCACCGCCGAGACCATCGGCGAAGCCACCACCACGACCACCGCAGATGAGGATCCTGGTGCCTCCGAGTCCCCCCAACCGGACGACACGGAGCCGGCCGCGTCGGAGACCGCCGTGTCGGATGCAGTCGCGTCGGATGCAGCCGTGACCGACGACACCGATGCCGTCGTCGCGGCCGCCGAACCGGTCGATGCCGCCCAGCAGCTTCGCCAGGCCGCCCAACAACTTCTGGCGTCGGTACGTTCTGCCAAGACCGACCCGTCGACCAGCGGAGATGTGACGACCGCCGCCCTGTTCCTCGCCGAGACGACCGCAGGCTCCACCGCCAGCACGACGACCTCGACATCGACATCGACATCGACATCCACGTCGACCACGTCCACGACCACCACGACGACATCGACCACTACGACCACCGTCGCAGAGAAGGAACCCGAGTCGGGGAACGGAGACACCAGTAGTGGAACCACGACCACTACCGTGACGTCAGACACAGATGATGGATCAGGATCCGACACCACAGGTGGCGGAGAAGACGACTCGCCAGGGCCGATCTTCCTCCCAACGCCGTAGCGACCCCACTCCTCCACAGGCGGAACGCCGGCACGCGTCCATCCAGCATGAGGCGGATCCGTGGCGGCTGTGGCCCCCGTCCGCCGCCGCGGTCGAATGCGCCCAGCGGGGGGATCATCTGGTGATGACAATCATCGCCACCGCTGCCGTCCCCAAACTCGTCTCCTTCTATCGAGGCCAGGGAATCCGCAGCCACGACGCCGAAGACCTCGCCGGGGATGCCATCGAATCCGTCGTCCGTAACCTCCCCCGTCTTCGTGACACCGCCCGCTTCGAAGCGTGGTTCTGGCGGATCGCCCGGTCCAAGTTCTACGACCATCTCCGGCGCAAACAGAAAGGCGGTCCGCCGGTCGCCGAACGCGAAGAGATGTTCGATGACCCCTCCGACCACCTGCTCATCGCCGACGAACACGCAGACGTCCGGGAAGCCTTCGCGCTCCTCAAAGACCGCGACCGTGAACTGTTGTGGATGCACGACGTGATCGGCCTGCCCTATGCGGACATCTCCGGGCGTCTGAAACTCAGCGAAGGTGCACTCCGCATCGGTGTGATGCGGGCCCGCCGGCGACTGGAAGAGGCCATCGCCCGGACCGCCTCAGGGCTGGGCCAGGATCCTCGCCAGGAATGACGCCATCTGCGCCCGAGTGACCTGGCTGGACGGGCAGTAGAACAGCGGATCGGTGGAACAGCCGGTCGTGACGCCCATGCTGAAGAGCTCTTCGACCTCTTCGATGTACCAGGCGTCAAGCGGGATGTCGGCGAACACGCCGGCCGGCGTCCACTCGCCGGTCCCGAAGCCTCGGATGAGGAACGCCGCCATCTCCGAACGGCTGACGATCCTGTCCGGTGCGAAGACCTCCGGCCCGGTGCCGGTAGTGATCCCAAGATCGGCGAGCCGCTCGACATAACCGGCGTACCAGGCGGACTCGGCCACATCGGAGAACAGGCCCTGATACGGCTGAATGTTCGCCTCCTCGCCCAGTGCCCGCACGATGAAGGTGGCCATCTGCGCCCGGGAAACCCCGTCGGCCGGACAGAACATGTCGTTGTCAGGCGGGTTGCATCCGAGGGTGATTCCGAGGGCAGCGATCGTCTCGATGTCCGGTTCGGCGGTGAGACCGTCGTCGTCGATGAACCGTCCGTGGTCGACCTCTGCGACCCGAATCGTGAATGTGCCGGTGGTCGCCGCCGTCACGGTGACCGTGAACTCTTCGATCACCTCGGAGTCGTCGATCCCGAGCACGTGAGAAGTCGACGAGTTCCCGGCCTGAGCGGGAAACTGCTTGATCCTGACGAGGGTGGCGAAACACGGCCACGTGCTGGGCCACTCGGGGGGGATGAAGCACGCCGCCTCGCGTCTCGTGTCGATCTCGTGGATCTCGACGCCGGAAGTCGGGAGCGTCGAATCGAACGACGTCCGACGGCGGGCGTCGACGACGAAGAAACGGCCCGGATCCACCGACGGTAAGACGACCATCCCGAGACCTGACGAACCGATAGCGGCGAGGGTGTAGTCGGCGGTGCCCGCCTGGTGGACTGCGACGTCGGTTGGGTCGATCCACCCGGCGGAGTACCGGTTGAAGGCGTGGGTGCCGATCGGATCGTCGGAGTGATAGTCCCCGGACATGACGTCCATCGGGTTGTCGTACCGGCTGATGGCTCCGGTATTCGGGTCCGTGGTGAGGCCGCTGTAGGAGTGGGGCATGTTCAGTGCGTGACCCATCATGTGGGCGACAGTGATCCACTGAGGGGCTTCGAAGGGGCTGACCGTCGTGACGGTGGCGGCGGCCACGACCACCTCGCGGAAGTTGTCCGGATACTCCGTGCTACAGCCGGAGAAAGGCTCTTCTGGGCAGACTCCGCCGGCAGTTCCATAACCGGCATCGAACGGTGCATCCACCACGATGAGCGCCCCGCGCTCCCCGCCGTCCGAGGCCGCGCGAACCCTCGTCTGACAGTCGGGCGCGAAGGCCTTCTCGGTCGCCCCGAATTCGAGAGACTCGGTGGAGGTGACCTCGCCGCCCAAGGTGAACGTCGGCGTGTACCGACCCTCGGACAGCCACTGGAAATACGGGGTGATCTCGGCAGTCAGACTGGCCACGACGGCGCTGGCAGACAGGGTCGCCGGATGATCCGGAGTCGTGCACACCCACACCTCCCAGGCGTCGGTGCCCTGGGAGTAGACGCGCATGACGGTGTCGGCGAACGGGACCAGGCCGAGAGGATCGGCGTCGAAGGGCTCGGCGGCGGCGGGTGAGGCCGGGACCATGACGAGCACCATGACGGTTGCGAGGGCGAGGCGAATAGCGCGCACTCCGACAGGGTACCTGGACGACTCGTCTGTGATCCGAAACGACCAAACTGGCGGCGTGTCAACCAGCATCCCGGATCTGAGCTGGCGGCAGCGGATCTACCTGGCGATGGTGGCGGTGCTGCCCCTCCACACCGTTTTCCTTTCCGCCTGGATCTCGTGGAAGCCGTTCCTCGTGCTGTTGGCGATCCTGGCCGGCTGGGATCTGGTGGACATGGTCCGGCAGCGCCAGTGGCTGTACCGCCGCGGCGTGTCGATCGCCCTGGTGGTGTTCTTCGCCGTCGTCGCCGTGGGGTTCCCCGCTCCTGAGTTCCGGGACCGATACTTCCGGCTGGCGCTGGCGCTCGTCGTCGGCGCCCTGGTGATGTTCGTCACCGGACGCGCCCTCGCCGCCGACGGCATGCCGGCGAGGTTCTTCCGGGTCGTGTGGTGGACGGGTGCGGCGATGGCCCTCACCGCGGTGCTCACCTCGCTGCTGGCTGTCGGTGCGTTCGGCGCCGGCGCCATCGACGCGGTCAACGACATCCCCGGAGTGTTCAGGGTGCTCAAGCCCGCCTACCTCGAGACGGGATTCCTGGCCCTCACCAACTGGCACCAGGACCCCGGCTTCGGTGCAGCATGGGCGGTGCTGTGGTCGATGCTGGTGCTGGTGGCGTCGGTGCGCGGGCAGGGCGCTCGTCGCTGGTGGGTCGATTCGCTGGTGCTGGGAGGGTTGGCACTGTGGGTGGTCATGGCGTTCTCCCGGACCGGCTGGGTGGCCCTGCCGTTGGCGACCGGGCTGGTGGTGTGGGGCCTGGTGCGGGCCGACGTTCCGTGGCGTGAACCGGTGAAACGGATGGGTGTGGCGCTCGCCGTCTGCGTGGTGCTGGTTGCGGGGATGTTCGTGGCAGACCAACCCGAAGTGGGGGGAGACCTCGACCTCCAGTTCGCCTTCAGGCTCTCCCAAGGCTGGGACCTGCTGGCGGACCTCACCGGGCTGTTCGCCTCCAGCGAATCCTTCGCCGACCGGTTCGAACCGTCCGAAGAACGGGCGGACGTCTGGCCCGAATACGTCGACATGTTCAAGGACAACCCGATCTTCGGGGTCGGTTTGAGCGTCGGGTGGCAGACGAATTCGATCGGCCAGGAACCGCACAACCTGGTGCTCGAGCTGCTGGCAGAGACGGGGATCGTCGGGCTGCTGGCGTGGATCGGGTTGCTGGTGGTGATCATCCGGACGGGTGAAGGTCCGGTGACGGGCGCGCTGCTGGCGGTCACGTTCCTCCCGGCCATGACCCAGACGGTCATCTTCGAACCCACCTGGTGGTTCGCCGCCGGCCTCTACCTCACCCACTCCCCCCCACCCGACTGAAGGGGGGTACCGCGTACCCAGGGTTGTGGAACACACCCAGTGTGTTGGCGAACCCAGGGTTCAGCCCACCGCCGATCCGCGATCTGAACTCGTGCGCCGAACCCGCCGTATAGGTGGTGCCGAACCCAGGGTTTGAGTAACGCCTTGGCGGTGGGGGCGTCTTTCCTTGTGACGGCTCAGGGGGAGGTTCATCGGATTGCCCGACATCGTCAGTAACCTTCGCCACGTTCCCGTGACACGTAACACACGCTCGCGCGCGATCGCATTGGCGATCTTCTCGCTTCTTGTCGGACTGGTCCCCGCACCGGTCCAGGCGCAGGAGGTCGAACCCACCTTCGTCGTCGACGGCTCTGGGTGGGGCCACGGCGTGGGGATGTCCCAATACGGAGCCCGTGCCATCGCCGAAACCGGCGGCACCGTCGACCAGATCTTCGCCCAGTACTACGAGGGCGTCTCCCTTCAGCCAATCACCGACGTGCTCGGTGTCGACCACTGGATGAACAACGAGCCGGATCCGCTCTGGATCGGGCTCGCCCAGAACCAGACATCACTGAAGTTCCGGGTCGATGGGGAGGCGCCCATCTGCCAGGCGGGTGACGGTCTCGGCGAATGCCCGACCGGCGTTGCCGCCCAGCCGGGAGAGTCGTGGGAGCTGAGGTCACTCGGGGGAGGGCTCTGCCAGTTCTTTCGCAACGGCGAACCGCTCCCGAGCACCGGACAGTGCCGTGGATCAATCGAATGGGCGCAAGGATCGACTGTCCTGACTTTGGAATCGGTCGGCGGGCGCCAGTACACGTGGGGTCGCCTGCGGATTCGCCCGGTCGGCAGTGAGTTCCACGTGGTGCTGGAGATCGGCGTCGAAGAATACGTCCGCGGTATCGCCGAGGTGCCTCCGGGCTGGCACCCGACCGCGCTCCAGGCCCAGGCGATCGCCGCCCGTACCTACGGCGTGCGCCAGGCCCTCCGCTGGGGTGAAGCCGGTGAAGCCGGCGACAGCCTGACCAACTCCCGCAAGATCGCTTGTTGGTGTCAGCTCTACTCCACGGTGGTCGACCAGAACTACGTCGGCTATTGGGCCGAGGACGGGGTGAAGGACGTCCCGTGGGTGCAGGCCATCCAGGCGACCGCCGGTCAGATCCTGACCCATCCTGAGGCTCCACAGCAGACGGTGATCATCGCGTACTACTCGTCGTCGCACGGCGGCCATTCGGATACCAACGTCGAAGGGCTCGGTGCGTCCTCGCCCGCCCCCTACCTTCCCGCCCGGCCCGACCCCTACTCCGTGGACCCCGCGGCGAACAACCCGTATGCGAAGTGGCAGGTGACGCTCACCGCCTCGAACATCGCCACCAGGTACGGCCTCGACACGGTGACCGGGCTGGCCGTGACCGGGCGGAACTCGCCTTCGAATTCGGTTGCAGAAGTGACCATCACCGGGACCCTCGGCGGGGTGGAGACGACCGTCGTCCGCACCGGGCGGTCGTTCCGTTCGACGATGGGGCTGCGCTCGATCTTCTACAGCATCACCGGCACGATCGCAGACTCCTGTCGGGGCGAGGTCCCGCCCGCCGGCTTCACCGACATCGACCCGGACAGCACCCACGCCCTCGACATCGACTGTGTGGCATATGAAGGGGTGACGACCGGGGTTGGTGACGGGCTGTACAACCCGAAGGGCACGGTCAGCCGGTGGCAGATGGCGTTGTTCCTCACCCGCACCGCCCCGCTGCTCGGTGTCGACGTACCCGTGTCAGCACCCCAGTTCACCGATCTCGACGGTCTGTCGGCCGAGGCGGTCGCCGCCATCGGCAGCCTGGCGGCGATGGGCATCACGAAGGGCACATCCGAGACCGAGTTCTCGCCTGCCCAGCATGTCACCCGGTGGCAGATGGCGCTCTTCCTGATGCGACTGCACGGGTTGACCGGCTTCGAAATGCCGTCCGGTGTTTCCCAGGGGTTCGAAGACATTGCGACCTATCCCGAGTCGACAATCTTCGCCATCAACCAACTCGCCGAACTGGCGATCACGTCTGGAACCACGTCGACCACCTACGGCCCGGCCCAAGACGTGTTGCGCGAGCAGATGGCTTCCTTCCTCGCCCGCCTCATCCGCCTGGACGGCGTCACCGGCTGACGTCCCGTACCCTTCGACGGCTCCAGAACGGCCCGAGAACCGCCGATCTCTTGGTGAACGCATGGCCCTAGAACCGATCCCCCACCGCGGGTTCCGCGCCCCGGGCACCAGCCACATGGTGGCCGGGAGCCTGGTCGGCGCGTTCGGCTCCTATCTCTTCCAACTGTTGGGGGGCCGCGCCCTCGGAGCCGAGGCGTTTGCCCCTATCTCGGTGCTGTGGACCGTGTTCTTCATCCTCGCCACCGTCGTGCTCGTTCCCTTCGAGCAGTACGTCACTCGCGAGGCCAGTCTCGGACGACACGTCCTGCGGGCGAACCTCACTCCGATCACGTCGGTCACCGCCGGTGCGGCACTCGCCGGTGGCGTCTTCGCGCTGATCACCCGGGATTCACTCTTCGCCGGCGAAGGCGTCTTCGCCCTCCAACTGGCACTCCTCCTCACGGGCTATTCGGTCTTGCTCGTGGGCAAGGGCATCCTCGCCGGACACCGTCAGTTCAAGATGGTCGGATGGATCCTGTTCTGGGAGACGACCGTCCGGCTGATCGCGGGGGTCGCATTCCTGGCGATTGCGGTGCGGGCCGACTTTCTCGGATGGGCCATGGTCATCGCGCCTTTGGCGGTGCTCGGAACACGCTTCTGGCGCTTCGACGTCGCCGAAGAACAGCCACGGGTGGCGAGCCGGGCGCGATCGTTCCTCGTCACCTACATCGCCGGCAGTGCCGCATCCCAGCTCATGCTGGCGGGCGCTCCGCTCGGAATCGCGGCGTTGGGGGGCGGTCCGACGCTCATCTCGATCACGTTCGTGACGTTCACGTTGTACCGGGGGCCGTTGACCCTCATCTACACGCTTCAAGGTCGAATCCTCCCGAACCTTGTCCGGTTGTCGGAGGAGGGGAGTGGCGGACTTCGCCGCATCGCCTTCGGGGTGCTCGTCGGCGGCAGTGCCCTGGTGCTGCTGGGCGGAATGGTCGGCTACCTGGTCGGTCCGGAAGTCGTGGGCCTGCTGTTCGGCCCGGAGTTCATGCCCGATCGGCTGGTGGCGGCGATGGCGGCGGCGGGGATGATGTCGGCGTCGACGGCGCAGATCGCCGGTCAGGTGTTGGTGGCTGCCGGGGGGACAGGCAAGCTGGCCGTGTCATGGACGGTGGGCCTGGTCGTGGCGCTCGCGGTGCTGGTGGTCTCTCCGCTGGCGATCGATCGCACCGTGGCGCTCGGATTCTTGCTCGGCGAGGCGACGGCCGCCGTCGCCGTGGCCGTCATGACGCTCGGCGTGCGGCGGTCTGGGCCCGTCTCTTCAGCAGCGTGACCCAGCGTTCGTGAACTGCCCGTTCTGTCGGCCGGAGCCGGCGGACGAGGTGGTCGGGGACCGGGGGGATCGGGAAGGGCGCATGGATGATCCCGTCCCGGACTTCGATGACGCCGGATTCGACGAGCACACCCAGGAACTTGGGTCGGAGAATCTTGCGCCGGCGCTTGCCTGCGGTGCAGAGGCGGAGCAGCTCTTCGGTGGGTGCGGCCCCGATCGCCTGGGTCCAGAACCGGAGGACGTACGGACTCGACGGGTGGAAGCTGATGTCAGGGCTTCCGAGGGGCCGCACCCGAACTTGAGGGCGGGGGATGGCGGAAGGTCTGACGCCGACACCCGGCTCCGAGGCGGCGAGTGGGTGGTTCGGTTTTCTCAGGGAGCCGGATGCCGTCGTCATAGGTGCACATATGTAGTGCAACGTAAGACAATGTCAAGAACTGTCCCCCCTCGGCCGCAGGCCGTCTGGGGGGACCGACGGCGGCTTTGAGCCGTCGAGGGGGGCGTGAGCGAAGCGAACTCGTGGATCACTTCTCACGCGAGGTCGATTGATACGAGGACTCTTCTCCACCCAACACTCGACCCCTTTTGGTACGCGAAACGCACTGTTTTTGTAGCGCTGGTTCGCTAAAAACGGGGCCCTCGGCCTCGCAAAGCCTCGGTCGCGAGGGGGAGAGGCCTATTCGCCGACGAAGAGGGTGACGAGGTCGCCGTATTCGATGATGGCGCCGACCTCCGGACTCGTGGAGACGACCTTGCCCTCATTCGGCGGTTCGGTCTCGGTGGTCTGCCGGCTCACCGTCACGCGGACACCCGTGTCATGTTCCAACTGCCGGAACACCTCGACCGCCTCGTCGAAGGTCAACCCGATCACGTTCGGCATCTGGGCTTGCGGGACCTCGCCGGTGGACACGTTCATGTACAACGTCGTCCCCGCGAGAACCTCCGTGCCGGGGAACGCGCTCTGTCCGGTGACGATGCCGGCGGGCTCCAACGAAGCCACCTGCACCTCCCAGGGGACGAGTCCGCGAGATCGGACGAGCGCGAACGCGGCGTCCCGCTGGAGGCCGATCACCGACGGGACGGTGGTCGTTGGCACCTTGAAGTACTCCTCGAGCAGCGCTTGGTCGACCTCGGGGAACTCGGCCGGCTCGCGACCTTCGATCATGTGCGTCATGAACTCGGCCCAGATGGGGGCAGGGACGGAACCGCCGAAGACCCGGCTGTAGAACTGGCCGTTGATCGTCACGTTCTCGAGCGACACCTGAGCGGTCGGATAGCCGGTCCAGACAGCCGTCGACATCTCGGGCGTGAAGCCGACGTAGAAGGCGTCCGTGTAGTTCTGATGGGTGCCGGTCTTGCCGCCCTGCGGTGCGTCGATCCTCGCCCGGGGCGCCGTGCCCTCCCCAGTCGGAACCCGCAGCAGAGGAGTGCGAGCTGCGGCGAAGATCTCCGGTGGCGCCACCTGGGTCTGTTCCAGTTGGCGTTCGTACAGCAGTTGACCGCCGGAGCCGTAGATCCGCGATATCAGATACGGCTCGGCGTAGAGACCGTTGGTTGCGAAGTTCGAATACGCCGATGCCATTTCGAGAGGAGAGATGGCGCCCGTGCCGAGAACGATCGACGGCACAGCCTCGAGGTCGGGTGATGTGACACCCATGCGGCGCGCCATGTCGAGCACGTTCTGGGGACCGACTTCGAGCGACAGTGCGGCGTAGGCGGTGTTGATCGACCGGTACGTCGCGGCTTCGAGCGTGACTGTGCCGCCTCCGCCTCCGGCATTTCGAACGGTCCATTCGTTGGTGCCGTCAGCCGAGCAGATCGACGGGCATTGGAGCGTGACCGTCGGGCCACCCGGCCAGAAGGAGCGGAGGCTGATGCCCTGTTCGAGGGCGGCGACGAGAGCGATCGGCTTCATGCTCGAACCCGGGTTGCGGCGACCCTGGGTGGCGAGATCGAACTGCTCTTCTTCGAACGGCAGTCCGGAAGCCATCACGAGGATGGCGCCGGTCTCGTTGTCGACGGTGGCAATGGCGCCGGTCGGGACACAACTCTCCGTCTCGGCGAAGACGGCGAGGAACCCTTCGTCGTCCTGGGGGAAGATCCGCTTGCACTCCTCGAAGTTCTCTTCGTAGTCGAGGAGCGGGAACCAGGTGGAAAGGATCTCGTTCGCCACGAGTTGCTTGTCGAGGTCGAGAGTGGTCTCGATGCGCAACCCGCCGCCGCCCGTGCAGTCCCGGTCGTCCGCGGCGCAGCCAAACACGGCGATCTTCCGCTCGGCCGGACTCTCCCCGAGGAAGTCAAACTCGTCGTTGGTGATGTCGAGGATCTGGCGCTTGACCTCTGCGACGACGTGATTGGCAGGGCCCAGGAACACCCTCTTCTCCTCGACGGCGAGCGGCTGGTTGAGGCCGAACTCGGCCTGCGCCTCGGTGATCCACTGGCGTTCCCGCATCTCCCGGATCACGCTGTCGCGGCGGTCCTTGACGAGCTCGGGGCGTTGACGCGGGTTGTAGAGCGTGGGGTTGCGGATGAGCACCGCGATCGTGGCTGCCTCATGGGTGAGCAACTGGTCGAGGGGTTTGGCGAAGTAGTCGTTGGCGGCTGCCGTCACCCCGTAGGCGTTCGAGCCGAAGAACACGGAGTTGAGATAGAACTCGAGGATGTCGTCTTTGGAGAACTGCCGTTCGAGTTCGGCGGCCACCACCGCTTCTGCGATCTTCCGTTGGATGGTGACCTCGTCGCCGACGAAGAGGTTCTTGGTCAACTGTTGGGTGATCGTCGAACCGCCACGGGTGTCCTCGTAGATGATGTTGTCGATCACCGCCGAGGCGATCGCCCGGAAGTCGATTCCATCGTGTTCATAAAAGTCGCCGTCTTCGGCCGCCAGGACCGCGTGGATCACCAACTCGGGGATGTCCTCGATCAACGTCGGCTCGGTGATGCGACCGTCGTGCAGCTCCGCCAACTGGACTCCGTCCGCCGAATACACCCGTGACACCCGGGAAAGGTCTGGGAATCCGAGCGTCATACCTTCGGCATTCGGGATGTACTCATCTTGGATGTCGGTGAACGTCCCGTAGGCGGAGTTGGTCCCCATGAACGTGAACAGGCCCACCCAGGTGGACGCCAGCAGGGCGATGACAACCAGCCCGGCGGCGGCCGGGAACCAACGACCGCTGCGCTCACGCGCTTCGGCTTCGTGGATGAGGGATCTGCGTGCCATGAACTGATGCCTGTCGAGGATCGGGAGGACGTGGGAAAGGTTGCCGGTACGATCGGCCAACAGACAAAGGTTATCCGTTTCGTGAACAAAGACGTACGAACCTCGAGCGGCATCGAGATCCCGGTGACGGCCTCCGGCCCGGTTGACCCTGAACGGATCGGCGCGCCCGGCGAATACCCGTACACCCGCGGCCCGTATCCGACCATGTATCGCGGCCGTCCGTGGACGATGCGACAGTACGCAGGGTTCGGAAGCGCCAGGGAGACGAACGAGCGGTTCAAGCAACTCCTCGACGCCGGACAGACCGGGCTGAGCGTCGCGTTCGACCTTCCCACCCAGATGGGCCTCGACTCCGACCACGCACTCGCCCTGGGTGAGGTGGGCAAGGTCGGGGTCGCCGTCGACTCCCTCGACGACATGCGCACGCTCCTCGACGGTCTCCCGCTGGGCGAAGTGTCCACGTCGATGACGATCAACTCGACTGCGCCGCTGCTCCTGCTGCTGTACCAACTCGTCGCAGAAGAACAGGGCTTCTCGGGGTCAGAACTGCGCGGCACGATCCAGAACGACATCCTCAAGGAGTACGTCGCCCGCGGCACCTACATCTATCCGCCCACACCGTCGATGCGCCTCGTCACCGACGTGTTCGCCTACGCCGCCTCTGAGATCCCGGGCTGGAACACGATCTCCATCTCCGGCTATCACATCCGCGAGGCGGGGTCCACGGCAGCCCAGGAGTTGGCGTTCACCATCTCCAACGGCATCGCCTACGTTCGGGCGGCGGTCGACGCCGGGCTCGACGTCGACGACTTCGCACCCCGGCTCTCGTTCTTCTGGAACGGCCACAACCACCTGTACGAGGAGATCGCCAAGTTCCGTGCCGCCCGTCGGATCTGGGCGCGTCTCATGCGGGAAGTGATCGGCGCCAAAGAGGAGAAGTCCTGGGCGATGCGCTTCCACACCCAGACGGCGGGGTCGACCCTCACCGCCCAACAGCCGCTCACCAATGTCGTCCGGACCACGGTCCAGGCGATGGCGGCCGTGATGGGCGGCACCCAGTCGCTTCACACCAACGCATACGACGAGGCGCTCGGGCTGCCCACGGCGGACTCGGCAACCCTGGCGCTCCGCACCCAGCAGATCCTCGCCCACGAGTCCGGTTTGATGTCGACGGTCGACCCCTGGGCAGGGTCGTGGTTCATGGAACGGCTCACCGATGAGATCGAAGCCGCAGCCACCGACCTCTACGACCGGGTCGAAGAACTCGGCGGGGCGGTGGCCGCCATCGAAGCCGGGTGGATGCAGTCCCAGATCGAAGATGCCGCCTACCGCGAGGCGCGGGCCCAGGAGACGGGGGAGTCGGTGGTGGTCGGAGTGAACCGGTTCGTCTCCGACGAGACCGAGAAGGTGCCGGTGATGAAGATCGATCCGGAGTTGGAGCGCGGCCAGGTGGCCCGTCTCGAAGAGTGGCGCAGCGGGCGCGGTCCGGTCGACACCGAATTGCAGGCCGTCGAAGACGTCGCTCGGTCAGACGAGAACCTGCTCCCCGTCATGAAGACCGCCCTCGCCGCCGGTGCGACGATCGGCGAAATCTCCGACGTCCTCCGCCGGGTATTCGGGACGCATCGGTAACGATGAACGTCGCCGGCTTTATGGTTCTGGTGTGAACTCTCGACTTCTGATCATCGGTGGAGGACCGGGTGGGACCCAGGCTGCGTCCACGGCCGCATCGTTGGGTGCGTCCGTCACGCTGGTCGAACGCGATGTCATCGGCGGGGCCGCCCATCTGTGGGACTGCATTCCGTCCAAGACGATGACCGCGACGGCGATCCGCATCGGATCGATCCGCAACGCCGCCCGTCTTGGACTCGTCGCCGAGCCCGGCAAGGTGGACATCAGGGCCCTCGCCACCCGCATCCAGGGCATCAGCGCCGACATCACCAGGACGTGGGAGCGGATGCTGACGTCCCAAGACGTTCGGGTGGTGGAGGGGAGCGGCCGGTTCACCGGCCCGAACTCGGCGGTCGTCACGGACTCGGACGGCACCGAGCACGTCGTCGAGTTCGATCACGCCCTGATCTCAACCGGATCCAAACCCCGCGTCCCCGACTGGGCGGAGGTCGACGGAGAGCGAATCCTCACCACCCGCGACGCGTATGACCTACCCGAAGTCCCCGATCACATCGTCGTGATCGGCTCGGGCGTCACCGGTGTCGAATTCGTCCACATCTTCGAAACCCTCGGTGCGGAGGTCACGCTCGTCGTGTCCCGTCAGCAGATCCTTCCCCACCGTGACGCCGAAGTCGCCGCCGTCCTCGAAGAAGACTTCCTCGCCCGGGGGGTCAAGCTGGTCATCGGGGCGCGAGCCGAAGGGATCGACAAGACCGCAGACGGGGTCGAAGTGATCTGCGACGACGGTCGGGTCGTCAAAGGATCACATGCGCTCCTGGCCATCGGATCCGTACCGCTGACCGACAACCTCGGCCTGGAAGCCGCAGGGGTCGAAACCGACCACGGGTATGTCCAAGTCGACGAGTTCCAGCGCACCAGCGTTCCCCACATCTACGCCGCAGGCGACGTCACCGGCCAGATGCCGCTGTCGTCGGTGTCCTCGATGCAAGGCAAGAAGATCGCCCAGCACATCGCAGGGCGGGAGGTCACGCCCATCGATTATGCGCACGTGACCCAGGCCGTCTTCACCGAGCCCGAAATCGCCTCGGTCGGGCTCGAAGAAGTCGAGGCGGCAGCGCAAGGACGCAAGGTGAGGACCACCAAGGTTCCGTTCGCCGCCAACGCCAGGGCGGTGCTGCAGGGATTCCCGCGAGGATTCGTGAAGGTGATCTCCGACCCGGCAACCGGCGAGGTGCTCGGCGGGACGATCGTCGGACACCGTGCGTCCGAACTCATCGGGATCCTGGCGCTGGCGGTCAAGGCGAACCTGCGGGTGAGCGACCTCCAGGAGACGTTGATGGTTCATCCGTCGATGTCAGAGGCGATCACCGACGCGGCCGAATGACCGGATGCAGACCCGCTACCTCCTGATCGCCTCCGCGGTCGCCGCCGTCGTCATTCTCGTGGCGGGCGCGATCTGGCTGTTCCAGGGGTTCTCGGGCTGAGTTTCAGCGGATGACGGCGATCACTTCGCCGTTGGTCACGGTGTCCCCGGACTGGACTCGCAAGTCGACGACCTCGCCGTCGTTCTGAGCCTTGACCTCGTTCTCCATCTTCATCGCCTCGAGCACGCAGATCGTCTGTCCGGTCGTGACCCGGTCGCCCGCCTTCACCGAGACCTTGACGATCGTTCCCTGCATCGGGGCGGTGTGGATTCCGTCGCCCCCGGCCGCCGCCGCCGTCTTCTGGCGGACTGGCCGCTTGCGGCGTGTCTCGCCCGAGCCGGACGGACCCTCGGTCGCCCAGTAGGCGACGCTGTAGCGGCGTCCCCCGATCTCGACTGTCATCGAACGCCGCACCGTGTCCTCTTCGGACGGGAGCGTCTCCGCCGGGACAGGTCCTGACGACACGAGTTCGACTTCGTCTTCGATCCACTTCGTGTGATGACGACCTGCGACGAAGTCGGGATGACCCAGAACCTGCTGGTGGGCGGGGATGGTGGTGGACACGCCGTGGATGTCGTACTCGCCGAGAGCCCGCAGCCCGCGAGCGATGGCTCGATCTCGATCGGGCGCCCACACGATCAGCTTGGCCATCAGGTTGTCGTAGTACTGGCTGACCGTCGTTCCGGTCTGGACCCAACCGTCCACCCGCACGCCGAAACCGTCCGGTGCCTGGTACTCGGTGACGGTGCCGGGGGCGGGCAGGAAATTCTGGAAAGGGTCCTCTGCGTTGATGCGCATCTCGATGGCGTGGCCCCTGCGGTTGATCGAAGTGATCGAGACCGGCTGGCCGTCGGCAATGAGCAGTTGCTCGGCCACGAGGTCGATGCCGGTCACCATCTCGGTCACACAATGCTCGACCTGGAGGCGGGTGTTCATCTCGAGGAAGTAGAAGTCGCCCTGCTGGTCCAGCAGGAACTCGACCGTTCCCGCGTTGCGGTAGTCGCAGATGCGGGCGATCGCGAGTGCAGCCTCGCCAAGAGCGGCGCGCTGGTCCTCGTTCATCGCATCGGACGGCGTCTCCTCGATCAGCTTCTGGTGGCGCCGCTGCACACTGCAGTCGCGCTCTCCCAAGAACAGTTCGTTGCCGTGGTCGTCCACCAGGATCTGGGCTTCGACGTGGCGGGGCTTCTCGATGTACTTCTCGACGTACACCGCCGAGTTCCCGAAGTAGGCGTCCGCTTCCCGACGTGCACCGTCGAAGGCGCTTTCGATCTCGTCGGCCGAATGGACGACCCGCAAACCCTTGCCGCCGCCCCCGTGAGCCGCCTTGATGGCCACCGGGAAGCCGTACTCCTTGGCGATCTTCTTCACCTCGTCGGACGACTCGGAGGGTTCTGTGGTCCCTGGGACGGTCGGAGCGCCGGCGGCGATCGCCGCCCGTCGCGACGAGATCTTGTCGCCCATCACCCTGATCGCCTCGGGGGGAGGACCCACCCAGGCGATTCCGGCCGCCATCACCTTCTCGGCGAAGTCGGCGTTCTCCGACAGGAACCCGTACCCGGGGTGGATGGCGGCGGCCTTGGATTCGGCGGCCACCGCCAGCACCCGAGCCATGTTCAGGTAGGACTCGGAGGCGGGTGCCGGGCCGATGTTCCAGGCCTCGTCTGCGAGGTGGACATGCAGGGCGTCGCGATCCAACTCCGAGTAGACGGCGATGGTGCGGAGCCCCAATTCCTTGGCGGTCCGGATTACCCGGACGGCAATCTCACCCCGGTTGGCGACCAGGACCGAATCGATGCGGTTCAACTTCACAGGGGAATGTTGCCATGTTTGCGGGGGGCGAGGGTCTCACGCTTGGTACGGAACATCTCGAGCGTGCGGATGAGCCTTGGCCGCGTCAGCCGAGGTTCGATGACCTCGTCCACCAGCCCGAGTTCGGCCGCCCGGTAGGGGTTGTTGAACTTCGTCTCGTAGTCCTCGATCAGCTCCGCCCTCGTCGCCTCGGGATCCTCGGCGGCTGCCAGTTCCTTGCGGTGGATCACATTGACCGCCCCCTGGGCGCCCATCACGGCGATCTCGGCGCTCGGCCAGGCGAACACCATGTCCGCCCTGATCCCGCGCGAGTTCATGACGAGGTACGCCCCGCCATAGGCCTTGCGGGTGATGACCGTGATGCGGGGAACCGTGGCCTCGCAGTAGGCGTACAACAGCTTGGCTCCGTGGCGGATGATGCCGCCGTGTTCCTGCTCGACGCCGGGGAGGAAGCCGGGGACGTCGACGAAGGTGACGAGCGGGATGTTGAAGGCGTCGCAGAACCGCACGAACCGTGCCGCCTTCTCGGAGGCGAGGATGTCGAGTGTCCCGGCGAGGGCCGCCGGCTGGTTGGCGACGATCCCGATGGAGTGGCCGTCGAGGCGGGCGAACCCGACGACGATGTTCGGTGCGAAATGCGGCTGGACTTCGAAGAACTCGCCGTCGTCGACCACCGAATGGATCACGTCTTCCATGTCGTACGGCTGGTTCGCCGAGTCGGGGATGATCCGGTCGAGGTCGTCGTCGGTTCGGTCGCGCGAGTCGGTCGGCGCGAAGTACGGGGCGAGTTCCATGTTGTTCTGGGGGAGGAACGAGAGCAGGTAGCGGACCGACTCCATCGCGTCCGCCCCGTCGTGGGAGACGAAGTGGGTGACGCCCGACTTGGAGGCGTGCGCCATCGCCCCACCCAGCTCCTCCATCGTCACCTCCTCACCGGTGACCGTCTTGATGACGTCAGGGCCGGTGATGAACATGTGCGAGGTGCCTTCGACCTGGAAGATGAAGTCGGTCATGGCGGGGGAGTAGACCGCACCGCCGGCACACGGGCCCATGATCACCGAAATCTGGGGGATCACGCCCGAGGCCCGCACGTTCCGCTCGAAGATCCGTCCGTACCCGTCGAGGGCGGCCACACCCTCCTGGATGCGGGCACCGCCGGAATCCTTCAGGCCGATGACCGGCGCCCCGACGTCCATCGCCATGTCCAGGATCTTGCAGATCTTGTCGGCGACGGCCACCCCCAGGCTGCCGCCGAAGACCGTGAAATCCTCGGCGAAGATGAACACCTGGCGGCCATCGATCGCCCCGAAGCCGGTGACGACTGCGTCGCCGGGCGGAGTGGTGCCTTCGATGCCGAAGCCGCGCGCCTGGTGCTTCACCATCATGTCGACTTCCTGGAACGAGCCTTTGTCCAGCAGCAAGTCGATGCGCTCGCGAGCGGTCAGCTTCCCCAATTCATGTTGGCGGTCCACCGCTCGGCGGCTCCCCGAATGGAGAGCTTCCTCGCGCATCGCGCGAAGCTGCTCGATGCGTGCTTCGGTACCCACCACACCTCCACGAATAGGCTGAGTCGATCCTCGAACAGGGTCGAGATGTCACCACCATATTCAGTCATATGCCATGAGGTCACCGACTCGACCCAGGATGACGCGCGGGCGGCCTTCGACGGGACACCCGTGCTGGTGGTGGCGGGCGCTCAGAAGCGGGGGCGGGGAAGGTCTGCGGCCGAGTGGCAGACGGCGCCGAGGGCCATGGCGGCATCGCTCGCCGTCCGGCCCGGCTGGGATCCTGCGGACCTTCCGCTCGTCGCACTGCTGGCGGGCGTGGCGGCCGGTCGGGTGATCGGATGCGAGTTGAAGTGGCCGAACGACGTGTTCGTCGACGGGTCCAAGGCGGGGGGAATCCTGGTGGAGGCGGCCGACGGCGTGGTGGTCGTCGGCTTCGGCCTGAACCTGTGGTGGCCGGACGCCCCGGACACCTTTGCCGCCGTCTTCGCAGACGACCCCGGCCCGGATCGGGCGGCCGAGGTCGCGGAAGCCTGGGCATCCGAGTTGTTGGGTCTCGTCGACGCCGGGCCGCGGGCCTGGCCGCGGGACGAGTATCGGCAGCGGTCGAACACGCTGGGCCGTGACATCACTTGGAGTCCGGAAGGAGTGGGCCGTGCGGTGGACATCGCCGCAGACGGCGGCCTCGTCGTCGTCACCCACGAGGGCCGCACCACCCTCCACGCCGGCCAAGTCCGCCACATCCGCTAACCGCTTTTGGTCGGTGGAGCGCGTCGTTAATGAAGCGTTTGGAGGGGTAAAAACGGGAG
>JBBDQP010000094.1:0-19235 GCA_040905965.1 Acidimicrobiia bacterium
GGTGGAATCGGTAGGCAGGATCTTCGTCGCCATCGGGTTCCCGGCCGAGGTCCGGGTTCACCTGGCTGATCGCCTCGCCCATCTTCCGATTCCGATCGTTCCCGCCGCGAACCTGCACCTCACGCTCAGGTTCCTGGGCGACATCGACCCGGTGGGGCTCGATCGACTGTTGGCGGCTCTCGACGAGTCGCGCTGGCCGGCTCCGTTCCCTCTCAGACTCGGCGGATTGTGGGCATTCCCCAAACCCGCCAAGGCGACGGTGGTGTGGATCGACGCGGTCGGTGATCGGCTGGAGGAGCTGGCGGAGACGGTCGAGGATGCCTGCGAGGAGGCAGGTCTCGGCCGTGAGGAGCGGCCGTTCCGGCCCCATGTCACGGTCTCGCGTCTTCGTCCGCCCGCCGACGTCAGGGCCCTGATCGCTGGGTCGGACCCGTTCGAGTTGTCGACCCCGGTCGACGAGATCGTGGTCGTCCGATCCCACCTGGGCGGATCCGCTCCCCGGTACGAGGCCGTCGAGCGGTTCGCTCTCGGCTAGCGCAGACGCAGCCGCGTCCTGAGCCGGTCGGTGACGGGGTCGTCGAGTCGGGCGAGCAACTCTCCGAATGAGGGCTGGCGTTCGATCGCCATCCACAACAGCCGATCGGCGCGTTCGGACTCGGCGAGTTCCTCCCAGACGACCGCCGCCCAGAAGTCCACTTCGACGCCGTGGCGGAGGGACTCGGCCAGTTCGATTTGGACACGGGCTCCGGCCTCGTCGCCCTCGGCGAGATTCGTCTGCGCTCTCCGCAGTGCCCGATACGAGCGGTCGACCTCGACGAGGCGGCGGAGTTCGGCGATCGGGTCGGGATGATCGGGGACGCTGATGTCGATACCTGCCTCGAAGCCTTCGGCGAGCTCAGACTGGGAGGGGACCACACGTACGGCCGCAGACTGCCGCCCGCGCAAATCGCCCCCGGCTCCATCTCCCGCTTCCAATGCGGTGATCATGCGCTCGGCGAGGGTGCCGGTGGCGGCTTCGAATGCCACTGCCATCGAAGGGATCACACGATCGTTGGCGAGGAGGTTGCCCAGCACGGCCCATCCGTGACCCACGAGGTGTGAAGACTCCCTTATACATCGGGAACCGGTGTGAACCGCCAGCCGTCCGTCCGACGCCAGCAGCCCCACCTGTCTCCGGTCGGCTTCCGGATCGGCCGTGAGCATTCGTGCGAGCGCGATCGTCGGGTCTTGGCCGTCTGCCATTGCGTCGAGGCCGCGCCAGCCGTACGACGGGTCGGTCAGGGCTTGCGTCGCCACGGCGCCCACTCCGAATCGGACCCACGGGGCAGTGCGGCTGACGTTGAACCAGTGCGACTGCACGGCGACTCCGTATGCACCGGATTCATGGTCCTTTGCCAGCACCGCATATGTCATTGGAGTCCGAGACTAGGACCAGGCTCAGTTGCGTTCGAGACCAGTCCCGCCCGTGAGGTGACAGGCGACCGCATGGCCGCTGCCGGCGTCGACCAGATCCGGCACGATCGAATCGCACGGCTCAAACCGGTATCGACACCGCGAGTGGAACCTGCATCCCGAGGGTGGATCGAGCGGGGACGGCACGTCGCCCTCCAGCAGGATTCGGGTTCGCCCTCGCTCGACTTCCGGGTCGGGTACCGGAACGGCGGACAACAGCGCCTCCGCGTACGGGTGACGAGGGTGGCTGGCAAGTGCTTCCCGGGTGGCAGTCTCGACGATCTTTCCCAGATACATCACCGCGATTCGGTCCGAGAAGTGCTGAACGGCTGACAGGTCGTGGGCGATGAACAGGTACGTCAGCCCCAATTCGTCCTGCAGTTCTTCCATCAGGTTCATGATCTGAGCCTGAATCGACACGTCGAGGGCGGCGATCGGCTCGTCACACACGATGAAGTCCGGTTCGGTGGCGAGTGCTCGGGCGATCCCCACCCGCTGACGTTGGCCTCCAGAGAATTCGTGTGGATAACGGTTGCGGTAGTCGGGGTTGAGGCCAACCAATTCCAACAGCTCGCCCACGCGCCAGTTGCGTGCGCCCTTCGAATCGGCGAGACCATGAATCGAGATCGGCTCGGATACGATGTCGGAGACCGACATGCGGGGGTCGAGCGAGGCAAAAGGATCTTGGAAAATCATCGACATCCGCCGCCGTATCCGTCGTAGGCCGGTCTTGTCGAGCGCTCGGACATCTTCACCGTCGAAGATGACCGTGCCGTCGGTGGGTTCGACTAGGCGCAGCAGGGACAGCCCGGTGGTCGTCTTTCCACAACCCGACTCACCCACCAGGCCCAGGGTCTCGCCGCGAGCGATCTCGAAGTCGACACCGTCGACTGCTTTCACAGTCCCGGTCTGGCGGCGGAAGACGCCCGAGCCATATTCGGGGAAGTGGACCTTCAAACCGTCGACCTGAAGTAGAGGGTCAGGCATAGAGGTCCTCCGGGTCGAAGTGACACGCCACCCGATGGTCAGGCACGGGAGACCGGTATTCGGGCCGTTGGTCGCGGCAGCGGTCGACGGTATGTTCGCAGCGGGGCGCGAACGGGCATCCCGGAGGCATCCGCGCCGGGTCCGGCGGCAGCCCCGGAATGGCGTAGAGGCGATCAGGCCGGTCGACGCCGGGGGTGGGCAGGCTGTCAAGCAGACCCCGTGTGTACGGATGGCGTCGTTGTCGGTACAACTCGTCAACTGCGGACTCTTCCATGATCCGCCCGCCGTAGAGCACCATCACGCGGTCGGCGATCCCGGCGACCACTCCCAGGTCGTGGGTGATCCAGATCAGCGCCATCCCCAGCCGTTCCTGTAATGACTCCATCTCTTCGACGATCTGGGCCTGGGTGGTCACGTCCAGAGCGGTCGTCGCCTCGTCGGCGATGAGGAGGTCAGGTTCACATGAGATCCCCATGGCGATCATCACCCTCTGGCGCATGCCGCCGGAGAATTGGTGCGGGTAGTCGTCGATCCGACGTTCCGGCGACGGGATGCCGACGGTGGCGAGGAGGTCGATCGCTTGTTCCCGCGCAGCATTGCCCTTGAGTCCCATGTGCAGCTCGAGCGGTTCGATGAGCTGGGTGCCAATCGTCCGAACGGGGTTCAGCGATGTCATCGGATCCTGAAAGATCATTGCGATCTGATTCCCTCTCACCCGCCGAATGTCGCGGTCGTTCAACGACAGCAGGTCCGCCCCGGCGAAGGTCGCCGTCCCGAAAACACGGGCGGGTGGCGTGGGGAGAAGTTGAAGCAGTGCCAGCGCGGATACCGACTTGCCCGAGCCCGACTCACCCACGATCGCCAGGGTCTCGCCGCGGTCGACGTGATACGAGATCCCGTTGACCACATGGGCTGTGCCCGTGCGGGTGCCGAACTCGATGCGGAGATCCTGGACGTCGAGGACGCGCTCGCTCATTTGGTACCCCGCGATTCGATGACGGATCGCTGTTGAGGATCGAGTGCGTCACGCAAACCGTCGCCCAGGAAGTTGAACGACATGACCGTGAGCAGGATCGCCACACCGGGGAACACCGCCATCCACCAGGCGTCCTGGAAGAACCCGCGACCGTCGGCGAGCATCCGACCCCAAGCCGGGTCGGGGGGCTGCACGCCGAGCCCGAGGAAGGACAGAGCGGCTTCGGCAAGGATGGCGAAGGCGAGGGAAAGCGACGTCTGCACGATGATTGGGGCGAGCACGTTGGGAAGGATGTGGGTGCGGATGATGCGGCTGTCTTTGGCGCCCAACGACCGGGCGGCAGTGACGAACACCGACTCCTTCACGCTCAGAACCGAGCCACGGGTGATGCGGGCGAAGATCGGCGTGTAGACGATGCCGATCGCCACCATGGCGTTGGTGATGCCCGACCCCAGCGCAGCGAGGATGGCGATGGCCAGCAGGATCGCTGGGAAGGAGAAGAGGATGTCCATCATTCGCATGAGGATCGAGTCGGTCAGCTTCCCGTAGTAGCCGGCGATGAGCCCGATCGGTATGCCGATCGCCATGGCGAGCCCGACCGAGATGACTCCGACCTGCAGAGAGACTCTCGAAGCGATCACCACCCGGGAGAAGATGTCTCTGCCGAGGTCGTCGGTCCCGAACCAGTTGCCGGCGCTGGGTGGGGACAGCCGGTTGGGGATGTCGACCTCGTTCACCGTGGCCGGGGCGATGAGATCGGCGAAGAGGGCCACGAGCACCAGCCCGATCAGGATGATCAGACCGACAACCGCCAGACGGTTGCGCAGCACCGTCTCGACCGTCGTACGGAGCCGAGAGCGATGCTCGACCGGGGGTTCGCCGGCGTCGCGGACCCGTTCAGTCATACCGAATCCTCGGGTCGAGCCAGCCATAGATGATGTCGACCAGCAGGTTGATCAACAGAAACACGAACGCGATGTACAGGACCGTGCCTTGGAGAACGGTGAAGTCACGGTCCTGCACCGCGAGGAGGGCGAGTCGGCCCAAGCCGGGCCAGGCGAAGATCACCTCGACGACCACCACGCCACCGAGGATGAAACCGAGCTGGAGCCCAGTCACGGTGACGATCGGGATCCACGAGTTGGGGAGGACGTGGTCCCTGATCACCGCCGTCCGTGACAGACCCTTTGCTCGGGCAGTCCGTACGTAGTCCTGGTTGAGGGCTTCGAGCACCGCCGAGCGGATGAATCGGAAGAGGATCGAGCCGGAGATCAATCCCACGGTGAATGCAGGGAGGATCAGGTGGCTGAGCCATCCCCAGAAGTTCTCCGACAAGGGGGTGTATCCCGACGGCGGCAGCCAGGACAGGGTGAGAGAGAAGAGGAGGATGTACATGATCCCTGCCCAGAAGTCAGGGACCGACACGCCGACTTGGCTGGCGGTCGTGGCGAGGTAGTCGAGCTTGGACCCGGAGCGGAGCGCCGAGAAGATCCCGAGCGGAAGACTCACGGCCAGCGCGATAAAGAGGGCAGCGCCGGCGAGGGTGATGGTGGCGGGGAGGCGCTGGATGACGATGTCGCTCACCGGTTGTCCGGATCGAAAACTGACCCCGAGATCGCCCTGCAAGGCCCCCACGAGCCAGTTCCAGTACTGGACGAGAATCGGATCGTTCAGACCCGCCCGCTCGACGAGCGCGGCGTAGATCTCAGGGTCGAATCGGGTTCCCAGCGCAATCCGTACCGGATCGCCAGGGACGAAATGGATCAGGGCGAACACCACGATGCTCACCCCGAAGAGCGCGATGAACATCTGGCCGATGCGCCTGAGGACGAACCCGGTCACGGAGTCGACCTCCGTGACCGGGTTCGCGCCGTCTTCATCGGATCATCCTGCCAGCTGCGTCTCGACGAAGCGGATGGCGTTGTCGCCTCGTACTTCGTAGCCGGTCACCTGCGGCCCCCAGGCCTGGATGTTCTCCGGGTTGTAGAGATAGATGTAGGAGGCGTCGTCGACGATCAGCTGTACGGCTTCGTCGTACAGCGCCTTGCGAGCGTCCTGGTCGGTTTCGACCCGAGCCGCGTCGAGGAGGGCGTCAACATCAGGGTTGGAGTAACTCTGGGCGTTGAACGTCCCCTCCGAATGGTGCTGTGCGTAGTAGAAGTCGTCAGGATCGATGTTTCCGATCCAGCTCAGCATGAAGGCGTCGAATTCGCCGGTGCCTTGCCGGTCGAGCCACGTTCCGAAGTCGACATCCGAGATCTCCACCGTGACGCCGATCTCGGCCAGCTGACTGGCGATGACCTGCGCCTGGGTAACCGTCTCGGGAAAGTCGGAGCTCACCATGAACTCGATCGTGAGATCGGATACGCCGGCAGCCTCCAACAGCGCTACTGCGCCCTCGGTGTCGCCCGGCGTGAACGGCGAGTAGTCGGTCGCCCAGAAGTTCGACGCCGGGATGGCGGTCTGGTTGGGCGTCGCCGCCCCGAATTGGGCAGCCTCGGTGATGACGTCACGATCGATCGCCATGGCGATGGCGCGGCGGACGTCGGCGTTGTCGAACGGCGCTCTGGCCTGGTTGAGGGCGAAGTAGTGATAGTCACCACCAGGCACTCGTTCCAGTACCACAGAATCGTTGTTCGCGAGTTCCTCGATGTTCTGCGGCGGTACTCCGTCGATCCAGTCGACTTCACCGGTCTGCAGATTGGTGAGCTTCACCGTGGCATCGGGGATCTGGACGAAGCGGATCCCATCGAGATGGGGAAGACCCTCGTCTGCCCGCCAGTAATCGGGATTGGCTTCCAACACGATGCCCTGGTCGGGTGACTGGGACACGAAACGGAACGGCCCTGTGCCGATCGGGAAGGTGTCGATGCTTCCGTCGTCGACGATTTCGGAGGGGATGATCGCCATGCCCTTGAATCCACCGATGTTGACCAGAAGGTTCGGGGTGGGTCGTGAGAGGACGATTTCCACTGTGAGATCGTCGACGGCCGTGACGGAATCGATGGAGGCGAATCGGAACGAGTTGGCCGCTCCGACGTCGGGATCCATGATTCGGTTGTAGGAGTACACGACGTCCTCAGCCGTCAGCGCCCGCCCGTTGTGGAAGGTCACGCCTTCCCGAAGCGTGAAGGTCCACGTCAGGTTGTCCTCGGAGATCTCCCAGCTCTCGGCGAGCGCCGGTTCCATCTGTAGGTCCGGGCCGGGTTGCACGAGCGTGTCATACACGTTCTCGAGCACCTGGAAGCTGGCATACGCCGAGGTGAGATGGGGGTCGAGCCTGTCCGGTTCGGCACCTTGGGCCGCGACCAAGACCATCTCGGGGTCGGCCATGGTGTCGTCGGTCTCGTCGTCGGTTGCGGGAGCGGTGGTGTCGGTTCCGCCCGCTGCGGTGGTGGTCGTGGTCTCGCCCACGTCTACGCCCTCGCCGCTGCTGCACGCGGCGAGGATCATCGCCAGGGACAGCAGTGCGACGAGCATCCGCCATGTGGTTGTTTTTCTCATTGTCTTCTCCTCATCAGAAGGATGGGGGTGTCACGGCGCCGACGATCAGCGCCTCTTGTTCCGTTCGGTTCTCCCACGAATGCGGTTGTGACGCGTCGTAGGTGATCGCGTCGCCGGTGGCGAGCTCGTGGGTTTCGCCCGCCAGGGTCACTGCCAACAGCCCTTCGAGGACGAGGACGCATTCCTCGCCTTCGTGTCGGAATGGGTTGGTGAGATTGTCGAAGCCGGCCGGGATGCGGGTTTGCAGCATCTCGAGCCGGCCGTGGAGGTCGGGTGTGAGGAGTTCGTACACCAGACCTTCGGAGCCGAATTGGAGGCGGGTTCGTTCTGCGGCGCGGACGACTCCGGACCGACTCCCGTGCCCGCCGGCATCGTCGACGAGCTGGCCGATCTGGACTCCGAGCGCCTCGGCGATTTTGTGCAGCGTCTTGTATGACGGGTTACCCAGGCCCCGCTCGACTTCGCTGAGGACCCCGATGCTGACCCCGGAAGCCGCCGCCAGCTGTTTGACGGTGAACCTGCCTTTGCGCTCGTCACGAATGACGGAGCCGATGCGCGTGAGCCCGTCTTTGGTGGCGTCACTTGGCGGCGGGGATGGGACGTCGGAGGTCATGGGGCTCCGGTGAGTGCTGTCGGGCGGGTTGCGATGAGGTTCGATAAATCGAACTCAACCCTACCGAAGTGAACAGGCGGCTGTCGAATGAAATGCCACGCACGAACAGGCGTTCGATTAATGTGACATGCGCATGGAAAGGCTCACCGGCGTCGGGCCGGTGACGGACAATCGACCTGACCGACAATCGACGCGACCGACAATCGACGTTTCTGTCACACCGGGGCCATACCGTGTGGCGTACGAGGCAGATGAGCGGGAAGACGAGAGGTAGAGACATGGACCGGAACACACCGGAGCGGAACAAGGCGGTCGAGATGGCCGTGTCCCAGATCGAGCGACAGTTCGGCAAGGGCTCGATCATGAAGATGGGTGATGGGGTCGACCGCAGAGTCGAAGTCATCTCCACCGGGGCTCTCTCGCTCGACCTGGCACTCGGTATCGGCGGGGTGCCCCGCGGGCGCGTCGTCGAGATCTACGGTCCCGAGTCCAGCGGCAAGACGACGCTGGCGTTACACGTCGTCGCCGAAGCCCAGCGCAACGGTGGCATCGCCGCCTTCATCGACGCCGAGCACGCTCTCGACCCGATCTACGCCCGCAACCTCGGGGTGGATGTCGACGAGCTTCTGATCTCCCAGCCTGACACCGGGGAGCAGGCGTTGGAGATCGCAGACATGCTGATCCGATCAGGCGCCCTGGATGTCGTCGTGATCGACTCGGTGGCCGCACTCGTGCCCCGGGCCGAGATCGAGGGCGAAATGGGTGATACCCATGTCGGTCTGCAGGCTCGTCTCATGTCCCAGGCGCTGCGCAAGATCACTGCGAACCTCAGCCGGTCGAAGACGACATGCGTGTTCATCAACCAGTTGCGGGAGAAGATCGGGGTGATGTTCGGGTCACCCGAGACCACCCCTGGCGGTCGCGCACTCAAGTTCTATTCGTCGGTCCGGATCGACGTGCGGCGGATCGAGGCGATCAAGGACGGCGGCGAGAACGTCGGCAACCGGGTACGGGCGAAAGTCGCCAAGAACAAGATGGCGCCGCCGTTCCGGCTCGCCGAGTTCGACATCATGTTCGGGGAAGGGATCTCGCGTGAGGGGAGCCTGCTCGACGTGGCCGTCGATCAGGGCGTGGTCAAGAAGAGCGGCGCCTGGTTCACCTACGAAAAAGACCAGCTCGGGCAGGGACGTGAGAACGCCAAGCGGTTCCTGCGTGAGAACCCGGAGATCGCCATGCAACTCCAGGCCAAGATCTACGAAATGGTGGGTTTGGCCGCGACCAAGGGGAAGGATGCCGCCGCCGACCACCCCGAGGATGCCGCCGAGGACGAGGTCGAGGACCTCGAGGAGTCGGTGGACGCGGTCGAAATCGCCAACGACTGAAGATCCCGGAGACCTGGGGCCGGCGGCGACTAGAATGCGCGCCTCACACACGAATACGACGACCTGAAGATCCCGAAGAATGCAACACGCGACAACACGACATACGAGAGGGCCGAGTCACCCGAGCGGCTGATCGGGACACCCATCCACTCCCCGTAGGTTGTTTTGTCGCACCTGTCGCGACCGTGTGTGCCGGGCCCATCCGTGGGTCCGGCACCGCTCGTTGCAGGGTTGTCGTTGTCGGGGCCCGAAGGTCGGGAAGAAGGAAGCATGGACACCACGGCGCTGATCGCGATCTCCGTTGCAGCGGCCGTCCTGATCGCCGGCGGAGGAGGGTTTCTCTTCGCCCGGTCCATGTTCGGACCAAAAGACGCGTCGGGTCAGGACCCGGAAGACACGATCGCCCACTCCCGGCTCGAAGCCCAGCGGATTCTGGGACGGGCGGAGGAAGAGGGCCGAGCCCGGGCAGAAGCCTTCCGGGAACGTGAGGAGGCGAAACTCGAGCATCGCCGCCTCGAGCTCGACAACATGGAGGGCCGTCTCAGCCAGCGGGAAGAGACCCTGGAGCAGCGGGCATCCAACCTTGCATCCCGAGAGCAACTCCTCATCGACCGGGAGCGGGAGACCTCCGAGATCCGCCAGGAGACCGACGGGCTGCGCGAACGCGTGCGTGGCGAATTGGAGCGGCTCGCCGGCATCGACGCCAAGGCCGCCAAGGAGCAGTTGCTCCAGGAAGTCGAAGACGAAGCCCGTCGCGACGCGATGCTCCTCGTTCGGGATCTCGAAGTGAAGGCCAGGGAAGAGGCCGACCGGAGAGGCCGACGAATCCTTGCCACGGCCATCCAGCGTCTGGCGTCCGAAGTCGTCACCGAGACCACCGTTTCGGTTGTCGCCCTCCCCTCTGATGACATGAAGGGCCGCATCATCGGCAGGGAAGGACGCAACATCCGTGCACTCGAAGCGGTGACCGGTGTGAACCTCATCGTCGACGACACCCCCGAGGCTGTCTCCGTGGCATCGTTCGATCCGGTCCGCCGCGAAGTGGCCCGCCTGACGCTTGAACGTCTCGTCGCGGACGGCCGGATTCACCCGGCTTCGATCGAAGAGGCGTTCTCCAAGGCGCAGGCCGAGGTGGAACAGAGCGTCAGGGACGCGGGGGAGTGGGCGCTGCTCGAAGTCGGCATGTCGCGCATGCACCCCGAATTGGTGACGGTGCTGGGACGGCTGAAGTACCGGACGTCGTACGGTCAGAACGTCCTCAACCATCTCGTCGAGTCCGCCCACATCGCCTCGATGCTCGCCAGCGAACTGGGGATCGATCCTGCGCCGGTGAAGCGCTCGGCGCTGCTACACGACATCGGCAAGGCGGTCACCCACGAGGTCGAGGGTTCCCATGCCCTGATCGGCGCCGAGATCGCCCGCCGGTTCGGTGAGGACGCTGCGATCGTCCACGGCATCGAGGCTCATCACAACGAGGTCGAGCCTCGCACCGTCCTGGCCGTGATCGTGCAGGCGGCGGATGCCGTGTCTGCCGCCCGGCCCGGGGCACGCCGAGAAGCGTTGGAGTCGTATGTGCGGCGTCTCGAACGTCTCGAGAGCCTGGCCCTCGACTTCGAGGGAGTGGAGCGTGTCTTCGCCATGCAGGCGGGGCGGGAGGTACGCGTCGTGGTCGACCCCGGTGAGATCGACGACCTCGCCGCCACCGACCTGTCACGGAGGATCGCCAAGAAGCTGGAGGAGGACCTCCAGTATCCTGGGCAGATCCAGGTGACGGTGATCCGGGAATTCCGGGCCACCGATTACGCCCGCTGAGGACGACATGACCACGACCATCCTTCCCGAGCCGCGCCGCCGCGAACAGCCGTATCGACGGCCAACCCGTGAGGGGCAGTTGTTCCACGTCCGCACCTTCGGGTGTCAGATGAACGAGCACGACTCCGAACGGATTGCCGGTCTGCTGGCCTCCGACGGGATGGAATGGACTGACGACGTGGCCGTCGCCGACGTCGTCTACGTCAACACCTGCACGATCCGCGAGAACGCAGACAACCGCCTGTACGGCAACCTGGGCCAGCTCAAAGCAGTCAAGGACGCCAATCCGGGCATGAAGCTGGTGGTGGGGGGATGCGCCGCCCAGAAGGACCGCGACTTCGTGCGGGAGCGGGCCCCGTGGGTGGACGTCGTGATGGGCACCCACAACCTGGATCGGGTACTCGACCTCCTCGACCACGCTGAAGCGTGGGGCCCGATCACCGAGGTCGTCGACGAGTTGCAGGCGATGCCCTCGTCGCTTCCGGTCAAGCGTGAACTGAGTCACTCGGCATGGGTGACCATCCAGGTCGGCTGCAACAACACCTGTACCTTCTGCATCGTCCCTGCGGTGCGAGGCACAGAGATCAGCCGCCGGCCGGGTGATGTCCTCCGCGAAGTGCGTCAACTGGCTGACGACGGCGTCGTCGAAGTCACTCTGCTCGGTCAGAACGTCGACACCTATGGGCGCGACCTTGCGATCGACGGCCGCCGGCGGCCCATCTTCGCCGACCTCCTGCGTCAGGTCGGATCGGTCGAGGGCATCAGACGAGTCCGCTTCACCAGCCCGCATCCGAACGACTTCCGTCGCGATGTGGCCGAGGCGATGGCCGAAACCGAGGCAGTGTGCGAACAACTGCACTTTCCTCTGCAGAGCGGTTCGAACCGCATCTTGCGAGCGATGCATCGCGGCTACACGGCGGAGAAGTATCTGGAGAAATTGGCGATGGCCCGTGAGGTCATCGACGGCTTGGCGGTGTCCACCGACTTCATCGTGGGGTTCCCAGGGGAGACCGAGGAGGATTTTCAGGCAACGCTCGACTTGGCGAAGGAAGCCGCCTTCGACCAGGCCTTCATGTTCATCTTCTCGCCCCGCCCGGGTACGGGTGCCGCCGAGATGTCGGACGACTTCGTCGATCCGGCCGTCGTGCAAGAGCGATTCCAGCGCCTGATGGCGCTCCAGACCGCCAATGGTCTCGCCTCGAACCGGCGCGACGTCGGCCTCACCATGGAGGTGCTCGTCGAGGGACCGTCCAAGAAGGACGAGACGATGGCCACCACCCGCACCCGGACCGGCAAGGTGGTGCATCTCCCCGGTGTCTTCCCGGCGGGCTCGTTCCTCTCCTCTCAGATCGTCGACGCCACCCAGCACTACCTGGTCGGGAGTCTCGCCTGAACGAGTTGCTCGTCGTCGTGGGGCCGACGGCCGCAGGCAAGAGCGTGGTCGCGCTGGAGGTCGCCGAACGGTTCGGTGCCCGCATCGTGTCCCTCGATTCGATGCAGGTGTATCGGGGAATGGACATCGGGACGGCCAAGCCGAGCGCACACGAACGATCGCGAGTCCCGCATTCGATGATCGACTTGGTCGACCCGAGTATGGAGTACACAGTCCGGGAGTTCCAGCGTGAGGCGCGCTCGGTCATCGAAGCGTCCACCCAGCCGATCGTGCTGGTCGGAGGATCCGGGCTGCACATGCGAGCGGTGCTCGACCCGATGGAGTTCCTCCCGACGGACCCCCAGCTGCGCAGGGAACTGGAGCAGGCCGAACCGGCCGCCCTCGTCGCCGAACTCGTTGCCGCCGACCCCGATTCCGGTCAACTGGTCGACCTCGACAATGTTCGACGGCTCATCCGGGCGGTGGAAGTCCTCCGTCTGACGGGTCGAACACCGACGGCGATCAGCCGGGACCCGTCCCGCCTCGCAGTCTCCCGCTACGAGTCCCACTACCCCTGTCGGATCGTCGGTCTGGATCCCGGAGAAGAACTTTCGGCCCGAGTCGACGCTCGTTTGAAGGCGATGATGGAACAGGGATTGGTCGAAGAAGTCGCCGGGTTGGTCGGGCGCATGGGCCGGACGGCGTCGAAGGCCGTCGGCTACGCCCAACTCGCACCGGCTGTCGAAGGTGACATCAGTCTGGAGCAGGGTCTCGAGGACACACGTCGCGCGACGGTCGCACTCGCCCGCCGGCAACGGTCGTGGTTCCGTCGGGATCCCCGAGTCCGGTGGTTGGATCCGTTGCGAGATGACGCAGTCGCGACTGTCATGGAGTCGGCATGAAGTTCACGAAGATGCACGGGCTCGGGAACGACTTCGTCGTTCTCGACGACGAAGTCGAGGTGACCTCCGATCTGGTTCGGGCGATGTGTGACCGTCACTTCGGCATCGGCGCCGACGGTCTGCTCACGATTGGCATCTCGGGCGGCCTCATCACGATGGGGTACTGGAATGCCGACGGGTCTCCGGCCGAGATGTGTGGCAACGGATTGCGGTGCATCGCACGCCTGGCGGTTGACCGCGGGCTGGCGTCACCAGGACGTTTCGAGGTTCGGACACCCGCCGGTCACAGACGCGTCGAGGTCGGATCCGAGATCCGCGTCGATCTCGGCGTGCCGACTGTCGGCGACATGGTCGAGTTGGAGGGCCGGTTCTTTCGAACTGTCAGCGTCGGCAACCCTCACCTCGTCACCGATGTCGACGACGTCACAGGCGCACCGGTGGAATCCGTCGGAAAGGCCATCCAGGTCGTCTACCCCGGTGGGGCCAACGTCGAGTTCGTCCGAATCTCCGGAGCCGATGTCGAGATGCGGGTGTGGGAGCGGGGCGTCGGTGAAACCATGGCGTGTGGCAGCGGGATCGTGGCCGCGGCCGCGATCGCCCGCCGCAACGGCGGCGGGGATCGGATATCCGTCACTATGCCGGGGGGAACTGCCCGGGTCGAATTCGAGGATGGCGGTGCCTGGCTTGTCGGGCCGGCCGAGTATGTCTTCGAAGGTCAGTGGGCTCACCCGGAGTGAGACCCAACCTGTAAGACGATTCAGGCGAGTTAAGACGGTTCAGGCGAGTTTGCGGAGGACCGTGACGACCTTGCCGATGATGGCCACATCGCGTTCGAAGACCATCGGTTCGTAGGCGGGGTTCTCCGAGATCAGCATGACCTTCCCGTCTGCTCGACGGAGTCGCTTGACCGTCGCCTCTTCACCGTCGATCAGGGCGGCGATGATCTCGCCGTCACGGGCGTGATCCTGACGTCGGATCACGACGTAGTCACCATCGAGGATGCCGGCGTCGATCATCGAGTCTCCACGAATCTCGAGCATGAAGACGGGTCCGTTTCCGACCAGATCCGTCGGCAGTGCCATCACGTTCTCGACGTCTTCGGCCGCCAGGATCGGTGAACCGGCGGCGATACGGCCGATGAGCGGGACATCGCGGAGGTGTTCGTCGTCGCGCGTGCTCGGCGCCGGGGAGGAGTCGGGATGGGATCCGAGGACTTCGATGGCGCGGGGTTTCGTCGCGTCCTTCCGGATATAGCCGAGCTTGACCAGGGTCGAGAGGTGGCTGTGGACGGTCGAAGGCGAGGACAGACCGATCGCATCGCCGATTTCACGGACCGACGGCGGATAGCCGCGCTCGGCGACCTTGCTGCGGATGTAGTCCAGGACCTGCTGCTGTCGGTCGCTGAGCGGGCCGGTGGCTCCGCCGTGGTTGTCGTCTGTGGGCATGTGCGTCCTCTCCTCCGGTGACACCAAGCGTAGTTGGCGGATCTTCGCGTTCCAAACACCTGTTCGACTTGACGGTCGAACGTCCGTTCTATACAGTATCGAACAGATGTTCGGATCACAAGCACCGCATGAGCCGCCAACCGGGATAGGCCCGGTCGTCTCGGCAGTCGAGAACGCAGCACAGGGAGCGCCTGGCCTGTCTGCGGGAATGCCGAGGGTTTGTGTCACAGCCGATCCGTACGTTGATCACCCCGAGCCAGGAGCATCCCAATGACAACTTTCGTGATCGAACCTCCACGCGTGGCCCCGGCCCGCCGCCCCAGCGTTCGCTACCTCGTGCCCCCGAAGGCGGTGGCGATGCTGCTGGCGATCGCTGTCACCTCCGTGCTGATGACGTCGGTGCAGGCAGATCAGCCAATGGCCGTGACGTCCTATACGGTCCAGGCCGGTGACACCATCTGGAACATCGCCGGCACCGTCGAGGGTGCGGACGTCCGTGAGACCGTTGCCACGATCCGCGATCTGAACGGTCTTTCGGGCTCGACCATCCATCCTGGACAGATTCTCAGCGTCCCTGCCGGGTAGTCAACACACCAGGAGGGGTACGCTTGCGGTCGATGCAATGCCCCGAATGTTCCCACGGTGATTCGCGCGTCGTCGATTCGCGCCCGGCCGACGGTGGGATGTCCATTCGCCGTCGGCGCGAATGTGAGCGCTGTGATGCCCGCTTCACCACCTACGAGCGGGTTGCCAACGTGCGCATGGTGCGCAAGCGTTCGGGACTGCTACAGCCTTTTTCCGCCGAGAAGGTGAGGATCGGTCTGGCGTCTGCTTTGGCGGATCGCCCTTTGCCGACCGGGGGAGTGGAAGGGATCGTCGAACGGATCGATGCGCAGCTCCAGGAGTTCGGTTCACCGGTCGACTCCGAGCGCATCGGGCAGTTGGTTCTGGCCGAACTGCGGGCCCTCGACGAGGTGGCGTACCTCCGTTTTGCCAGCGTCTACCAGGACTTTCAGGGTGCCAGGGATTTCGAGGAGGCGCTCGCCTCCCTCGAAGATCCCGTTGCTCTCAACGATTGACTACCAGCGGGATCGCCAGCGAACCGACGCGCTCCCGCGCCCATTCGGCAATCGACTGCGATGTCCCGGCCCAGCTGTCGCGGACGAAAGTCATCTGCCGCTCGAGCTCGCCGATGTGCTGGGCCGCTCGGGCGGGATCCTTGGCTCGGAGTGAGTCGAGGTAGGCCGCCTGCCAGTCGGGGAGCGACGCAGCCAGGTCGACGAGGGCCGTCCGGTGGGTGTCGGTGAAGTCGTTGCCGGGAAGGGCAGCGACGCCTGCCGTGAAGTCGCCGACCCACCCGGTGACGGTGGCCGTGACGACGGTCAGTCCATCGATATCGGTCTCGGCCGGGAGTTCGATCGGCCTGGTGATCAGATGAACGGCCGACGCGTAGGCAATCGATTCGGAGAGTGTCGTGGCCAGGTCCAGGGCTCCACCGGCTTGTGAGATTGCCTGCTCGCGGACGGGTGCCATGTCGGCGTCGAGCGGGGTGTCCCCCGCCAGCGTGAAGAGCAATCGAGCGGCCTCGTCCATTCGAGCGATACCGGTGGAGGCGGCCAGCGGATCGGTGATGATCCCGTCCGACAGGTCATCGATCGGACCATCGAGCGTTTCGAGTTCTTCGACCAGCGTCGCTGATGCTCCGCTGATGGCGTCGATCGACTGGGCGGACTGTGTGTCATCCCATGTCAGTGCTCTCCAACCCACCAGGAGGGCGATGACGGCGAGAACGACGATCGCCACCACCTTGCGTTTGCGCACGCCCGTTTGGACGAGGGTCTCGTCCATTTCTCCCGGTGTCCATCCGAGGATGTCCTCGTCTGGACTGAGGTTCCACAGCTCCTCCACCAACAGCCCGGTGATCGACAGCGTGTCGGTGTCGGGGGCGTGGAACCGCGTGGGTTCGAGCACCGGGTCCGGCTGCCGGATGGGCAGATCTGGTTCCGGAGCCGGGGAGGGCGTCTCGGCATCCCGTTCCAGCAGGGCGAGCCCTCCACCGAGGGGGGCAGGATCGAGCGAGATCAAGGGGAGTGCGCCTCGGACCGATTGGACTGGGGCGTGGGTGCCCCGACGGCGGCGAGCGCTCGGACGCAAGCGCCGACCGGGGGTCTCTTCGATGGTGACGGGGTCGACCATGTGGTCGAGGAGGCACTGTCCGTTGAGAACGGTGACCCGTGCCCGACACTCAGTACAGTATCCGTGTGGCAAGTCTGTCAGCTCCGTGGCTAAGTCCGCCCGACCGCCCCACGATGTCATGACCAAATGTCACGTTAGCTTCACCAGACTGGATCGTGAACTACCCGCGCCTTCGCAGGCCCATCCCGGCGATGCCGGCTTCGATCTGGTGACCGCCGAAGACGTCGAACTCGCACCGGGAGAGCGCAGGATCGTCCCCACTGGGTTGGCCGTCGCCATCCCGGAGGGCTTCGCCGGCCTGGTGTTGCCCCGCTCCGGCCATGCCGCCCGGCACGGCGTCGGAGTCGTGAACTCTCCCGGGCTCATCGACAGCGGATATCGGGGCGAGATCAAGGTGATCCTGATCAACCACGGGTCGGAAAGCGTCGCCTTCGCGAGAGGCGAACGTATCGCCCAGCTGATGATCTCGCCGGTGCCGACGGTCGAGTTGAAAGAGGTGGTGGACCTCGACGAAACCGAGCGCGGTTCCGGAGGTTTCGGGTCCTCAGGGCGGTGAGCACGGGTTGGCAGACATTCGCGGCCACCGGCTAACATCGCCCTTCCCTGCGGAAGTAGCTCAGTTGGTAGAGCGCAACCTTGCCAAGGTTGAGGTCGCGGGTTCGAACCCCGTCTTCCGCTCCAAGACCGGCGCCGGCCGGTCTTTTTGATCATCATGGCGACGTGGCCGAGTGGTTAGGCACGGGTCTGCAAAACCTGTTACCCCGGTTCAATTCCGGGCGTCGCCTCCAGACAACTGAAGATCCGGGCCCTTAGCTCAGGGGGAGAGCGCTTCCCTGACACGGAAGAGGTCGTTGGTTCAAATCCAACAGGGCCCACATGCAAGAAACCCCTGCCCATACAGGGGTTTCTTGCTGTTTGGCGCGACCGGGGGCCGGCGACGTCAGCCGGTGGGTTCCAAGATGGGACTGCGGCGGGACACCTCGATCGATGTTTTCGCGCAGGGTGGCGGGAGTCCTTGCGATTCCTATCCGGTCGGTCTCATCGGCGAGGGTGTGGTCGACATCGCCGGGAGCGTGGCCGTGTCGCGACGGGTATCTGTCCGCCGAGTCATCATCTAGCGGGCATCAGCGAACTTGGTGGCCTATGTCGTCGTCGTGCCGTGGAGTCCGCTTCCATGCCAGCACGGCTGCTCCGACCAGGACCGCGCCTATCGAGACCCAGCCATTGCGGCTCAGACCCAGGAAGCGGAAAGTGGTGTCGGTGCGGATCAGTTCCAGCAGGAAGCGCATCAGACCGTATCCGATGAAGTACACGCCGATGAGGCGGCCCTGCAGGCTGGGGGAGCGACGCCCGATCCAGATGATGAAGGCGGCCAATCCGAAATTCCACAACGACTCGTAGAGGAACGTCGGATGGAATGTGGCCGCATCCAGATACTCGGCCGGTCGGTTGGCGGGGTCGATCTCCACCGCCCACGGCAGCTGGCTGGGGGTGCCGAAGAGTTCCTGGTTGAAGTAGTTCCCCCACCGGCCGATCGCCTGGGCCAGTGGCACTGCTGGGGCGAGCGAGTCGAGGAGCGTCGGCAGCCGCACGTTGCGGGACCGAGACGACACCACAAGGGCTATCGCACCGGCGGTGAGCCCGCCGTAAAGGGCGAGACCGCCTTCCCAGATGGCGATGACCTTCCACCACTCGTCCTCGAATCGGGCTTGGTGGGTGGATACGTACGCGAGTCGGGCGCCGAGGAACCCGAAGCCAACGACTCGGATGAGGATCTGTTCGACCGCTTCGGGGTGGCCTCCGCGTTCGGTGAATCGGTGCTTGGCGAGCCACCACGCAAGGGCCACTCCGGTGGCGATGAAGATCCCATAGAAGGTGAGCCGGAGTGGACCGACCGGCAGGTGATTGATCGGTGGAGACGGAATGGACGCCAGGACGCCAATCATCGGGTTACCGCCTGCCGGGCGCGGCTGATCGTCACTCCCCGGGAGGCTTTCGGCCCTTGCGCCTCGGCGTTTGGTCTGCGACGGTCTTGAGACGAGAGGGGCCGGGACGGTCCCGGAAGGAGAACTCGCATGAAGATCATGGTCCCGCTCGACACGTCGGATCTCTCGGCCTCGGCACTTCCGCGTGCGGCCGAGTTGGCGAGGGCGCTGGGGAAAGAGGTGCTTCTCGTCACCGTCGCCGGCCCGTCACTGCGGGCGGCGCTAGCGGACTTCGCGGAAGCGGAAGGCGAGGACCCAGTCGACATCATGGAGTCAAATCTACGAGGTGCCGCCCGGTCGATGAGCGACTTGGAGGTCACCACCGATGTGCTGTCCGGTGAGGATGCGGCCTCATCACTGCTGGCCAGGGCGGAACGCGGTGATGTCGACATGATCATCATCGCCAGCCACGGCCGCACCGGCGTCCAACGGTGGATGATGGGCAGCGTGTCGGAACGGGTTGTTCGCGGTTCGACTGTTCCAGTCATGGTGATCCCCGCCCCCTGGCGTACCACCCCCTCGAAGTCCACTCCTACCCAGGGTTAGTTCGGACCTATACGTCGGCGGTTTCAAGGGGTGGTCGCGACGAGTGTGTTGAATCGTTCGGCT
>JBBDQP010000095.1:0-18440 GCA_040905965.1 Acidimicrobiia bacterium
GTCGCCTGGGCAGACGCCGGCCACCCCGTCGACGACGAACCACCCGCCGGGTAGCGCTGGCCTAGCTCGCTGCGATGGCTTGGGTGAGGGCTCGGCGGATCATCACTTTGGCGAGGTGGGTCTTGTATTCGACGGAGCCGTAGAGGTCTTCGAGCACCGTGATGCCTTCGACCGCCCGTTCGGCCGCCGAAGCCACCGCAGAGTCGCTGCCGTCCGTGCCGACGATCGCCTCCATCACGCCCGGGGTCAGTTCCGGCTTGAGGCCCACCCCGGTGAGCGCGATGCGCGCGTCCGAGATCGACCCGTTGGACCGGCTCACCCAGGCCGACGCTCCGGCCACCGCGTAGTCGGTGTGGCCACCGCGCCGTCCGAGCTTGTCGTAGGCCGAGCCGCCGTCCATCTTCGGGATGCGGATCGACGTCAGGATCTCGTTTGGCTCCAGCGCCGAGGTCATCGCGTCGAGGAAAAAGTCCTCCGAGGCGATCTCTCTGGTGCCATTCGGTCCCTGGGCGATGATCGTTCCGCCCAGCGCCAGCACCGCCGAAGGCTGGTCGGCGGCGATGTCGGCGTGCGCGACTGCACCACACGTGGTGCCGCGGCTTCGCACCTGACGGTCCCCGGTCCACGCCGCGGCCGTCTTCAGCGCTGCCGGCACGTCCGAGGAAGCCGTCTTCTCGTGGGTGACCAGCGCCCCGATGGTGATCGAATCGCCGTCGTCGCTGATATCGCCCAACCCGGACACTCGTCCGATGTCGACCACCAGGTCGGGGGACAGCAGCCGCAACTTCATCATCGGGATGAGCGACATCCCGCCGGACATCACCTTGGCGAATTCGGCGTTACCGAGTTCTCTGACCGCCTCGTCGATGGAGGAGGCGGCGACGTAGTCGAAAGCTCTTGGGTACATCCTGTCCTCCTCTCAGTTCTTCGCGTCTTGCATCGCCTGCCACACACGCTTCGGCCGCATCGGCATGTCGACGTGTTTGACGCCGAGGTCTGCGAGTGCGTCGACCACGGCGTTGACCAGGGTCTGTGCCGATCCGATGGTCCCTGCCTCACCGACGCCTTTGACGCCAAGCGGGTTCACATCGGTCGGTGTCACCGTCCTGTGCAACTCATAGTTGGGCACGTCTGCGGCCGTCGGCATCGGGTAGTCGATGAGCCCGGCTGTCAGCAGGTTGCCTTCCGGGTCGTAGATGGCGTCTTCGAACAGCGCCTGGCCGATCCCCTGGGCGACCCCACCGTGGATCTGGCCGTCGACGATCATCGGGTTGATCACGTTGCCGCAGTCATCGACGTTGACCCAGCGCAGGATCTTCACATCGCCGGTGTCGGCGTCGACGCTGGCGAGACACGCCATCGTTCCGAACGGCCACGTCGCATTCGCCGGGCTGAAGATGGCGTGGGCTTCCATTCCGCCCTCCATCCCTTCGGGGAGCAGGTGCGGCTGGTAGGCGACCTTGGCGATCTCCTCCCACGTCACCGACTTGTCCGGGGATCCGGCGACATGCGCCGCCCCGTCTTCGAAGCGGATGTCGTCCTCGGATGCCTCCAACAGATGAGCGGCCACCTTGGCGGCCTTGTCCCGTACCTTGCCTGCAGCTTCAAAGGCCGCCGAACCGTCCACCGCCGCCGACCTCGAACCGAACGATCCGATCGAGATGGGCGCCTCCTTGGTGTCGCCGTAGGTGACGCGGATCTTGTCCATCTCGATCCCGGTCTGCTGGGAGACGATTTGAGACCACGTCGTCTTATGGCCCTGTCCGGACGGCCCGGTTCCGATGATCACGTTCGCCGTCCCGTCCGGATTGACCCGGACCACCCCAGACCCGTTGAACGCAGACGGCACCCCGTATTCGGCCCACGAGAATCCGAGGTCGACGAGGCCGGAAGGACCGAATCCGCAGACTTCCATGTAGGTGGAGAGGCCCAGACCGGCGAGTTTGCCTTCCGCTCGCAGCCGGTCCCGTTCCGCCTTCATCTCGGCGTACTCGGGCAGGTCCAGCATCGCCTGCAGGTTGGTCCCGTAGTCGCCGGTGTCGATGGCGAACCCGACCGGCGAAATGGCAGAGGGGAAGTCCTCGTTGGGGATGAAGTTCTTCATCCGGACAGCGGCCGGATCCATCCCGATCTCGCGGGAGTACGCGTCCATGATGCGCTCGAGGTAGTAGATCGCCTCGGGTCGTCCTGCGCCTCGGTAGGCGTCGGTCGTCTGCATGTGGGTCGTGACGCAGTCGAGCTTGAGCCGTGTCGGGAACTTGTACTGACCCGACCCGACGAACACCCCGAGGAACGGGATGGCCACCGTGAAGTTCTGGGAGTACGCCCCCATATCGCAGATGGCGTCGAGTTCGTAGCCCAACACTTCGCCGTCGCGCGTGCCGGTGATCGTCGCCGTCCCGATCCACCCTCGACCCTGGATCGTGGACACGGCAGCCTCACGACGGGTCTCGGTGTACTTGACCGCCTTGCCGAGTTGCTGCGCTGCCCATGGCACGAGAATCTCGTCGGGGTAGACGTTCAATTTTGCCCCGAACCCGCCGCCGACTTCGGGGGCGATGCCGTGCACCTGGTTGTAGGGGATGCCCAGCACCTTGCCCACTGCGCCAGCAACCGCGGAGATCATCTGGGAGGACGACCACACGGTCATTTCGCCGTATCCGCTGTTCCATTCGGCGACGACCGAGCGCGGCTCGATGGCAGTCGGGAGCAGACGCTGGTTGTTCATCTCCAGCGAGACGGTGACCGTGTCGTCACGAGCCTTGGCTTCGGCGATCTGATCGGCGAGTGCCGCCTGCGCTTCCTCGTCGGCACCGAACGGCGTGGTCCAGGTGATCAGGATGTTCGAGTCGAGACCGTCGTGGACTTTCACACGGTCCGAGGCGGCATCCTTGAGATCGATGACGGGTTCGAGCACTTCGTAGTCGACAAAGACGGCGTCGGCGGCGTCCTGTGCTTGTGCCCGGGTGGCGGCGACCACCATGGCGACTGCCTCGCCCATGTGCTTGACGATCCCGTCCGCCAACAGCGGCCTCACCTGACCGACCGGCACCTGAGCCGGCAGCGGACCGAGATGACGAACGTCATCGGCGGTGTAGATCGCCTTCACACCCGGCATCGACCGCGCCTCCGCCGAGTCGATCGAAGTGATGGTGGCGTGGGCGTAGGGACTCCGTACGAACGCGACGTACAGCATTCCGGTGCGCTTGACATCGTCGACGTAGAGACCGGTTCCCGCGACGAGTGCCGGATCCTCCCGACGCCGGACGACTCCTCCGAGTGCGCTGGTGGTACTCATGCCGTCGCCTCCCATTCGGCCGGCGCAGGCGTCTCGCCGCGCATCTTGGATGCGGCGTAGTCGATGGCTTTCACGATGTTGTGATAGCCCGTGCACCGACACAGATTGCCTTCGATGCCGTGGCGGATCTCGTCTTCGGAGGGGCTGGGGTTCTCGGCCAGCAGCCCGGCTGCGGACATGATCATCCCGGGCGTGCAGTAACCGCACTGCAGGCCGTGCCGCTCCCAGAAGCCCTCCTGGATCGGGTGCATCTGGTCACCATCGGCGAGGCCTTCGATGGTGGTGACGTCTGCACCGGCGGCCTGTACCGCCAGCATGGTGCACGACTTCACGGACTTGCCGTCCAGGACCACCGTGCAGGCGCCGCAGTAGGACGTTTCACAACCGACATGGGTGCCGGTCAGGTCGAGGTTCTCCCGGATGAAATGGACGAGAAGGGTTCTCGGTTCGACGTCGGCCGAAACCGATTCCCCATTGACAGTCAGCGACACTTGCAAGAGAAGTCTCCTTCGGACGACATACCCCGAACCTAATCGCCGCTGCTGCCCCGTGAGACGTCAGTCCACCGACTTTTCCACAGGAGATTCCCAACAGCAGACCTCACCGCAGATCCCCGCGACCAACAGCTCAGCGGGTGATCACGATTCGCTGGTTCGCCGACACGTCTGTGCGCCGCTCGATAGTTCCGTCCGGCCACCGCACGACCACGTCGACGGCTTCCCGATCGTCGATCCCAAAATGGGCTCTGGGATCTTCGGACGCCAGATAGCTGCCACCGATCCGGAGCTCCCGTGTCAGCACCCGTCCGTCGGTCAACTCCACCATGACCATCGTCCCGGGCTCGGCCGGCTTCACCTCCACCGACAACCATCCGGACAATGCGCCTTCGTTCCTGAGCAGCACGACATCACGCCCGATCTGGTTGACGGCGACGTCGAGGTCCCCGTCGTGGTCGAAGTCGGCAACCGCGCTGCCACGGGCACGGAGCGGCCCGACGCCGTCCAATTCCACCCGCTCCGTCCAGTCACGCAGCTCTCCCGGTTGTCCTTCCGAGAAGAGGTTCCCGAAAAGCCTCACCAACTCTTCGTCTCGCTCCGTGCCTTCCATCGGCACCCGACCGTTGACGACCAGAAGGTCGAGATCGGTGTCATTGTCGAAGTCGCCCCAGGTGGCTCCCCAGCCGGTGTCGCCGACTCCGAAACCCGCCAGGCCGACGCGATAGGTGACGAAATCGAAGGCGAGATCCTCGCCGCTTCGTTGGTTGCGATAGAGGGCATGGAACTCCACGTCCCAATTGGTGACGAAGAGGTCCATCCCGCCATCCTCGTCGAAGTCGCCTGCGGCGATCCCCATCCCGCTCCCGGAGTCCCCCACTCCTGCGTCGATCGTCATGTCGACGAATTCGAAGCCGAGCGACCCGTCACCAGCCCGATTCTCATAGAGGCGGTTGGGATGCCCGTCATTGGCGACGTACAGGTCGAGATCGCCGTCACCATCGATATCGGAGAACACGGCCCCGAGGGTGCGATCCTCCTCGATCAGTCTCGCCTCCCGCGTCACGGCCTCGAAGTGTCCCGAACCGTCGTTGAGGTACAGGTGGTTGACGATGCCCAAGAAATCCTGGGGGAAGGCCCCGCTGGGCTTGTCGATCATCTTCTCGGGGTCGATGTAGGACCCGACGAACAGATCCAGGTCTCTGTCACCGTCGACATCGCCCACCGCTGCAGCCGAACTCCAACCCGGCGTGTCGACACCGGCCGCGGCGGCCACTTCGGTGAATCGGCCCTCACCGTCGCTCATCAGCAGAGCATTCGGGCCGTCGGCGGTGACGTAGAGATCGGTGTGACCGTCACCGTCGAAGTCGGCCGCCACGCAGCCCATTCCCCGGTGGGCGAGGTCGGCGCCGCTGCCGTCGCTCACGTTCTCGAATGCTCCCTCGACGTTCCGGTAGAGCTGATTGCGGGGCAGGCCCCCCTGATCCTCCCAATAGCCGACCTCGGAGACGGCATGGCTGTTGACGACGTACAGGTCGAGCCAGCCGTCCCCGTCGAAATCGATCCAGCAGAGTCCACCGCCCATCATGGCCGTCGTATCCATCGAGACCTCGGTCTGGAATGCCCCGTGACGAAAGTCCAACCCCACGTCGGAGGCGACGTCGGTGAAGCGCCAGGGTGCTGCCGCCTGCTGGCTGACATCGTCGGGGGGCTCGTCGAAGGTCACCCGCAACACGCGTCCGGCGAAGATCTCGCTCACGTAGATGGATCCGTCAGGACCGATCGCCAGGGCACCGGGAAAGTCCAGCCCTTCCAGCACCGGCTCTACCCGATCGTCCACCACCCGGCTGAGCCTCCCCGTCCCCGGCTGATAACCCTCGCCTGTGAAGCAGGACGCGTCGGGTTCGAACCGGGCGAATTCGAGCAGCCAGATGGTCCCGTCGTCTGCCCGGGCCACATCGATCGGCATGTTCAGCCCTGCCACCACCGTCCGCTCGCCGCGCTGTCCGTCGATAGCCACCAGCCGGCCGGACCCCGCCGGATAGGGGCAGCCACCGGTGAGGGTCACGTAGAACTCGCCGCCCACCCGAGCGATCCCCGTCGGAACCGCATCGATCCGCAGCGAGGGGTTCCCCGGGGCCGGGAGGTGATCGAAGCGATGGATGAAAGAAGTGGTGCCGTCGGGATTGCGGGCCGCGACCCCGTTCTCGCTGGCGTCGGTGACCACCGGAGACCCATCTTCGGTGAAAGCGATGTCGAAGGGGTTCACCAGTTCCACCCGGTTGAGCGGCGTCATGTCCGTCCCGAGATCGTCCGGGCTCAGCACGAGTCCGGTCGCCACACTGGCGGGAGTCGGAGTGGGGAAGGTGAGCAGACTGCCCCTGGCGAAATGGGCGGTGTACACCGTGCTTCCGTCCGGGGACACGCCCACCATCGGAACCCCCGACAGATCCCCTGAGTCCCGACTGCTGGGCAGGCCCGAGACCACCCGGTCGACGCGACCGTCGACGATCAGGCTCACGCCGGCGCTGTCGTCGTTCCCGCCGGTGCCTTCCTCGGCGACCAGCAACGATCCGTCGGCGAGGACGACCAGCCCGATCGGGTTGATGAGGCCCTCCGCCACCACCTCGATTCGGGCTTCGTGCTCCTCACCGATGCTGACACACGCCGCCAACATCAATGCGAGAAGAGATAGCGGCCACAGCCTCAACGACGGCCCGCCGGTGCCAGATCGGGCCGGTCCGTAATGATCCCGTCGACACCCAACGTGATCAGATTGTCCATCAGTTCGGAATCGTTCACAGTCCACGGGATCACTTTCAGGCCGGCCCGATGCGCGGCCGCCAACGTAGCGCTATCCACCTCCCGCCAATCCGGGGACCAGATGGAAGCCCCCTGGTCCACCCACCGTTCGAAGTCGGTCGGATCCCCACGACGTGTGAGCACCGAGAGCCGGATGTCGGGCGCTATCGATCCAAGCGCCCACAATGAACGATGGTCGAAGCTCTGGACGACCACCCGGTCCCTCAGGTCTCGAGCGTCGATCTCCTCCAGCAAGGCCAGTTCGAATGCGCCGGGGGAGATCCCGTCGAAGGTGTCGTCGATGTATCCGGGATGGTCCGGCCGCCGCTTCAGCTCGAGGTTGAACTCGACGCGGCCGGCTCGTTCACCGAGGGCCGCCGCCGTCGTCTCCGCGCGGGCATATGCATCCACGAAGTCGAAGATCTGTCCGACTTCGACGATGCCGTACCGGTCTCCCGCCAACCCGGAGTTGGTGACTGTCTGATCAGGGAAACTGGTGGGGTCGGGATTGCGGTCACATCGATAGCCGGCAAGTTCGGCGACGGTCAACCGGGAGACCATCAACTCGACAGAGCCAGTCGCGAGGACGTCGGGGTCGGGCACCGGAAGCGAAGCCGACGGATCGACCCCGCACTTGGACGGGTCGATCTTCGGATCGTGCCAGGCCACCACCCGGCGGTCGGAGCTGAAATGCAGATCCAGTTCCACAGTCGACACCCCCGCATCGAGGGCGGCTTCGACAGCCGGCAACGTGTTCTCGGGGCGGAGACCGCGGGCACCTCGATGACCCTGGAGGTCATAGGGGATATTCACCTTCGAGCCTGGCTCAGGCACGTCGATCATCTCCCCCGGCTGGGTGGGTGCACACGCCGTGACTGCGACCAACAGCGCCGCGCCGACGGCGGACTTGCGCCACGCCACCGGAGGAAGCCGGTCTGTCACGATCGGTCGGATCAACCGCCGAAGAACTCGTTGTAGTCAGACAGAGCCGCGTTCGCCTGCTCTGCCGCCTGGTCGAGTGCCTCCTGAGGTGACATGCCGCCGTCGAGCACAGCGCTGTACGCCTCAACGACGATTCGCCTGATCTCCGGGAAGGGTCCCGCCCGGCCACCGAGTACCGCATAGTTGGTGGAGCCGTCGTCCAGCGTGGTCCTGGTCGCAGCCAGCTGATCGATCGCCGTGCGGAAGTTGGGGTTCTCGTCCCAGAACTGGGCGAGTTCTGCCGGTGGGTCGCTCTGGAGCGAGGCCAGCACCGGGAAGTATCCCGTCTCCGTGTGCCACGTGATCTGCGGGTCGGACTCGGTCATGAACCGCATGAAGTCCCATGCTGCCGCATTCTCCGCAGGATCACCCGAGTCAAGCAGCCACAGTGCCGCCCCGCCGATCGCCACCCCGTTGCGTTCGCTCGAATCGCTGTGCGGGATGAAGGCGGTCTTCACCTCGAAGCCGGCGTTGTCCACGAAGCCTCTGGCTCCTGCCGTGGAGTCGAAGATCATGGCGGCGTCGTTGGCGAAGAACACGCTGTCCGTATCAGACCAGGTGTTGCCAAGGTTGGGCGCCTGGCCATTCACCATCAGGCCGGTGAGGAACTCGAAGACCTCGACACCCTGGCCGGTGTTGAATTCGACTTCGGTAGCCCGCCCAGTGCGGCCGTTGTTCTCGTTGAAGTACAGACCGCCGCTGTTCGCCAGGATCTGTTCGAAGTACCAGCCCACGGTCCCAAACGTCACGCAGAACTCGACGCCTGATTCCTGGATGGCCTCGCAGTAGTCGAGGAAGGTGCTGAAGTCCCAGTCTTGCGGCGGCGCTTCCAGACCGGCCGCTTCGAACATCTCGGCGTTGTAGTAGACGATCGGCGTGCTCGAGTTGAACGCCAGTGCCACCATGCCTTCTTCGTCCGAGTAGTAGTCCCGCGGCGCTCCCAAGAAGGCGTCACCCTCGCCCGACTCCATCAATTCGTGCGCCGGAATCAATTTGCCAGTGTCGAACATGGTCTGGGCGGCCAGATCGAAGTTCTGGGTGATGTTCGGAGCGGTGTCCGCTTCGAACGCCGCCAACAACGCGTTGTACGTGTCGTCGTAGGAACCTTGGAACGTGGCCTCCACGATCACGGCGTCCTGGCTGGCGTTGTAGTCGGTCACCAACTGGTCGACGACGGCGCCGAGATCGTCGGCCATGGCATGCCAGAACTCGATCGTGATCGGGTCTCCGCTGGCTTCCACGACGGTGGTCTCCGTCGTCTCATCGGTGCCTTCCTCGCCGGCGCAGGCTGATGCCACCAGGGCGAGTGCCAACAACACCGCTGTGCTGTATCTCCATCGGCTCATTTTCTTCGTCTCCTTCGTTGCTCGATTTCGGTCATCCCTTCAAGCCGGACATGGCCAGGCCCTTCACAAGCTGTCGTTGGGCCACCAGGAACACTGCCAGGGTAGGCAGCATGACGATCGTCGCGCCCGCCATGATCGCCCCCCAGTCGGTGGCCGCTTCCTGATTGATGAGGAAGAAACGGATCCCGATCTGGGCGGTGCGCATCGACTCGTCGTTGGTGATGATGAGCGGCCACAGGTACTGGTTCCACGACCCGAGGAACGCAAAGATGGTCAGTGCGGAGATCGCACCCTTGCTGAGTGGCACCACCACCTTCCACAGGTAGTACCAGTCCGTCGCCCCGTCGATCTTGGCGGCGTCGTAGAGATCTTTGGGAAGCACGAGGAAGAACTGGCGGAGCAGGAAGATCCCGAAGGCGTTGGCCAGAAACGGAACGGTCAGTCCCTTGAACGTGTTGGCCCAACCGAGGTCGCTGATCAACACGAAGTTGGGGATGAACGTCAACTCGAACGGCACCATCAGGCTCCCCAACACCACTCCGAAGGCGACGTTGCGACCGGGGAATCGGAACATGGCGAAGGCGTAACCGGCGAAAATGCTGGTGATGACCGTCGCGAACGTGATGACCCCGGTCTGGACGAAGCTGTTGTACATGAACCGGCCGAACGGCGTGGCGGTCCAGGCGGTGACGTAGTTGTCGAACGTCCACGGAGGGGTCCAGATGGAATTGGAGTCGCCGAGGATCCGCGGCAACGGTGTGAAGCTGGTGAAGATGGCGACGACGATCGGCAACGAGATAATGAGACCGACGGCAAACAGGCTCACCTGCACCCATGGTTCCGCGCTGGCAATTCCCCTGCGACGGTCGGTCGCCGCGAGTGCCACAGACCGATCCAGATCGAGATCCGTGATTCCTTCCGGAGCCGGCGTTGTCACTGGTAGTGCACCTTCTTTCGAAAACCGCGGAACTGGAGGAAGGACACTCCGATGATCATCACGGCGAGCAGGAACGCCTGGGCACTCGCCAGACCCCGGAACCGCGTTCCGACGAAACCGTCGACGAAGACGGAGTAGACCAGGTTCTCGGTCGCCTGGCCGGGTCCACCGTTGGTGAGGATGTCGATCTCCCCGAACGCCTGCAGGCTGAAGATCACATTCACGATCACCAAGAAGAACAGCGTGGGAGACAGAAGAGGCAGGGTGATGTGACGGATCCGCTGACCCGTGCTCGCACCGTCGACCTTGGCCGCCTCGTAGAGACTGTCGTCGATCTGCTGGAGGCCGGCCAAGGCAATGATCACGTTGAACCCGAGTTGGCGCCACACCACGGCCACAGTCACCGCGAACAGCGCCCAGGTCCGGGAGGTCAGCCAATTGGGTCCGTCGATTCCGATGACCTCGAGCCAGGTGTTGATGTGTCCAATTACGGGGTTGTAGAGCCACCGGAACAGGACTCCGGCGATGGCGCTGGAGATGATGACCGGTACGAAGATGAGCGTTCGGTGCAACCACGACATCCGGGTGACCGGATAGGAGAGGAGCAGCGCCACCACCACCGCCAGGAAGATTCCCACCGGTACGGTTCCCACCATGAACCACAGTGACACCGAGACGTTGTTCCAGAACTCGGGACTGGTGAGGAGGCGGGTGTAGTGCCCGAGGCCGAGGTAGATCTCCGCATCTCCGAAGGGGGCGACTCTGTGCAGACTGAGGCGGAACGACTCGATGATCGGGTAGTAGACGAAGGCGGCGAGGACGACGAGGGCCGGCAACAGATACAAGTACGCCTTGAGCTTTTCGGCGCGGTGCCTCCAGCGGCCTGCCGAGGCATCGGTTGCCCGGGTCGGGGTCATGGATCTCGTCGCCATCGACAGTTGGGCTCCCTCCACCCGTCACTAAGAGCGCCGGACTCTAACTGAGGGATTACGGCCGTGCTTGGCACCATCGAGGACAAGGCAGCGAGCCGAAGGACGTGGGCCAACGCCACCCGCTTGGCGGTCGAGAAAGGCCCGCGATTGTCCGGCACTTCAGCGGGAGAAGCGCGCAACGGTCTCGACGTGTGGGGTCTGGGGGAACTGGTCGACGGGTTGGACCCATTCGAGGTCGTAGCCGGCGTCGACCAGCATTCGAGCGTCGCGTGCGAAGGTCGCCGCATCACACGACACCGACACGAGCACTGCAGGGCCGACGGCGACCAACGCAGTCAGGGCTTCCGGGCCGAGACCGGTGCGGGGCGGATCGACGACGGCAACGTCCGGACGCCCATCGAGTTTCTTCAATCCTGGGACCGCAGGCATCGCCAGCACCCTTGCTCCTGCAACGTTCTGGCGGAAGTCCGCTACGGCGGTGCGGCTCGACTCGATGGCGGTGACGTCGTCGAACCTCGCTCCGACCGTTCCGGCGAAGAGACCGACTCCGGCGAACACGTCCACGAACGACCCGCCGCTGGGGCTCGCCTCGCCGACGAGCCGCACCAGCGCCTCAGCACCATCGGTGTTGGGTTGAAAGAAGGCACGGCCTGTGACCTGGAAGCGGACGCCGCCAACGATCTCGGTGATGACCGCTTCGTTGCCATGGCCCTCCCCGATGATCACTGCCTCCCCGGTGCGGAGCCCGGCGCGCAGCGTCAGTTCGGAGGCGACTGGACGACCGATCACCTCGTCGAGGAGAGCAACGACAGGAGGAGCGGCGAGCAGGCATTCGGAGATCACCACGAGATCGTGGCTGCCTGCTCGATGGAATCCCGGGCCGTCGGGAGATGGATGGAGATCGAGCCGGTTGCGGTACGAGAAATCCGGTCCCGGGGTCTCGATCGGCCGCACTTCGACCGATTCGAATCGTCCGATGCGAGAGAGAGCCGCTTCGACCGCTCCCTGCTTCCAATCCGCCTGGACTTGGCGGGGAACCATCTGCCATGTGCACCCGCCGCACTCTGCGGCATGGGGACACGGCATCGGGATCCGGTCGGGTGACGGGGACTCGATCGTGAGAAGTCTCGCCCGAGCGAAGCGGCTCTTGGCCACGACGATCTCCACATCGACGACATCGCCAGGAATCGCCCCCGCCACGAACGTCGCCTTCCCGTCGAGCCTCCCGATGCCTTCACCCTCCGAGCCGACAGCGTCGATCTCAAGGCGAGTCACGACTGCATCGCCGTGAGCAGAAGGAGTTGGAGTTCGGCCAGCGTGTCGAGAACGATGGCGTCTGTGTGGTCGAGGCTGGCGTAGTCCGACTCCACTTCGACACCGAGTCTTGCCGCCAGCGCCAGACGGATCTCGACGAGTACTCGCAGGATCCCGTGTGCTTCGGCGGTACTGACGACCACCCCGTCGGCTGCCGATTCGAGGATGCTTCCAAATGCAGATCGATCGGCGGCACGGGACTGGTCGAGTTCACCCTCCATCCAACGCCAGTACTCGTCGTTGGCCCCGTCGTCTTGGGGGTAGATCGCCACATGGAAGCGTCCCGCGGCCGGATCACCATCGTTGGTGCCCACGTGGTCGAGGGCCGTCGGCACGTCTTTGAGAAATCCGACGAGCCCTTCCGGCAGCGTGATCCGGATTCCGTCGGCGGTGGGGACGAAGAGGTCCGTCACTTCTCGAGCGTCGCCCACAGGCCGTGGCGATGCAGCCGGTAGCAGTCCATCTCGGCCTGCTCACGCGGTCCGTCGTTGACGATTGCGCGCCCCTCGTGGTGGATCTGGGAGGTGAGCTTCTCGGCCTTCTCCTTGGAGTGGCCGAACAATTCGCGCAGCACCCAGATCACGTAGTCGAACAGGTTCACGGGATCGTTCCACACGACGACCTTCCAGGTCAGGTCGGTGTCGACGTCGACGTCGGGTTCCACGACCGGTGCCTGCGGCATGGCCAGCGCTTCGAAGCTCATCCGCGCCGATGGTAGATCCGCCTCCCGCACGTGGATGCCGTGCCAAATCTGATCCAGGAGATAAAAAGGGAGTTGACGTTGTTTTACGTTCGACTACAAAGTGCGACGACGTCAACAGGAGCGAGCATGAACCCCGACCACCCCGACCTCGTCGAGATCGACCTCCACATCCGCCACCACCTCGACCGGGTGCTGCGCGCCGAGCAGGAGGCGGCAGACCTGAGCAGACGGAGGTCAGCGACGCTGCGGGATCGACTCATCGACCTGGAAGAGCGTTGTGAGACCGTTGTCCTCTCGCATGCCGGCGGTGAGATTGCAGGAGTCGTCCAAAGCGTGGGTGCCGACCACGTCGATCTGGCGACGGCATCCGGGCCGATGATCCTCTCGATCGGCACGGTGTTCGGGGTGAGAGCACTGTGAGGCCGGCGATCGCAACCGTGATCGGATCCGGATGGGAACCGCGGTTGGTGGACCACGCCAGGGCCACCGGACTCGCGCGGCTCGTCGGCCGCTGTTGTGACCTCGCCGGTCTCGCCGATGTCGCCCGCCGCGCAGATGCGGTCTTCATCGGATCGGAATCACACTGGCTCACGCATGCCGACCTCGGTCATCTCACCGCTGAGACGCGCCTCATCGGTGTCGCCTCCGACGCGCCCGGCGCCCGGCTGCTGGGTCGGGCCGGAGTGACCGATGTCATCGACGCGGCCACTCCCCCTGCGGGCATGCTCTCCATCGCTCTGAGCGCCCGGGCGCAGGCACCCGGCCGCCTCATCGAGGTGACGGGGCCACGCGGCGCCCCCGGACGGAGCGAAGTCGCCCTCGCCCTTGCCTACGCGCTCGGAGGTGGCGCTCGACTGGTCGAGGTCGACGCGGCCGCACCGTCACTGGGACTCAGAATGGGACTGGTGCCGTCGCGAACCAGGGCGGTAGTCGACCTCGGGGATGTCACGCTCGATCCTGCCCCGGTCGGGACCGGCATGGTGAGGGTCGACCAGATCGTTGCACACGTCGAAAGGGCGAGGACGACAAACGGCGTGACCGTCCTCGACACCGGACCTGATTCGACCCTGCATCGAATGATCGACCTCGACGAAGTCGTCTTCGTCGGCGAGGCGACCGATGTCGGCGTGGTCCGTCTCGCCCGACTCTGTGACGTGTGGCTCGGACCCACCCCGCGGCTCGTCATCAACCGACACCGACCCGAGCAGGATCTTCGACGTGTCAGGCGGGCCACCGGACTGGAGCCCTCCGCCGTGATCCCCGACCTGCCGATACCGGGCTCGGGACACACACCATCCCCGGAGATGCGGTCAGCGCTGCGGACTGTCCTCGCTCAGCGGACGGCTTTGTAGGTCCCGAGAAAGCGGATGTCGCCGAGGGAGGACGGACGGGGGTTGAAGACCCGTTCCAGCCCTCCGGGCTCGTGAGAAAGGTCCACGAAAAACCGGTACTGCCACGCATCCTCGGCGGGACGCGACTCGATCCTGGTCAGGTTCGCGCCGCGCAGACCCAACTCTGTCAACGCCAGCGCCAGCGCACCGGGAGTGTGGGCGGTCGTGAAGGCGACGGTCGACTTGTCCGCTTCGTCGCTGATCTCGGTCGCCCCGGGAGCAACCACCACGAATCGGGTCGTGTTGTGCTCGCGGTCGACGACGTCGCGCGCCAACACTTCGAGACCGTTCGGTTCGGCTGCTCGTTCAGGGCCGAGAGCCGCCTCGGACGGGTCGGCACGGTCTGCGACGAGTCGGACTGCGCCGGCCGTGTCGTGCTCGGGCATCGCAGTCCAGCCGTGGCGGCCGATGAACGTCTCCGCCTGGGACAGCGCCTCCGGATGCGAGTGCACCGTCTTGATCGTGTCGATAGTGGTTCCGGGGGACACCAGCAGGCAGTGACGGACCTCGACGAGGTGCTCGGCCACGATGTGGACATTGCCCGGCAACAGACGGTCGAGGACCGGCAGGACGCTCCCGGTCGTGGAGTTCTCGATCGGCAGCACCAGTCGCTCAACTTCGCCGGCGCGGAGAGCGTCGAAAGCCGACGAGAACGTCTCGAAGCCCAGCCGATTGTCGGCGGGAAAGAGCTCGGAACTCGCCTGGTCCGAGTAGGAGAAGCGTTCGCCCTGGAAGCCGATGTTCATGATCACCCGAACCCTAGAACGCTCTGACGCCGGTCAGTCCGTCAAGCCGAACGACCCGAGGAGTTCGTCGCAGATGGCCAGGGCGGCGTCGAAGCCAGGGGCGTCGGACGGGACGATCGGGAACGGGGTGGTGGAAAAGTCAGCAGCCGGATCCGGAAAGTCGGAGATCCCTTCGGCCCGCATGCACTCGGCGAACACGCCCAACTGTTCTGCGACCAGGACCCGCACTTCGGGATCGGCGGCGAGGTCGACGACCGAAGATTCGCCGAGCAGCGGAGCGCACTCCATGACGGCCGCCCGCACCATCGCATCTGTGGTGTCGAGTGACTGGGCCAGCCCTCCGTACCGCGGTTCGCCCACACCGTCGAGCGGGACCTCCTCGACGTCGAGACCCTCGTGGCGCAGGCATTCGACGAAGGCGATGCTGGCAGCGGCCGGCGACAGGGTGGTCGTCGTCGTTGTCGGAACCGTGGTGACGGTGGTGGTCGTCTCCTGCGGGGAAGAGGACGGAGCACATCCCACAACGAGCGCGACCGCAACAGCCAGGAGAGGGGGACGCATGAGCCCTGAAGGGTACCGGTGAGTCGGCGAAGCCCTGACGCCGCGTGACTAGTCCTCGTACCCGTCGGTGAGGAGTTGGGCGAGGTCCCGCACCCGGACGTCGTCGCCGCGACCCAGCTCCTTGACCCCGTCGTCGATCATCACGAAACAGTAGGGACACGACACGGCGATCTCGGTGGCACCTGTTGCGAGGGCCTCCTCGGCGCGCTCGATGTTCACCTTCTTCCCCGTGTGCTCCTCCAACCAGAACCGCGCCCCGCCCGCCCCGCAGCACAACCCGCGGGTTCCGTGCCGGGGCATCTCCACCATGTCGACATCACCCGACGCAGCGACGACTTCGCGCGGTGCCAGATAGATGTCGTTGTGCCGACCCAGGTAGCAAGGGTCGTGGTAGGTGACCTTCTTCTTCGCCCCGCCCGCCGGCGTGACACGCTTCTGTGCGAGCAGTTCGGCGAGAACCTGGGTGTGATGGACGACTTCGTAGTTGCCGCCCATCTGCGGATACTCGTTGGCAAGCGTGTTGAAACAGTGGGGGCACTGGGTGATGACCTTCTTCACACCGAGGTCGTCGAAGGTCTCGATGTTCTGGAGCGCCAACTGCTGCCACAGGTACTCGTTGCCTGAACGTCGGGCCGGGTCGCCGTTGCACGTCTCCCGCGGCCCGAGAATGGCGAAGTCGATGCCCGCCTCGTGAAGGAGCTTGGCGAGCGAGATCGTCACATTCTGGTTGCGATCGTCGAAGCTCCCGGCGCAGCCCACGAACCACAGGTATTCGGCATGGTCGACACTGTCCTCACCGAGGATCGGGACGTCGAAATCGAGCTTCTTGGTCCAGTCCGCCCGATTCTGCTGTCCCATCCCCCACGGGTTGCCCTGGTTCTCCATCGCCATGTAGGCCTTGCCGAGCTCGCTCGGGAAGTTCGACTCCATCAGCGACAAATACCGCCGCATGTCGAGGATCTTGTCGAGGATCTCGATGTTGACCGGGCAGATCTCGTCACACGCCTTGCAGGTCGTGCACGACCACACTTCTTCCGCCGTCACTCGCTGAAATACCGAATCGCCTTCGATGACGATTCCGGGTGCCAGTCCGACCGGCGGGGAGACGACCGGGCTGCCGGAAGCTGCCATCACCTCACCGGTCTTCAGCACGATCTCCCGAGGATCCAGCGGCTTGCCGGTGATGCTGGCCGGACAGACCGACGTGCAGCGGCCGCACACGGTGCAGGCGTCGGTGTCGAAGAGCTGCTTCCAGGTGAACTCGGATATCACCGACGCCCCGATCGTGTCGATGTCGTCGACTTCCATCAGGTTCGGGATCGGCTTCATCGCCCCCTTCGGCCGGTCCTTCGGCGACAGGAACATGTTCGCCGGCGACGTCACCATGTGCCGCAACTTGGTGGTGGGCAGCATCACCAGGAATCCGACAAATGCAGCGGCGTGCACCGTCCAGAACAACTGATGCCACTCAGAGGCGGCGCCCGGAGCGAACAGGGTCGAGAGGGGATAGCCGACGAAGCTCCACACCTCGAAGTCCGGGCGGCCGTCGACGGCGATGCGGGCTGCTTCCGTGAGGAGTCCCGTCACACCGATCACAGTCAGCAGACCGAGGATCCACCCGTCCTCGGGCTTGGACTTCGAGCGGATGCGCCACGGTCGCTGGAGGTATCGGCGGCCCAGTGCCCACAGCAGACCGCCCAAATACACGAGGGCGGCAGCGTCAAGGATGAACGAGTAGCCCAGGTAGACATTGTTTTCCAAGAACTTGAATTGCGACGGCATCAGATGGTCGATCTCGAGGGTCACCGTTCCCAGGAACAAGACGATGAACCCGTAATAGACCATGGAGTGCATGAGGCCCGCTTGGCGGTCCCGCATCAGCGTCTTCATTCGCAGGCCAGATTCGAGCCGTCGAAGGCGTTCGCCCCACTGGCCGGTGCGATTGTCCGATTGACCTCGCTCCCAGTTCCTCGCCCGGAGCGAGAAGAGGTAGAAGCACAGGCCGAGGCCCGCCGAAGTGGCCAGATAGAAGACCGCTTTCAGGCCGGTCGGGATGTTGCCGAAGACGACCCTCCCGATCTCCGGATCGTGCTTGGCGGGAAGAGTCCCGAGAAACCACAGTGACAGGGTCCCGAGCGCGCTGAGCACACCGAGTGCGAGGAGGATCTGGCTCGCCGACGGCAGCGATCGAGGTGGAATCTCTTCGCGCGTGTCCTCAGCGGTCATGGGCGGCGAGTGTAGGAGGTGCGCCGCCAAGGATCAGGACGCATTGCGTTCAAGCCGGCTCGGGTCAGGACAGTCCGAGTTCCTTGCGGAGATCCGCGAGGCGGGCGTCTGCCTGGGCGAGGGAGATCGACTCCTTCAGTTCCATCTCGGCACCCTCAGGAGAGGCGTCGCGCAGTTCGGTCTGGGCCTTCGCCTGGGCGAGACGCTGGTTGATCTTGTCTTCGACCTTGTCGAGGGATGGGCTGTCCATCTCCATCGACGTCGAGATCGACTCGACCGCAGAATTGACGGCTTCCTGCATCTTCGCCTGCTCGAGTTGACCGACGAGTTGCATCCGCTTGGCCGCCAATTCCTGGAGGCGCATCGCGTTCGACTGGACGGCCGCCTTGGCGTCGTCCGCCTGATCCATCGCAACCTCGTATTGGCCCTTCAGTCCTTCGAGGTTCGACTCGGAGGCCTGCAGCTTGAGCGCCAGAGACTGCGCTGCCTGGGTCCAACGTGCGACGCCTTCGGTGTCGCCCTCCGACTTGGCCTGATCGGCGCGCAGCAGGGCCTGCTTGGCGGTCTCGCGGCCTTCGCCGACTTCCGTCGCCGTCTGCTCGATCTTCTGTTCGAGCTGCGTGCGGTGGGCGATGATCTTGGCCGCCTGGTTGCGCAGGTCCTGGTCGCGCTTGCGGGCGTCGGTGATCGCCTGCTCGATCTCGATCTC
>JBBDQP010000096.1:0-3932 GCA_040905965.1 Acidimicrobiia bacterium
GGGTGGCCGCCGTACAGGCTTCGCCTGTCGTTCTCGACCGTACGGCGACCACGAAGAAGGCGTGTGACCTGGTCAGGGAGGCCGCGGGGGAGGGCGCTCGACTCGTCGTCTTCCCCGAGTCGTTCATCCCGTGCTATCCGGACTGGGTCTGGCGTCAGCGGCCATGGGACGACGGGGAATCCGAATGGCATGTGCGGTTTTCGGAACAGTCGGTGACGATTCCCGGACCGGAGACACAGGAGATCTGCGAGGCGGCCGCAGCTACCGGGACCTACGTTGCGATTGGTGTCACCGAGCTGAGCGCGACACGCGGCACGCTCTACAACAGCCTCGTCTACATCGGCCCCGAAGGGTTGCTCGGCGTCCATCGCAAACTCATGCCCACCGGGGGAGAGCGCCAGGTGTGGGGCTTCGGCGACGGGACTGACCTCGATACTCATCAAACCCCGTTCGGCCGATTGGGCGGGCTGATCTGTTGGGAGAATTACATGCCCCTGGCGCGCGCTGCGGTCTATCGCAACGGGGTAGATGTGTATGTCGCGCCCACCTGGGACAACTCGGATGTGTGGGTCCCGACCCTCCAGCACATTGCCAAGGAGTCGAGGGCTTTCGTCATCGGAGTCACGCCCTATATCACCGGTGCCCACGTGCCCTCCGATATCCCCGGTCGGGACGACCTTTATGGGGGCGACGACGACCTGCTTTCGAGGGGGAACACGACGGTCGTCGATCCGTTTGGGAGAATTCTCGCCGGCCCGCTCGTCGGGGAGGAAGGGATCGTGTATGCCGATCTCGATCTGAATCTGATCCCCAGCGCCCGCCGTCAGTTCGACCCTGTCGGCCATTACTCGCGGTCGGACGTTCTCCGGCTTGTCGTTCGTGACGATTGAGCCCGCCGCCCGTCCGAGCTTGCTTGACTGGACCCGATGGAGATTCGACACGCCCGCCCCGGTGAGGGCACGGACATCTCTCGGGTTCGGGTCGCTTCTTGGCAGGGCGTGTACCGCGGCTTGATGCCGGACGAGGTCCTCGATGGGATGGAGATCGACGGCAGCGGTTTCGACGAAGCCATCCTCTCGGCCACTCCCCGCACGTCCCTGCTGGTGGTGGACGACGGCGGCGCGATCGCAGGTTTCAGTGTGCTCGGACCCGATCGAGACGGTGCGGACGAGACAGGGGAGATCGTGGCGATCTATCTGCATCCCGATGTCTGGGACCGTGGGTACGGATGGGCGTTGATGGAGCATTCGGTGGCTGAGTTGCGGCAGCACGGATTTCGCAGATCGGTGTTGTGGGTGCTGTCCACGAACGAGCGCGCCCGCCGCTTCTACGAGACGGCCGCCTGGATCGCCGACGGCGCCGAGAGGGTGGACGAATGGCACGGCCACCCCTTGCCGCACGTCCGCTACACGCGAGATCTGGTGTGAGCGGCGGGGCTAGCCCGCCAACCGTCTCCTGCTGCGCAACGCCCACACCGCCAGACCGGCCGCAACGGCGGCCACGAGGGTCGCTCCCGAGATGAGCGGTATCGGCGCCGGAATGGTTTCGAGCCTCGTTCGCAGTGTCACCGCCCGCTCGAATTCGAGAATCGACCATCCCCGTTCGATCGCGATGGCCTTCAGCTCCTTGTCCGGGTTGACCGCAACCGGGTACCCGACGATCTCGAGCATCGGGAGGTCGGTCACCGAGTCTGAGTACGCGAAGCTCGCGGCGAGATCGAATCCGCGCTCCTCGGCGATCCGCCGGATGGCGGTGGCTTTGCCCTCTCCGTAGGCGTAGAACTCGAGCGCTCCCGTGTACCTGCCCTGGTCGTCTACCGCCGACACGGTGCCGATCACCTCGTCTGCGCCGAGAAAACGTCCGAGGGGTTCGACGATTTCCACCGGTGACGAGGAAATGATGATCACCGGCCGTCCGTGACGGTGGTGGTCGTCGATCAGGAACAGCGCCTCGGCGTACACGAGAGGAGAGACCACCTCGTCGACCGTCTCTTCGATGATCGCCACGATCTGGGCTCGGTCCCAGCCCCGCGTCATCTCGCCGAGTTCTTCTCTGATTCGTTCGAGTTGGTCGTGGTCGGCGCCGAACATGCGGTAGTAGCTCTGGGCGAACGCCGCCTTGAGGAGCACCCTTTTGTTCAGGAGTCCGGCCCGGTTGAGGTGGGACGCGAATGCCAGCGTCGATGATCGAGCGATGATCGTCTTGTCGAGGTCGAAGAAGGCGGCTGCGGCCATGAGATGCAACCCTATCCGTCAGCCGCCTGCCGCGTCCGGATCCCGATGTCAAGGGGTTCACAGGTCAGGATCCGGTTCGTAGCTTCGCCCCTCGTGCCAGTCAGACGAGTTTCGAGCCCCGATCCGGTGCTGCACCGCATTGCTCCGTTCGGTCTGGCCGCTGCCGCCGGAACCTGCCTCGTCGTGGACCTCGATCCGACCGCCCCTCCACTGCCCGGCCCGTCGTTGGTCGATCTCATCCGAGACGGAGTCACGTCCTCTCATTTGCGGGCCGGACGCAGTGGTGTCGCCGTGCTCGCCAACGGTGGGGTGTCCGAAGCCGAGGCCACTGATCTGTTGGAGAGTTTGCTCGCCGGGTGGCCCGCGGCCGTACTGCGGGTGCCAAGTGATCAGCCATCGATCCCCGTGCTTTCCCTCGACCCTCCGGATCTGCGTCCTTCCCGCGCCCATCGCGCCGTCTGGCAGTCCACCATTCGCGGCTCGCGGGCTCCCGGTGTGGTTCTTCCACCGCTCCACCGCTCGGCGATCCGCTCCCTCTGTCGCGGTGTCGTCGAACCTCGGTCCCGCTGGGTGCGTGCGTGGACGCCGGTGTGGGGGACGTCATGGACGTGAGATCCCGTCTGGCCGCAGCCGTTCTCAGCTCCGGTGTTCCGCTCGACCGGCCGGCCGTCGAACGGGCTGTCACTCGCATCGCCCGGTCGGAGGCACCCCTGGCGGCGGCCGACGTTCTCCGCCGGGTGGTCGACGACATCGTCGGGCTAGGCCCGCTCGAAGAACTCCTCGCCGACGACGCCGTCACCGACGTCCTTGTGAATGGCCCGTCCGAGGTGTGGGTGGAACGACGCGGCGAACTCATCCGAACCGATGTCTGCTTCGACAGCGAGCGGGATCTTCTCTCGGTCATCGAGCGTGTCATCACTCCGCTCGGTCTTCGTCTCGACCGGTCGTCGCCGATCGTCGACGCCCGACTCGCCGACGGCAGCCGTCTGCATGCGGTTGTGCCGCCGGCCACCCCGGACGGACCGATCGTTGCCATCCGGCGGTTCACCGAAGCAGTCACAGACCTCGACGGTCTGGTGGCCTCCGGTTCTCTGAGCCCACATGATGCAGATCGGCTGCGCCAGGTGGTGGCGTCCCGGCGCAACATCCTCGTTTCGGGCGGTACCGGAACCGGCAAGACGACCCTTCTCAACGTTCTCACCCGATTGATTCCGCCAGGGGAGAGGACGGTGATCGTCGAAGACGCCTCCGAGCTGCGCGCCGTCGGACATCGCGTGCGTCTCGAAGCCCAACCTCCGAATGCGGAAGGGAGGGGCGGCGTCGCACTCGACCAGCTCGTGCGAGCGGCTCTCCGTCTACGCCCTGATCGGATCATCGTCGGCGAGGTTCGAGGTCCTGAGGCGCTCGATCTCGTCTCGGCTCTCAACACCGGTCACGCCGGTTCGATGTCGACCATCCACGCCAACGGTCCCGAGGAGGCGCTGCTCCGGCTCGAGACGCTGGCGCTGTCGGGAACCCGACGTCCCGCTCCCGATGCGGTTCGTCGGCAGATCGAAGCTGCGGTCGAGACGGTCGTGCAGCTTGCCCGCGTGAACGGCGTTCGGCGGGTTGTCGAGATCCGGGATCTTCGATGATCGTCGTCCCCGCCGTTCTGCTGGGGGATGCCCATTGGATTCACCGCCTGGTCGTCGTCGGGGC
>JBBDQP010000096.1:4032-17756 GCA_040905965.1 Acidimicrobiia bacterium
TGCGAGCTGCGGTCGCCGCACCGGTCCTGCAAGGGGTAATCGTCGGCGGTGCTCCCATGGCGGTCCTGATGTTCATGATCGCTTCGGGCGGATTCGGAAGGACCTTTGCCGCGAGCCCGGCGCATGCCCTCACGGTGTCAGTAGGAGCCGTGATGACCGTCGTCGGTGTCGGATGGGTGTTGGCGATCGTGAAGCGAGCCCTCCCTTGATTGCAGCCGTGATCCTCTCCGCCACCGTCGCCTTCGCCCGCCCCGTCCGCCTTCGGCGCCGCACCGTTCCGGTCGAGTCTTCGGTGGCCGACTTCGCCAGGCTCCTGTCGATTGCGGCGGCTTCCGGGCTCCCCCTCGGCTCGGCGCTCGATGCGGTGATCGACGAACTGTCCGGCTCGGTCGGTGAAGCTGTTCGGAGCGTTGTCAGGTCGGCACGGCAGACCGGGCTCACCGCTGCTCTGCTGTCCGCGCCGGAACTCGGCTCGCTCGCTCCCGCCCTCGCCCGCGCCCACTCCACCGGATCGCCACTCGGTCAGACTCTCGACGCCTACCTCACGGCACATGCCGCCGACCGGGTGACGAAAGCGCTCGAGAAAGCGCGTACCGCTCCTGTCCGCGTGATGGTGCCCCTCGCTCTGCTCCTCCTCCCCGGATTCACCGCACTCGTGGTGGGGCCGACCCTGCTCGACCACGTCTTCGACGTGACGCGGTTCGGGCGATGACAGATCCACTTCCCCCCGCTGGTCGACCGGCCGTCGACCGAGATCGAGAAAGGAGCGTCATATGACGCAACTGTTCACCAAGCTGCAGGTCCGCCTCGCAGCCGACTCCGAGAAGGGTCAGGGCACCATCGAATACGTCCTCGTGATGCTGGCGGTCGCCGCCGTCGCCGTCGTCCTCGTCAGCTGGGCGAAGAGCGGTTCGGGCAAGTCGAGCCTCGGGAACCTGTTCGGCGATGTCATCGGCTGGGTCACCTCGGCTGCGAAGAAGTTCCGCATTTGACAGAGCGTGGCTCGTTGACTGTCGAGGCTGCGTTCGTCATTCCGTTTCTTCTCTTCGTCGGCATCGCTGTCTTCGAAGGCGTCGCAACGATGGCGACCCAGCTGCAGGTGGTCACGGCGACCCGGGATGGAGCCCGGGTCGCCGCCACGACCCCCGACGTGACCAGGGCGGTCGACGCGGTTCGAGTGTCTCTCCCGGACGGGCTTGCGAAACGGGCCCGTGTCCAGGTCGACCGACCGACCACGGCGGGGCGCCCGGCGACCGTCACGGTGATGGTCGACGTGCCGCTGGTGACGCCCTTCTTGTCGGGGGTCTCCGTTCCGCTCTCGTGGTCATCTTCGATGCTCGTCGAACCGTGAGCGAGCGGGGGAGCGCGTCGCTGCTCGCTGCGGCGATATCGGTGGTGATCCTCCTCCTCGGTCTGATGGTGGTGACGGCGGCGGGAGTGGTGTCGGCCGGGTTCGCGGCGAGAACAGCCGCGGAAGCGGCCGCGCTGGCCGCAGTGTCACCGGTCGTGCGGGATCCTGAGGGCGCTGCCCGAGGTGTCGCCGCTTTGAACCGGGCGACTCTTGTCGCGTGCCGGTGCCCCAGCCCCGGCGCCACGCCTCCGGTCACCGCCCACGTCCTGGTCGAAACGGTGGTCGACGTCCCGTTTTTCGGTGAGCTGCGGTTCTCCGCCGAGTCGTCGGCGGAATACGTGCCTGACGGGTGGTAGAAACGGGCGATGGCGAAGATGACTCGAGGGGTCCAGGCCTTGGAGCAGGCGGGGGTGGCATTCACCTTGCACCCGTACACGCTCGCCGAAGAGGCTGACAACTACGGCGAAGCGGTTGCCGCGGCACTCGGAGTGCCATCCGAACGGCTCTTCAAGACGTTGCTGGCTGCCGTCGACGGAACACCGGTCGTCGCCATCGTTCCGGTGTCGGGTCGACTCGGCATGAAGGCGCTTGCCCGTGCGGCGGGAGCCAAGAAGGCCGACATGGTGGCGCCTACCGACGCCGAACGGATCACCGGGTACGTGACAGGCGGGATCTCGCCGTTCGGACAGAGGAAGCGACTGAGCACGTTCGTGGACGACTCGATGCTGGCGCACGGGACCATCTACTGCAGCGCCGGCCAGCGTGGGCTGCAGGTCGAGGTGGCGCCGGAGGATCTCATACGACTGCTGGACGCCACGACGGCTCCGCTTGCCGAAAACTGAGTTCGGGGGGGGGGGGGGGGGGGGCCGTTCGGCCACCCCCGATCACGGGACGCTCAGAGGTCGCCGGCGGCGGCTCCGCAGATCGTCTCGAGCATGAGTCGGGCGACCGTGTACGGGTCGCAGTTGGCGTTGGGGCGCCGGTCTTCCAGGTAGCCCTTTCCGTCGACTGCCGCCTGCCACGGGATGCGAACCGATGCGCCACGGTCGGACACTCCGTAGGAGAAGTGGGTCCAGGGGGCGGTCTCGTGCAATCCGGTCAGACGGTGGTCGATGTCTGCGCCGTAGTTTTCGATGTGCAGGTCGTGTCGCCGGCCGAGCGCCTCTGCGCCCGCCACGATCGCGTCGTAGTCCTCACGCATCTGCTTGGTCGAGAAGTTGGTGTGACACCCGGCACCGTTCCAGTCGCCCTTGACCGGCTTCGGATCGAGTGTGGCAGCCACGTCGAAGTCCTCGGCGACGCGGTACAGCAGCCAGCGGGCCAGCCAGAGCTGGTCGCCGATTTCGAGCGGTCCGAGCGGCCCCACCTGGAACTCCCACTGGCCGATCATCACTTCGGCGTTGATGCCGGAGATGGCGATCCCGGCGTCGAGGCAGGCCTGCATGTGCCCTTCGACGACTGGCCGTCCGTAGATCTCGTCGGCCCCGATGCCGCAGTAGTACCCGCCTTGCGGTGCGGGATATCCGAACTGGGGAAATCCGAAGACCCGGCCCTCGCGGAAGAACGTGTACTCCTGTTCGAGACCGAACCAGGCGTCGAAATCGGCGTACTTCTCGGCGACAGGCTCTAGTCGTGCTCGGGTGTTGGAGGGGTGCGGACTCATGTCGGTGAGGAGCACCTCGCACATCACAAGGATGTTGTCACCGCCGCGGATCGGATCTGGAACGATCTTGACCGGCCTGAGGACGCAGTCAGACGAATCGCCCGGCGCCTGGTTCGTCGATGATCCGTCGAAGCCCCAGATGGGTGGCTCGCTGCCCTTCTCGATGATCTTCGTCTTGGAACGAAGTTTCTGGGTCGGCTTGTTTCCGTCGATCCAGATGTACTCGGCGCGGATCATTGACATCGGTGTCTCCCTTGTCTCGGAGTGGTCCGGGGTGACTCATGGGGATGGTCACATCTACCAAAGAACCATGACACCAGGCGATTTCTCGTCGGTCAATGAAATGTGAACAGCGTGTTTCGTGTCCCTAGTCCAGACCGAGCGCCTGTTCGATCCGTGCCAGCCGCCTCTCGAGATCGTCCAACCGGTCGGTATCGACGGGAGCTGCGGCAGCAGGTGCGGTGTCGCTGTCGAGGAGGAGGCACCGGTAGCGATGTTCCTTCTGGCCGGGCATCCGCTCGAGTCGCTCGACGAGAGGTCTCGTCCTGTGCATCAGGTCGATCAGTCGCTCTTCGACCGCGCTCGTATCGCGGAACTGGACGTATCGGTCGGTCCGAGCTCGCAACTCCCCGGGAGTCTGGGGCCCCCGAAGGAGCAGAACTGCAACCAGGGCCGTCTGCTCGTCGTCGATTTCCAGGGCCGACTGCGCCCGGTGCACATAGCGAATCGTGCGGCCCCCACTTGCACGGGTGAGCCGGGCGAGGCCGCGGTCGTCGAGACTGCGGAGGGCTTGTTCCACCGTCTCCTCGTCGTAGTCGACGACGGGTTCGCGATTCGACCGTTGGTTGCAGGCCGCCACCAGCGCCTTGGTCGTGAGGGGGTAGGCCTCGGGGGTGGTGAACGCCTTTTCGACCAGCGATCCGAGGACTCGGGCTTCTTGCGGTGCCAGCGGTTCCATCGACGACGAATGTACCGGGTTCAGAACTGGAGGATCACGTCGAGCAGGCGGACTGCTGCCGCCTTGTCGAGTGGTTCGTTTCCGTTGCCGCATTTGGGTGATTGGATGCAGGACGGACATCCGTCGAGACACGGACAATCGCGCACGGCGTCTCTCGTGGCGGTCAGATGTCGGGTGCCGGCTTCGAAGGCGACCGGTGAGATTCCGGCACCGCCGGCGTACGCCTCGTAGATGAAGATCGCCGGTCCGCCCAATTGGGGATGCCAGGCCGTCGACAGGCCGCCGATGTCCCAGCGGTCACAGATCGCCAAGAGTGGCATGAGGGCGATGCCGGCGTGTTCGGCGGCGTGGAGGGCGCCGGGTGCCGTACGGGTGTCGATGTCTGCCTGGTGGAGGACGTCATCGGGGATTGCGAACCAGATTCCCTGCGTCTCGTACACGGTGGAGGGAAGCTCTAGGTCGACCGTTTCGAGGGCCTCGCGTGAACCGAGTCGGAGCTTGCGGTAGCCGATGACGAGGGCCTCAACTCTCAACCTGCCTAGGACGTGGCGAATCGGTCCGAGATAGTCGGCCCGGTCCTCGTCGATGATGTCGAGCGTCCTTTCGGTGCGCGGCTGGGTGTAGTAGTTGACCTGGGCGGGCGTGACCCTCACTTCGCGCCGGGCGAGGTCGAGGCTGTCGACCACGAACGTCTCTCCCTGGTGGAGATACACCGCACCCTGATGTCCGTCCCGGAATGCCCGCTCCTCGTCGAGGGTGCCGATCAGTCCGTCCGGTCCGGCGACGTGATACGTGGCTCCGCCCGATGCCCTGATATCGATCTGGGGGGCGGGACGCTGGCGGCGAGCCCAGTAGAGACGTCCGTCGCGCAGTCGCAGATGACCCTGCTGAGTCAGCCGGTTCGCTGCCTCCTCCACACCGTCGCCGAGCACCTCTCGGTCCTCGGGTGCCAGCGGCAACTCGTTGGCTGCGCACGCGGTGTGGGCCTCCAACACCACCGGGTTCGACGGGTTGATCACCGCCGACTCGGGTGGCCGGGTGAAGAGCTCGGAAGGATGGTTCATGAAGTACTGGTCGAGTGCGTCCTCCCCACCGACCAGTGCGACGAGTGACTCTTCCCGGGAGCGCCCTGCCCGGCCGGATTGCTGGCGGAACGCCGAGATCGTCCCGGGGAACGAGGAGAGGATGGCCGCATCGAGTCCGCCGACGTCGATTCCCAGTTCGAGGGCGGTGGTCGTGACGATGCCGGTGAGCTGGCCAGAGAACAGCCGCGCTTCGACTGCTCTCCGCTGTGCCGGGAGGTACCCGCCGCGGTAGGCCGCTACCCGATCGCGGGCAGTCGTTGGAAGCCGCTCCTGGGCGGACCGGTACAACAGTTCGGTCGCCTTGCGGCTGCGGGCGAAGACGATGGTGCGCTCGTCGCGCCGAACCAGATCCAGGAACAGGTCGGTCGCCTCGCCGAGGCTCGAACGTCTCCGATTCGTGTCCTCTTCGACCACGGCCGGGTTCCACAGGGCGACGGTGCGGGCGCCGGTGGGTGAGCTGTCTTCGTCCACGACTTCGACCGGCAGGCCGGTCAAAGCGGTGCCCAGTTCGCCGGGGTTGCCGATGGTCGCCGATCCGAGGATGAAGGTCGGTGTCGCCCCGTAGTGGGTCGCGATGCGTCGCAGGCGGCGAAGGATCATCGCCACATGGGTGCCGAAGATCCCGCGCAACGTGTGCATCTCGTCGACCACGACGTATTCGAGGCGGTGGAAGAAGTCCGCCCAGCGATCGTGCGAACCGAGGATCCCGACGTGGAGCATGTCGGGATTCGTGAGTACCACGTTGGCGCGCCGGCGGATCCGAGCCCGGGAGTCGAGGTCGGTGTCCCCGTCGTATGCCTCGGCGGCCACCTCGGGGATCCCCAACTCTGTGAATCGTCGGAGCTGGTCGTGGGCCAGCGCCTTCGTGGGGAAGAGAAGCAGGGCGGTCGCCTTCGGATCGACCAACTGGGTTTCGACGATGGGCACCAGGTACGCCAGCGTCTTGCCAGACGCCGTCCCGGCGACGACGACGGTGTGCCGGCTGTTGCGAACGTGGCTGATGGCTCGGACTTGATGCCGGTAGAGCTCAGTGATCCCCTTCTCAGCCAGCCGTGTCTGGAGGAGCGGATGGAGCGGCGGTTCCAACTGGGCATAGATCGGGTCGCGGGCCGGGATGACTTCGACGTGGACGAGAGTTCCGTCGAGGTCGGTCACCCACGAGTCGACGATCGCCCGGAAGTGGCCGCCGGCGCCGTCAGCGGCATCGGCCGAATCGATGGTGGGGATCACTCCTCTTCGGCGGCGGAACGGTCGATCCCGGCGACCTCGTAGGCCTCGGCTTCTTCGAGGGTCTCCTTCTGCAGGAGAGCCTGGGCGAGAGCTTCGAGCTGGTCGCGATGTTCGTGGAGTTGCTTGACGGCGGCGTCGTAGGACTCGTCGATGATCGTCCGGATCTCCGAGTCGACCAGTTCGAGTGTGGCTTCGGAGACCATCGGTCGCCCGAAGGCGTCGACGCTGCGGTCGTCGAAGATCGCAACCGGTCCGATTCTCTCGGACATGCCCCAGCGCCCCACCATGCTGCGAGCGAGGCCGGTGGCCTGGACCATGTCGTTCTCCGCCCCGGTCGAGATGTTGCCGAAGATCACATGCTCCGCCGCTCGGCCGCCCAACATCCCGATGATCTTGCCGAGGAGGTACTCGGTTCCGTACGAGTACTTGTCAGCGTCCGGAGACTGCATCGTCACGCCCAGTGCACGTCCGCGAGGGATGATCGAGATCTTGCGCACCGGGTCCGCCCCGGGCTGGAGCATGCCGAGGAGGGCGTGGCCCGACTCGTGATAGGCGGTGCGCTCCTTCTCCTCCTGGGACATCATGATCCGACGCTCGGTGCCGAGGACGACCTTCTCGAGGGCGTCGGTGAAGTCGGCGAGCATCACCTTGTCGTGGGAACGCCGTGCCGCCATCAGCGCCGCTTCATTCACCAGATTGGCGAGATCGGCGCCCACCATGCCGGGTGTGGTCGAAGCGATGGCGTTCAGGTCGACGTCTTCGCCGAGTGGCACGTTGCGGGTGTGGACCTCGAGGATCTTGTTGCGGCCCGCTTGGTCCGGCGGGGAGACGGGGACCTGGCGGTCGAAACGGCCGGGACGGAGAAGGGCGGAGTCGAGGATCTCGGGACGGTTGGTGGCGCCGATGACGATGACCCCTTCCGACCCATCGAAGCCGTCCATTTCTGTGAGGATCTGGTTGAGGGTCTGCTCCCGTTCGTCGTGCCCGCCGAAACTCCCTCCTGACCCGCTCCGCGACCTGCCGATGGCGTCCAACTCGTCGATGAAGATGATGGCCGGCGCAACTTCCTTCGCCTGTGTGAACAGGTCGCGCACCCGGCTGGCACCAACTCCGACGACCATCTCGATGAACTCGGATGCGCTCATCGAGAAAAACGGGACGTCTGCTTCGCCGGCGACCGCCCGGGCGAGAAGTGTCTTGCCGGTTCCGGGTTGCCCCGACAGGAGCACCCCTTTCGGGATGCGACCGCCGAGCGACGTGTACTTCGACGGGTTCTTGAGAAAGTCGACGATCTCAGCGAGTTCCTCCTCGGCGTCCTCGATGCCTGCGACGTCATCGAACGTGGTGCGAGTGTCGGTGTCTTCGTAACGCTTCGCACGGGAACGGCCGAGCCCGAGCGCACCCCCGCCCAGGGCAGAGCCGGCTCGGCGGAACATGTAGAAGAACAGCCACAGGATAAAGAGTGTCGGCCCGAAGCCGAAGATGATCTGCTGCCAGACCGGGACGAACTCGGGGTCCTCGGCGGTCACCTCGATCCCCTTGGATCGCAACGTGGCAAGCAGGTCGTCCTGGGCGAAGGTGGGCCGTTCCGTTTCGATCAGGCTCGATGTGATCTCTTCGTTCTCGGGATCGGCGATCTCGTTTTCGAGACTGGCCTGGATCGTCTCCCCTGTGGCAGAGACGCTGGCCACGTTGTCCGCGTCGATCTGGTCGAGGAAATCCGAGTACGAGATGGCGATCCGCGGTTCCGGCTGAAGCAATGTGTTGGAGATGAACACGTTGAAGGCCAGCAGGCCCACCAGGACAGCCCAGAACCAGCGTCCTCCGGGAGGCGTGGGAAGCATCCGGCGCGGGGTTTTCGCGTCGTCGCCGTCCCGCGGCATCCCCTCCACGCGCCAGGCGGGTGGCTTCTTCTCTTCTTCGGGTCCCGAGCGGGTTGGTCTGGTCGTCATCGCTCCCCAGAACGGTACACCGGGCCTCTGACAAGGCCCCGTCCGGCACCCCACCAGGGGATCGCTGGGTACCGTTGACAGGGTGAACACCCGCGACGTCATCGCCATGTTGTGGGAGCTGCACGCTTTGACGGTGCTCGACGAAGGCAGCCCGCAGTCGTTCAAGGCGCGTGCCTACGAGAACGCCGTCCAGGGGATCGAGGCGGCGGGCGTCGATGTCACCAAACTCTCGAAGACCGAACTCACGGCGTTGAAGGGGGTCGGAGGTTCGACCGCAGACAAGATCCTCGAGTTGGTTGCCACCGGCACGGTCGACAAGATCGAGCGGCTACGGAAGGAGTATCCGCCCGAGTTCGTTGCCCTGTCGAAGATCCCCGGCGTGGGTCCGAAAACCCTCAAGACGCTGCGTTCCGAACTCGGGATCCAGAACCTTGAGGATCTGAAGGATGCGATCGCCGACGAGCGTTTGCGAACGGTTTCGGGTCTGGGAAAGACCTCGGAGGAGAAGATCGCCAAGGCGATTGAGCGGCTCGGTCTCCACGGAAAGGACCGGCGGACCCCCATCGCCGAGGCGATGCCGATCGCCGCCCGCTTGGTCGCAGACCTCGAAGGGCTCGCCGGGGTGGTGCGAGCCGAATACTGCGGGAGTCTGCGCCGCTTCTCAGAGACGATCGGCGACATCGACATCACCGTGGCCGCGACGGACGGGGTGGCGGTGATGGAGGCGGTGCGCTCGCATCCCCTCGCCGCCGAGATCATCGCGGCAGGGGATACGAAGACTTCGGTCCTCACCCGGGAGGGCCTGCAGATCGACGTCCGGGCTGTGAGCGACGATCAATTCGGCGCCGCGGTTCTCTACTTCACAGGCTCGAAGTCCCACAACATCGCCCTCCGCCAACGGGCGATCGACCGGGGGATGCTGCTCAACGAGTACGGGCTGTTCGACTCCGAGACCGACGCGCTCGTCGCCTCCCGTACCGAGGGAGAGATCTACGCCGCGCTCGACATGGCGTTGGTGGATCCACCGTTGCGGGAGGGGGCCGGAGAGGTCGAGGCAGCCGCGGACGGAACGCTTCCTGACCTCGTGCGCCGTGAAGCCATCCGCGGAGATTTGCACTATCACACCGATCGGTCCGGTGACGGACGGTCGTCGTTGGAAGACATGGTCCAGGCGGCGGTCGACGCCGGCTACGACTACGTCGCCATCACCGACCATGGCGAGGACCTGGCGATCAACGGTCTCAGCCGGGACGAGATGCTCGCTCATCGCGATGCGATCCGGGATCTGGAGCAGCGGCGAGGAGACATTCGATTGTTGTTCGGCTGTGAACTGAACATCGGACCGGATGGCAGCCTCGACTACGACCCCGAGTTTCGTTCGCACTTCGACTGGTGCGTGGCTTCGATCCACTCCCACTTCGATCTCGATCCCGGCGACCAGACGGCCAGGCTGATCACTGCGATCTCCGATCCGTCGGTCAATGTGATCGGGCACTTGACCGGGCGGTACATCGGACGTCGGCCGGGGATCGAGTTGGATCTCGACCCGGTGCTGGAGGCGCTGTCGATCACCGGAGTGGGACTCGAGGTGAACGGAGCGCTCGACAGACTCGACGCGTCGCCGGGAGTCATTCGCAAGGCTGTTGGCGCCGGTGTGCGGCTGGTCATCTCGACGGATTCGCACCACGTTTCAGAGTTGGGGCGGATGACATTCGGTGTCATGAACGCCCAGCGGGGATGGGCCGGACAGACCGACGTGGCGAACACGCTCCCGACGGACGAGTTCGAGACATGGGCCCACAACCGTTCCTGATCGTCGCCCTGACGGCGACGTCGCTGATGCCTCTGCAGGCGGCCGACGCCGGATGCGACACACTCGATCTGGTTCGCGGTGCATCCAGCCCGGCGGTGCGGGGGGTGGTGGAGTGGACTCCGGTGGCATCGAATCCGCTCCCGTGGGGGAGTTCGATCAGTGTGGTGACACGGGTGTGGGGTCCGGTGACAGCCGAGCGGTGGGCGACTGCCGACGAGCTAGGAACCTGTTCGGTTCCGGGCGAGGTCCCCGTCTACGAAGCGCGAGGGATCGACGAGGTGTTGGTCCCCGCGACGGGGGAGATCAGCGGGTTGGAGGAGGCGGCGCTGATGTCCCAGTTCGGGCCGCCGGTCGTCTTCGAACCGTCGGGGTTCGATCGGGCGATGGCCTGGTTGCGGGTCTACCCGTCAGTTCTGGTGGTGGTCGTACTGGTCTTGTGGTCGGTGATGGCGCTTTGGCGGCGCCGCCACCGACCCGATACGTATCTGTTCTGAACGTCCGTCACGCCACGCTGTCGAGGCTGATCGGAACCTCTCGGAGGACCGCAGCCGCCAGCCGTCCGAATGCCCGTTCGCGGGAAACGGCCGGGCCGGTGGGATCGGCGAGGATGGCAGCGAGCGTGGGGGCGACCCCCCGCCGATAGGCGGCATCGGCGAATTCGATGACCTCGGTTTCGAACCGATCGATTCCGTACCTCGCGATGTCGTGAGCCAGTGTGTCGAGACGTGTCATGGTGTGGATTCCTTTCGTTTCGTTCAACGTACGGACTCCTATCTATCGCGTCCAACGATGGTCTCGCATCATTGCTATCATCCACTCTTATGAATATCCAAGACCTCGAACTCCGCCATCTGGTCACCTTCAAAGAGGTTGCGACTCGCCGTTCGTTCGGGAGGGCTGCGGAAGAACTCGGGTACACCCAGTCCGCCGTCAGCCAGCAGATCGCCCGGTTGGAAGCGGTGCTCGGACAGTCGCTGTTTCGTCGCCCCGGAGGTCCCAAGCCGATCGAGGTGACCCGCGCGGCCGAGGTGTTGATGCCTCGGGTGGACAGCGTGATCGCCGAACTGCGGTCCATCGAGCGGGACTTCGCGGGATTGGCGAAGGGCACCGTGGGAAAGATCTCGGTCGGCACCTTCCAGAGCGTTTCGGTGCGGCTGCTTCCGGCCGTGATCACCGCGCTCACCCTGGAACGTCCTGACCTCGAAGTCGACCTATTGGAGTCGAGCTCGGACGAAGTGCTCAGACAGGCGCTGGTCGACCACGAGCTCGATCTCACCTTCTGGGCGGACGACGACTTGGACTGGTCGGGATTCGACGTGGTGCGGCTCTTCGAAGACGAGTTCGTGGTTGTCGCACCCGCCGAAGACGCCGAGGACGTCTACGGGCCGCGCCAGTTGGCGTCGCTGCCGATGATCGGCCAGCACCTTTCAGACCAGTGTCAGGGCCGCATCGACTCGGGTTTGCGCAGTCACGGGGTGGTCCCTCGGTACGTCTTTCGATCCGGTGACAACGCCGCCGTCCAAGCAATGGTGAGGGCAGGTCAGGGTGTCGCAGTCATGCCGATGCTGTCGATCGACACGTCGGACTCTGGGATCGCCATTCGCCCGTTGGAGCCTGCCCTGCCCCCCCGTGTGGTGATCATCATGACCCGTCGGGGGGAACAACGCTCGCCTGCGGTCGAGCGGTTCATTGAACTCGCCATCGAAGAGTCCAAGCGGATGCTCGCCCCGGTCTAGCCGTTTTTAGCGTCGAAACGCTTCACGAATGAAGCGTTTCGACGTCCAAAACCGGGACGACTCTGGGCGTCCTTCGCCGGGTCAGGGGTGGAGCGACCCGTCGGCGAGGTCTGCGAGCATCGTGGCCGCCCCGGACGACAGTTCGATCGTCGAAGCCCCCGACCGATTACCAGGCGTGCCCGGAAGGACCTCGTTCCTCACGTCGAGGAGCGGCGCGACCAGCGAGGTCATCGTCAGGCGCAGGATCATCTCGGGTGTCAGGTCGGTCCACGCCCACCCGGCGGCTTCGGTGAGCATCCGGGGCATCTCTTCGACAGGGCGGAATCGTGCCGTCGCGGCGGCGGCGAGGAGCACGAGGCCGCCGTTGCGCTGACGGTCGAGGTCGCCACCGGCGAGCGTCTTGCGTGTGCGGGCGAAGGCCAGTGCCTGCGGTCCGTTCATGTACTGCTCACCGGGAGAGAAGTTCGCGCCCGATGCCGAGTCCCGCATCCCCGAGTCGAGGTGAATCTGGATCCCGCCGAGTACGTTACCGAGCGCCTCCTGGAATCCTTCGAATCCGGTGAGCAACGTGCCGTCGAGTTCGTACCCGGCGAGTCCTTCGAGGGTCGTGATGAGAAGGTCCGGCCCGCCGTTGGCCAGTGCCGAATTGATCTTGTTCGGCGAGCGGCCGGGGATCGCAACCCAGGAGTCGCGCGGGATGCCCACGATGTCGAAGGTGGCTGTCACCCCGTCGAATCCGACCAGGTGCAACGAGTCGGCCCTGGCTCGGATGGCGTCTTCGCCTTTGCGGGCGTCAGACCCCACCACTGCGATGACGGCGGATTCGTATCCGAGATCGCGATGGCCGAGTGAGGGAAGGTCCACCGCCACAATCCGCCAGCCGTCCCCTCTGTGGACGGCTGCGAGGAGATCGGCTCCTGCAGTGACCAGTGCGATGGGTGTTCCGTCGAGTTCGGCGGTTCCGCCGGAAGCGGTCCGCCCTGCCATCCCGTCGGCGATGCCCCGTTCCGGTAGGTATCGGCTCTCCACGGTGGAGTCGCCGGCCCCGGCAGCGTGGTCGTAGATCGAGGCGACGAGTTCGGCGAGGTCGTTCGGTACTCCGGTCACCGAGATCGGGGGCGGAGGAGGCAGAGTCGTGGTGCTGGAAGTCGACGTGGTGCTGGAAGTCGACGTCGATGTTGACGTGGTCGGTGCCGGCACCGCAGGGGCAGCCTCCGGCCGCGGCGTGCAGGCAGCCGCCAGGACTACCAAAGTGACGAAAGCGGCGACCGATCGAATGGCTGTCACGGTCGTGCGACCCTACCGGGCGAGGGAGCAGCCGGAGAGGCTCAGTCCGTGACCTGCTTTTCGAATATCGAAATGAACTGTGGCGATCGGATCAGATTGAACTCGGAGTGGGTCTCGACCAGGCCGATTCCAGCCGTGAGACGGCGGAGCTTCTTCGGCCACAGCTTGTGCCGGTGCACCTCGCGAGCCTTCCAAGGACTGCCGTGCAGGATGATCGAGGTCGGGATCGCATACATGCCGCGAATCGGCTCGGCTGGATAAACGAGGAGCGCTCTTCCTCCGGGGCGCAGGACTCGTGCCACTTCTGCGAGCGCATCGCCCAGCGGTGGGATGTGCTCGATGGCGTGGACGGAGAGGATGACGTCGAAGGTGTCATCGTCGAACTCGAGGCGCTCGGCGGGCATCGTTCGGACCCGGTCGGTCTCGGCCAGTTCCGATGCGTTCGGATTGCTGTCGATGCCGACGATATCGATCCCGCGCTCGGCGATGCGCCCGGTGAGGTGACCCCGTCCACAACCGACTTCGAGGACCTTGTGCGCCGGGGAGATGGGGAGGAGCTCATCGATCCTGCGGAGATGAGTCGGATCCCATCGGTTGGCGAGGGCGTAGCGGTACGAGTCGTAGATGATCGGCGATCGAGTGGCCATGT
>JBBDQP010000097.1:0-17183 GCA_040905965.1 Acidimicrobiia bacterium
TTTTGGTCGGTGGAGCGCGTCGTTAATGAAGCGTTTGGAGGGGTAAAAACGGGAGGGGGTCAGCCGAGTTCGACTTCGGTCTTGACGGGGAGGTGGGTGGTGAAAAAGCCGACAAGGCGGGCGATGGCGTCTTCGGCGGAAGCCTCGTGGTAGTCCTCCCCGACCTCGTCCAAGAAGGCGTGTCCTGCCCCCTCGTACAAGAGCCACTGTCCCGTCGAGTTGCGAGTCTGGGCCTCGTCGACGGTCTCGACGTCGACCAAGTCGTCGTCGGCCCCGTACAGACCGAGCACCGGAACCGCGACGTGACGGAGGATGTCGGCCACCTGGAACTGGCGGTCCTCGTCACCGGTCAGCGGCGTCGACACGGCGGCAGCTGCACCCACCCACTTCCGATGGGCGGCACTGAGAAGCGAGAAACGTCCTCCGACGTCGAGGCCGATCACACCCACCCGGTCGGTCTGAGCCCAGTCGATGTCCTCGGACCGCAGGTAGTCGTATGCCTCGTCGATGGTGCGCAGCGCCTCGGAGTCGGTCAGCGAGTTGTAGGCGGTCAACGCTTGGTCCCGGTCGGCCGGCGCATCCACGTAGAGGTCGACGACGAGTACCGCCAGACCGTGGCGGGCGAGACGACGGGCGACCGCCTTCTCGTGAGCTCCGAGCCCGTCGAGGTCGGGAGTCAGGACGACCGTGGGATAGCGACCCGCCTGGTCGGGTCGAGCGAGATACCCGCGTCGATAACCGGCTCCGACCGACACCGCCAGCGGGCCGTACATCACCGAATATGTTCCCTCGTGTGGCAGAACGGCCACGTCGCCTCCGTCGTTCGCTCGGCGGTTGGAGGCTAGTGGAGCGTCGCCGAAAATAATGAGGCGGTCTCTCCGGCCCATGACGCCCCTGGCGGCGTCCTCCTCCTCGCCGAACGGGCCAAGTGCGACTGCGTCGGAAGTCTGATGACGCCATGTGCTCGGAGACACCTCGCTCCTGGTTCGGCGACACACCACTCGGCGGAGACCGCACTCTTGTCTCGGAACCTTGGTAGCCTCGCCAACGTCTCAGGAGGACCATGGCTTCTCCAACCCCTGTTCAGGACGAATCCCCGCGCCCGCGTCACCCCCGGCGGTGGATCAAACGCGCCCTGGTCGCCTTGCTGGTCCTGGCGAACCTCTCCGTGTTCTTCGTCTACTGGCAACTCCGCACGATCGAGAACACGGTGGTCGAGTCTGCGGACACCATTCCCGAATCAGAATTCGACGAGGTGCTCACCGACACGCCCACCGACTCGGCCCAACCGGTCACCTTCCTCGTGATCGGGTCGGACTCGCGTGACGGCCTCGACGACCTCACCAACTTCGGGCCGTCGGGCGGCGAACGCGCCGACGTGATCATCCTGCTGCAGATCCACCCGGACGACGGGACTGCCCAGATGCTGAGCATCCCTCGCGACCTGTGGGTGGACATCCCCGGACGCGGCATGAACAAGGTCAACGCCGCTTTCGCCTTCGGCGGGGCCCCGTTGATGATCGAAACGGTGGCGAGGGAGACCGGCGTGTCGATCAACCACTACGTCGAAGTCGACTTCGTCGGGTTTCAGGCAATCGTCGACGAACTCGGTGGCGTGCCCATCAACTTCCCGTTCCCGGCCCGGGATACGAAGAGCGGCCTCAGGGTCGAAGCCGGCACTCAGATGCTCAACGGCGAAGAGGCACTGGCGTTCGCCCGATCCCGCACCTATCAGGAACTCCAGAACGGAAGTTGGGTTTCGGTGGATGCGAACGACATCGGACGTACTCGCCGCCAGCAGCAGCTCATCTTCGCGATCATTCGTGCGGTCGCCCGTCCTTCCTCCATCCCGGCCCTCGGTGACATCGTGGAGTCCTTCGCACAGCACCTGACCATCGACTCGCGTCTCGCCCAGGGTTCGATGATCGAACTCGGGTGGCGGATGCGCAGCGTTCGACCGGCCAACATCGCGGCGGCCACCCTTCCCACCGTCACCGACGCCGTCGGCGAGGCGTTGGTGGAGCGACGGGTCGAGCCAGAGGCAAGCGAGATGCTGGAGGCATTCCGGGCTGGGCAGATCCTGGTGAGCAACGGGGACCCGATGACGATCACCGTTCTCAACGGCAACGGCATCGAGGGCAGTGCCGGGGAATGGGGTGAATATCTCGAATCGCTCGGCTTCGACGTGGCGTCGGTGGGAGATGCCGAACGTAAGAACTTCGAGCTGACCACGATTCTCGTTCGCCCCCAGGACTTCCAGCGAGGAAGCCAGATCTCGGATGCGCTCGGTTTCGGCGTGGTCGAGGTCGGAAACGTGGTTGACGGCATCGATGCCCTGGTGGTGCTGGGGGCGGATGCGGCGACCCATGAGGCACTGGTCGCAGGCTGAGGATCGGTTGGGTTCCGGCCGCCCCAGCAATCGTCAGCGGAACATGTCCTCCTCGGCGGGGCGGATCAGGGGAGTGATGCCCTGTTCGGAGGCCGTCCAGGAGACGCCGCGCACGATCGCCGCCGGGATCCCGGTGGCCTTGCCCATCACCAGATCGGCGGCTGCTGCGATCTCGTCGACCACCGCCACCTCGGTGACCTCCAACACCTTGCCGAACGTGTCGGTCTGACCGCGCAGATCGTCGATCGCCTCCATCCCGGCCACTCCGATCGCCACGTCGACCAGACCCCGCCGCCACGCCCGGCCGAAGGTGTCGGTGACGATCACGGCGATCGTGACACCGAAACGATTCTGCAGGCGCAGGCGGATCCGGTTGGCGGAACGGTCGGGATCCTCCGGGAGGAGGATCGCTTTGGCCGGGCCTGCGTTGGACCGGTCGATCCCGGCGTTGGCGCAGATGAATCCGTGACGGGTCTGGGCAATAACGAGCGGACCGCGCCGGCGAATGATGCGCACCGCCTCGGATTCGATGAGATGCCGGTGGGCGTCCGGGCCGTCGTCAGGGAGGTCGACGATCCTCCCCTCGGCCTTCGAGATCAACTTGTGGGTGACGACCAACACGTCCCGGTCGGCCAGCGCCGGCCCTGACTCGATGGCGTCACCGATGAGGGTGGCGACATCGTCGCCCGGGGCCGCCTCCCCGATCCCACCGATGCCGAGGATCGTCACGTCAGCCACGAGATCATCTCCGATGCGAGTCGTGTGGCCGCATTGGGGTCTGCGATCAGTGTGTTCGTTTCATGCACGGCCGGGACGACGGGGTCGTCGGGAGCGTCGCCGTGGTGGACGACGATGTCTGTCAGGAGGTCGCCGTATGAGGTGATGATGCCCGTGGTGTCTGTCGGGTAGCCGAACGCCGGGAGAAGATCCGCGAGTGGGCCTTTGATCGCATCTCCTCCGACCAGCGGACTCACCGCCATCACCCGCTTGCCGGCCATCGTCTCCCGGATTCCGGGCACCGCCAAGATCGGCCAGATCGACAGGATCGGGTTGGAAGGGCCGATCACCACCGCCTCGCATTCGGACAACGCTTCGATCACCCCGGGGGCGGGCCGTGCTTCGGCCACGTACGCGAAGCGGACGTCTGACACCGGTACGGCGTGACGCCTCCGCACGAAGTAGTCCTGGAAGTCGAGCCACTCGCCGTCGACGAGCACCTTCGTCCGGATCGGATCGTCGCTCACCGGCAACACCTCGGAGCCGATCCCGAACACCTTCGAGATCTCGCCAGTGACCGCGGACAGGGTCGCTCCCTCGTCGAGTCGTGTGGTCCGATAGAGGTTCAAGGCGAGATCGCGATCTCCGAGGCGGAACGTCGAATCCAGCGGGAATCCGGCCAGTTCGTCCATCACGTTCCAGGACTCGTCGGTGCGCCCCCAACCGCGCTCTTCGCTGTGCACGCCTGCCAGTGTGTACGTGACGGTGTCGAGGTCGGGTGACAGGTTCAGCCCGTAGATGATGTCGTCGTCGCCGACATTGACGATGGCGGTCAGGTCGATTCCGTCAACCGTGGCAAGCCCGCGCAGCATCCGCGCACCGCCAACTCCACCTGATAGCGCCGTGATTCTCATGCGTCGGATTGCCTCGTTGGCTCTGGGACGTTCACAATGGAGATTCGATGTCCGAGCATCCCGATACCGAACTCCTTTCGACCGCGCCCGATCAGCGGATCCGCGTTGCGGTCCTCGCCGTCGATGACGACGGCTTGGCTGCCACCTTGGCGGCGATCGATCGCCAAGTGTATGCGATCGAAGGCGTGACGATCATCGACCGTGACGGCGACATCAGCGATGCCGGGGACCACCTGGTGGTCGAAGACTTCGCGGCGTTCGTGAACGATCTCGGTCCGGAGACCGATCTCGTCTGGATCGTCCACGGCGATGCCCAACCTCGCCCCGACGCCCTCGGGGCCCTCGTGGCGGAAATGGCCCGCAGTGATGCGTCGCTGGTCGGTTCGAAGATCGTCGACGCCGTCACCCTCGATCGTCTGGAGTCGGTGGGTTCGGCCACGGACGTCTTCGGTGAGCCGTACAGCGGGCTCGACCCGGACGAGGTCGATCTCGAGCAGTACGACGTCGTGCGCGACGTCGCGTTCGTCTCGGCCGTGTCGATGCTCGTTAGACGAGACCTCGTGCGGGGCTTGCGCGGGATCGATCCGCTGATGCCGCCGGTCGCCGCCGGGTTGGATTTCTCCCAGCGGGCGAGGGTGGCCGGTGGACGGGTGATGGTCGCCCCGTCTTCGGAGGTGTTGCACGAGCGCACCTGTCGCCACGACGTGGCCGGATGGCGCGAATGGGCCGGCCGGATGCGCTCGATGTTGAAGGTCTACCGACTCATCACCCTCGCCTGGGTGGTTCCGATCGGAACAGTGCTCGGATTCGTCGACGGCGTGGTTCGCCTGCTACTGGGCACGACCCGGCCGCTCACCGACTTCTTCCAGTCGCTGGCATGGAACGTGGTCCACCTTCCCGGTTCGCTGACGGCTCGCAACGCCGTTCGCTCCGTCAGACAGGTGGGTGACGAGGAACTCTTCCGATACCAGGTGACCGGGTCGGTGCGCATGCGTCTGTTGGCGACCGACATCGCCGAACGGTTCGGATGGGTGATCGATGACGAACCGGGAGTCGTGACCGAGGAGGAACTCGAAGACGACTCCACCGCGGCCGGACCGGTCGTCGCCGCCCTCGGTCTGATCACCGTCGCTCTCGCCACCCGGAGTTTCTGGGCGGGCGCCCTGCCCCAATCTGGCTTCACCCTGCGTATCGCCGATCCGCTGGTGGCTCTCAACGGATTCGCCGGCGGTTGGAACCCGGCCGGTCTCGGATCATCTGAACCGGTGCATCCGTCGGCGGCGCTCTTTGCAGCCTTGGAGTGGATCACCGGCGGCTGGGGCGGAACGATGCGAATCGCCATCGCGGCACTGCTCGTGACCGCGTTGGTTGCTGCGGGGCGCCTGTTGCGCGAGGTGGGTGTGACCGGACCGACTCGCCATCTCGCAGGCGTGGTCGGCGTCATCGGGATGGCAACCGCTGCCTTCGCCACCGACGCAGATCTGGCGTCGTGGCTGGCGCTCGGTCCCACCCTGGCCGCAATTGCACTGGCGGTGATGCCGTGGCCGTCTGCCACGTTCGGCCGCCTGGGAAGGGTCGGCGGACTGGTGGTCGCTTCGGCGGTCGCGGGTGCGCTGGCGCCGGGGGCATCGGTGGTGATCCTCGTCACGTGTATCGCGCTGTGGCTTTTGGTGCCGGGCCTCCGCCGCGGTGTCGCAGCCAGGGGGTTGCTCGCCGCCGACATCGCCGTTCTCGTGACCGCGCCATACCTGTCCGCAGTCACCGTCGACGAACTCACCGAAACGGGACCGGCATACGACCTCATGCCGGCGTTGCTCCCGGCCGTCCTCCTCGTCGTGGCAGCCGTCCTCGGGACCCTCTTCCTGGCTGACCGTCGGCACCGGATACCCGTCGTCGGAGGAATTCTCGTCGCCCTCGGTGTGTGGTTCCCCGTTTTCGAGTCGCCCCGGGGAGATCTCGGTGCGACCTTCGCGTTGTTCGCCGCCGTCGGAGTGGTACTCGTGACGGGTGCCGTGATCGGTCTGGATCGCGACGGATCGCATACCGTTGTCGGAGGCAGGGCCGTCGCCGCTTCGGCGGCCGCCCTCCTCGTCCTTCTCTCTCTCAACCATGTCGTCGACGGGCGAGCCGGGTTTCCCGCAGACCAGTGGACCGAACGGCTCGTGTTCACCGAAAGCCTGGGGGCCGAGATCGCATCCTCACGCGTCCTGGTGGTCGGTGATCCGGGGCAACTGCCGGGCGAGCACATGTCGACGGCGGGCTTCGCCTATCGGGTGGTTCCCGTGGACGGCCCTTCACTCGAATCTGCCCGCCTCGGCCAGCCTCGGCTCGGCGACGACGCCCTGGCGGATCTGGTGGCCTCGATCGCCGGCGGCGAGTTGGTTCGCCCTGGCGAGGAGTTCGCCGAGTTCGGCATCGGGTGGGTGGCGGTCGTCGACGACCCCGCCTTCTCGGCGGCGATGGCAGCCCAGGTGGACATGGACGAAGTGCCGGTGAGCGAGGGTCTCACGGTCTTCCTGAATTCGGTTCCTGCTCCCCGCGCAGTCACCGAGAGCGGATCGGTATGGGAGGCCGACGGGGCGCGGTTTGTCGGTCTTGCCGCATCGGAAACCGTTCGGATCGCCGACAACGCCTCGCCACGTTGGGGCCCAGGCTGGGAACAGGATGACTGGGCCAACAGGGTTTCTGCCGCAGACGGGGTGGCGGTCTACAAGCCGAACTCGCTGCGCCGCATCCTTGCCTGGGCGGGGGTGGGCGTCTTCGTCCTCGGATTGGCGTTCCTCCCCTTCTCTCGGAGGAGCGACCAGTGAAACGCGTTCTCCTCGCCCTCGCCGTGGCGGTCGCCCTGACCGGGGGATGGCTGGTGGCACCAGAACCGGTCATCGTCGACGACGCCCCGGGTTTGGAGCCGGCCGCAGCCGCGGCGGCGGTGTGCCCGCTCCGGTTGGACAGGACATCGGACGGCAAGCTCACCATCGCCTCGTCGTTGATCGCCCCTGCCCGCATCACCGTCGGTAACGCCGGCTCGATCCTGTCGGACCAGTCGGTGCTGGTCGACGACGCGGGCGGCGCCGCAGTGTTGTTCGGCGAATTGACGATCGGGGGTCTGGCTGGCGCCTTCGTCGAGTTCGGGGTGACAGGCGCAGGGGCCGCCACGGTGTCGCGGGGCGAGGCAGGCGTCACGGCCGTGTCGTGTCCGAGCCTCATCCGGACGACGTCGCTGATCACAGGCGGAAGCACCCGCAACGCCGAACCACTCGAACTCATCCTCATCAACCCGTACGGCTCCGATGCCGTGGTGTCCGTCGAATCGTCCAGCGAGATCGGGGCCGACTCGGCGGAGGAACTGTCGTCGGTGGTCGTGCCCGCCCGGTCGACGGTCACCCGCGACCTGTCCACGTTGCTGCCTCTGCGCAGCCGGCTGAGTCTCGCCATCACCCCGATCCGCGGTCTGGTGCACGCGTTCGTCGAAGGCTCGGGTGGCGGTGACCGGGTCGTCATCGAGCACGTCGACCCGCGCAGTGAGTGGGTGACCCCCGTTCCCCGATTCGAGGGCCAGCAGGCGCTCCTGGTCATCTCCACCAATTCCCCCGTCGAAGTCTCCGTCCGGGTCGACGGATGGTCCGGCGGGGTGCTGACTGAAGGGGTCTTCAGCGCGGTCATCCCGCCGCGCGGCCAGGTCGAGATCCCGCTCTCCGATTTCGAGATCCCACTCGACGTCGCCCAGATCCTCGCCGACGGTCCCGTGGCGGTGGCGATGGTGGTCGAAGGTGACGCCGGTCGGGCGGTCAGCCCCGCGAACGCCGGACCTCATTCCGAATGGTTGATGCCGGGTCCGGGCAGTGCGGGATCGGTCGCCTGGATCGGCGTCCCTGGCGAGGTCGATGCGATCGTCGAGTTTCTCTCCCTGTCCGCAGGAGGGCAGTCGTTCACGGTGGACGCACCCGCCGGCACTCTTACCGCCGTCCCGCTCGAGGGACAGGTGATCGGGTACACGTTGCGGTCGGACTCGCCGATCACGGTGCTGTGGTCAGTCTCCGACGAGACGGGGATCGGGCTCGGAGCACCGACGCCGCTTCCCGGAGGAGAATGAGCGACGACACGCTGGTTCGGGTCGCGGTGGTCCTCGGAGTCGGTGCAATCGCAGTCCTGTGGGCCGTCCTGGCGAGAAGGGGGTTCGCGGTCACGCGTCACCCGATTTCTCTGCCGGGTCTGGGACCCGGGGTGGTGCTCTTCACCTCTTCGACGTGTGCGTCGTGCGCCCGCATGGCCGAGCGGATGGTCGACATCGGAGATGTGACGGAGGTCTCCTACGAGAACTCGGGAGCGTCGTTCCCAACCGAGGTCAGGCGAGTGCCCGCAGTGGCGCTTGTCGACGCCGAAGGTCGCGGATGGATCGCCTATGGCTTGGTCGGGGTGTCGCGGCTGCAGCGCTGGATTGCCGGCGGTCCTTGAACGGGGGAGGGCCGCGGCCTACCGTTCAACGATGCTCGTTTCCTGTGTTCGCTGCTCTTCCCCCTCCGCCGCTGTGATGACCTTCGACTACGACTCTCGGGCGGTCTGGTTGCTCGAGTTGGACCTCGAACCCGAAAGAGGGCGGGGCTACGCGTTGTGTACGACCCACGCCGATCGGATGAGCCCCCCGCTCGGTTGGACTTTGACCGATCGCCGCAACGTCACACGGCTCTTCGCCACCCGGGACGAAGCCGCCACGGCCTGAGTTCGCCGCCGCGTGTGCAAGTTGGCGCCGGCGGTAGCATCCCACTACGGGGATCGAGCGTGGAGACTTGGATGGACTGCCCAGAGTGCGGCGCAGCCGAAGTGATCGAAATCAGGCACAAACTCGAAAGCGACGTCGAGTTGATCTTTTTCTCCTGTCATCGTTGCGAGGAGAAGTGGTGGGACCGCGACGGAGCCGTCGTCGAGCTGCGTGAGGTCCTGGACCTCGCTCGCCGCGACCGCACCTGAACCCCACCGTTCCGTTGCCATGGCAGTCATAGACCCGCCTCGTCGTCGCTCGTGGGTTCCGGTGGGGGTCGTCACTGTCACGTCGCTCATCATCCTCGGGGTGCTTCAGCCCCAGTTGTTGATCGATTCGTCGACACCGTCCGGCGGCGACATGGGAGCGCACGTCTTCGGGCCGGCGTTCTTACGCGACGTGCTGATCCCCGAGGGGCGGCTGCTGGGATGGTCGAACGACTGGTTCGCAGGGTTCCCGGCCTTTTACTTCTACTTTCCACTGCCATCGATCGTCATCGTCCTCCTCGACGTGTTCCTCCCGTATGGAACGGCGTTCAAGCTGGTCACGGTGATGGGACTCGTCGGAATGCCGCCCGCAGTGGCGTTCATGTCGCGGGCGTTCGGCTTCTCTCGCGCCATCTCGGCCGTCGCCGCCTCCGGCACGGCGGCGTTCGCGTTCATGGAGAGCTTCAGCATCTACGGCGGAAACGTTGCATCCACCCTGGCTGGTGAGTTCACGTACTCGTGGTCGTTCACGCTGGGGTTCGTCTATCTCGGGTACTTGGTCAGGGCCGCCGATGGCGAACGTCGGGCGATCCCGCGTGCTGCCATCGTTTTCGCCCTGGCGGCGCTTTCCCACGTCTTGACCACCCTGGTACTCATCTTCGCCGGGATTCCGTTGTTGTTCCGGCGCCGGTTCGATCGCATCGCCGCAGTGGGGATTTGGGCCTGGTCCTTCGCCCTCGCCGCCTTTTGGGCACTGCCACTACTGCTGCGGATCTCGAACAGCTCTGACATGGTCTGGACGCCGCTGCGCCGGTGGGAGGAACTGTTCCCCATCGAACTGTGGCTCATGCTGCCTCTGGCGGTGGCAGGGGCGATCTGGGCGATGAGACGCACGAATCGGGTGGCGCCGCTCCTCGTGGCGACCCTGTTGCCGCTCGTGTACTACCCGCTTCCACTCGTCCTTCCGGAGTTGCTTCCGAGCCTGTTGGGCGACACGCACTTCAAGTTGTGGAACGGGCGCCTGCTCCCTTACTGGTATTTCGGCGTGGTGTATTTCGCCTCGCTGGGGGTGGCAGCCGCCGGACTTCATGCCAGCCGGCGGCTCCCCGAGCGGTTGCCGTTGCTGTGGGCGAGGATCGTCATCGGCATCGCAGGGCTCACCGGCATCGCGGTGGTGCTCTCCGCGGACCTCCCCGCCTACGCATGGATCGCCATCGCTGTCACCGGGATGCTGGCGCTTGGCGCCACCTTCCTCGTGACCGGTGATATCCCCGCTCGGGGGCTGCTCACCGGGGTGGCAGGGGCGACCCTGGCTCTCGGCGCCCTGGCCGGCGTCTCGTTCATCGACGGATGGGCGCGGTGGAACTACGAGGGATACGAGAACAAGGCGGTGTACCACGAGTACGAAGGACTCATGACCTCGATTGCGGCGCTCCCGCCCGGACGAGTCCAGTGGGAGCAGAACACGGGGATGAACGAGTACGGGACGCCGATGGCGTTGATGCTGATTCCGTACTGGACCGACGACCACCAGTCGATGGAGGGACTCTTCTTCGAGTCGTCACTCACCACTCCGTTCCACTTCATCACCGCCGGCGAGGTCTCACTGGCACCCTCCAACGCCATTCCGGGGTTGCCGTACAAGAACTTCGACTTCGACAGGGGCGCGGCCCACCTCGGGCATTTCGGGGTGGACTATTACGTGTCCTACACGCCAGAAGCCCGGGAGGCAGCAGACGCCCACCCCGACTTCGAGTTCCTCTTCGAGACCGAGCCGTTCGCGGTCTACCGCCTGCCGGAGCGTCCCCTCGTGGAGATCGCCGAGTTCGAACCGACGGTGTACGACCCTGCTCTTGCGAGTCCCGGCACGGATGCGCCCGGGTTCCACGACGTCGTTCTCGACTGGTTCGCCGACATCGAACTCCTCGACGTCTGGCTCGCCTCCGACGGACCGGACGAGTGGCGTCGGATCGGCCCAGATGTGGCAGCGGAGTTGAGGGAGCCATCACCCATCGATGCGGGTGGAACGGTGTCAGACGTCGTGGTCGAGGATCATCGCATCTCGTTCAGGACAGACGCTGTCGGTCTGCCTCATCTCGTCAAGGTCACGTACTTCCCGAACTGGGAAGTTGAAGGGGCCGAAGGGCCGTGGCGGGCGGCGCCGTCTCTGATGGTCGTCATTCCCACGGAGGAGACGGTCACCCTCGAGTTCCGCAATCAGCTTCCCGAATACGCCGGTCTGGTTCTCACGATCGTCGGGATCGGCGGACTTGTTGCGTGGCGCCGATCACCGTGGCGGGAGCAGCCGGCGAATCCGGACGATCCCGCGTAGCGTCCTCGGCACACGGCCCAGCAGCCCCGAGCGGGCGTGGCGCAATTCGGCGACCACAACGGGGACCTCGGCGATCTTCGCTCCGTCACGTTCGGCTCGAAGGATCAGTTCTGTGTCGAAGAGATCGGTGCGAGACACGGTCACTTGTGCGTGACGATCCAGCACCCAGCGGCGGAAGCCGAGCATGCCATGGGTGTCCGAGACCCGCGATTGGAGTACCAGACGCAGCAGCAGATTGAACACCACCGTCGCGAAGCGCCGTACGAGTGGGCGCCGGTCGTCCGACGCCGGATCCCGCTTCGAACCGACGACGACGTCTGCCGATGAGGCGAGCACCGCCCGCATGAAGTCGGCGGAGAAGTAGTCGACGTCGACGCTGACCACCCATTCGCCGGTGGCTTCGGCGAAACCTCGGCGTAAGGCTTCTCCCTTGTCTGCTCGTTCGAGTTCGATGACTCGCACCGCATCCCCGCCCAGATCGCGGGCAACGTCCGCAGTGCCGTCCGTCGAGCCGTTCTCGACGACGAGAATCTCGGCTCCTGGAGACACTTGATGCACCGCCTCGATCAAAGAGGGGAGGGCGGAAGGGAGGAACGTGGCCTCGTTGTGCACGGGTACGACGACCGAGAGATCTGGCATGCGGCAGGCGAGTGTAGGGGCCGGTTCTACCATCGGAGGGTGAGCGACATCGAGGCGGTCTTCAAGGCCTATGACATCCGCGGCCGGACCGACACGGGCGAGCTCGACGAAGACCTCGCCCGCAATGTGGGTGCCGCATTCGCCGCGACAGTGGAGGATTCGCCCATCGCGGTAGGACGTGACTGCCGAATCTCGTCACCGGGTCTGAGCGCCGCCCTGATCGACGGCATCACCTCGTATGGCACCGACGTCGTCGACATCGGAGAGGTCGCCACCGATGTCGTCTACTACGTCGCCGGGTCCCGCTCCATGCCAGGCGTCATGATCACCGCCTCGCACAACCCGGGCGAATACAACGGCATCAAACTGTGCAGGGCGGGGGCGATCCCGGTCGGATCCGATTCGGGCCTGGGAGAGATCAAGTCCCTGATCCTCGACGGCGGACCGGAGCTGTCCGGTGGGGGAGAGGTCACGACGTTCGATCCTCTGCCCGGTTTCGTCGAACACCTGCTCTCGATCGTCGATCCTTCCGCCATCGGCGCCCTTCGGGTCCTGGTCGACGGCGGCAACGGAATGGCCGGTGTGGTGCTGCCGAGAGTGTTCGAGCGGATACCCGCCCAACTGATCGGTCTGTATCTGGAGCCGGACGGGTCGTTCCCGAACCATCCGGCTGACCCGCTCCAATCCGAGAACCTGGAGGATCTGATCGCCGCCATGGGTTCCGAGCAGCCGGATCTCGGTGTGGCATTCGACGGCGATGCCGATCGGGCGTTTTTCGTCGACGACCTCGGCGTGCCCCTGTCAGGGTCGACGACCACCGCACTGATCGCCCGCTGGTTCCTCGCTGCCAATCCGGGCGCATCGATCGTCCACAATCTCATCACGTCGCGGTCGGTCCCCGAGACGATCCTCGGCGCAGGTGGAGTGCCCGTCCGTTCCCGTGTCGGCCATTCGTACATCAAGAAGGTGATGGCAGAGACCGACGCCGTCTTCGGTGGCGAGCATTCGGGTCACTACTACTTCCGCGACAACTTCCGGGCGGATTCAGGGATGCTGGCGATGCTCGTGCTGCTGCGTGTGATCACCGAGTCAGGTCGCCCTCTCTCCGAATTGCGGACCGATGTGGAGCGATACGCCGCCTCCGGTGAGATCAATCTGGCGGTGACGGACCACGTCTCCGCGATGGCAGCGGTGGAGTCCGCCTTCGACGAATTCGAGTGTGACCACGTCGACGGGCTCAGCGTCGACCTCGGCGAATCGTGGTTCAACTTGCGGCCGTCGAACACCGAGCCGTACCTGCGTCTGAATGTGGAAGCGCCGGATCAGGCCGGTGTCGACTGGCTCGTCGGCCGTGTCCGTGGCATCGTCAGCTCATCATGACGCTCGTTGCACCCGAACTCCTCGAGATCCTCCGCTGCCCCGTCGATCACACGCCGGTCCAGGAGGACGTCGAGGCGTCGGTGCTCGTGTGCGAAGGCGAGCTCACCCACGCTTACCCGGTGCGCGACGGGATTCCCGACATGATTCCGCCCGATCAAGAGGTCAACACATGAACTACGACATCGCCACCCCCACCCTTTCCGAAGAGGGGAGTCGCCGTCTGGAATGGGCCGGTCGCCGCATGCCGGTGATCGCAACGATCCGCGAGCGCTTTCGCGAGGAGAGTCCCCTCGCCGGTCTGACGATTGCCGCCTGTCTGCATGTCACCGCCGAGACCGCCAACCTCATGCTGGCGCTGCGGGACGGGGGAGCGAAGCCGATCCTGTGCGCCTCGAACCCCCTTTCGACCCAGGACGACATCGCCGCAGCTCTCGTCGCCGAAGGGATTCCCGTCTTCGCCATCCGCGGCGAGGACAACACGACCTACTACGAACACATCAATGCCGCGCTCGACATGGAGCCCGACATCACGATGGACGACGGCGCAGACCTGGCCACCCTCCTCCACACCAAGCGCACCGAGTTGAACCCGATCGGATCGACCGAGGAGACGACCACCGGCGTCATCCGCCTGCGGGCCATGCAGGAGGACGGAACGCTCCGCCTGCCGGTCGTCGCCGTGAACGACTCGGACACGAAGCATCTGTTCGACAATCGCTACGGCACCGGCCAGTCGGCGATGGACGGGATCATCCGGGCCACGAACGCGCTCATCGCCGGACTCAACGTGGTGGTGGTCGGCTACGGCGACTGCGGTCGCGGGGTGGCGGACCGTGCCCGCGGGTTCGGCGCTCACGTGATCGTCGTCGAAGTCGATCCGGTCAGGGCCGTCGCGGCGGCGATGGACGGGCACCGGGTCCTGAACGCGGCCGACGCCGCGGTGGAAGGCCACATCTTCATCACTGTCACCGGGAACAAGCACGTCCTCCGGCGGGAGCACTTCGAAGTCATGCGGGACGGTGCCATCCTCGCCAACGCCGGCCACTTCGACATCGAACTGGAGCTGACGGCGTTGGCGGACATGGCGACTGCGATCCGTCCGATCCGCCGCAGCCTCGACGAATACGAGATGGAAGACGGCCGGCGGTTGCTGCTGGCGGCAGAAGGTCGGCTGGTCAACCTCGGTGCGGCCGAAGGCCACCCTGCCGACGTGATGGACTTCTCGTTCTCGCTGCAGGCGATGGCGGCGGAGTGGCTGGCGAAGAACGCCGAGACCCTCGAACCCCGCATCTACACGCTGCCCAAGGAGATCGACGCCCACCTGGCGCGCATCAAACTGGAAGCCCTCGGCGGCGGTCTCGAGACCCTCACCTCCGAGCAGGTCGACTATCTGAGCAGTTGGGACGTCGGCACCTGAGCTGAATCCGTCACACCGCTCCGATATTCGGGTGCGGTGGTCTGTCTCTCCTGCCGCGGTCCCGGTCCCAGGTTGTGTGATGCGTGTGCCCTGACGATCCGCCCCGCCGGTGAGCTTCGCACGCCTGGCGGTCTGATCGTCCACCCGTGGGCGCTGCACGAGGGGGTGGCGCGGACACTCGTCCGCCGCCTCAAGTATGAGGGGGTGGCTGCGGTCGCCCCGCTGGTCGCCGGTTTCTTGGAGGACCGGATCCCGTCGGATGCGCGGTGCCTCGTTCCGGTGACGAGGACCGTCGTCCGCCGTGTGCGATATGGCATCGACCCTGCCAAGTCCCTTGCCGAGGCCATCTCGCGACGCACCGGCCTCCCCGTGGTCAATGCGCTCTCCCCGCCCATATGGAACCGTCCGAGCGCAGGGTCGGAGAGGGAGTCGAGGAAACCTCCGCGGTTCGTGTCGCGGCGGGCGGTGCGGGGTGCGGTCCTCGTCGACGACGTCCTCACCACCGGTGCCACCCTCGACAGTGCCGCCGCCGCACTCGGTGGTGTGGGAGCAGCCCTCACGCTTACTGGAGTCCCCTGAGTGACTAGTGTCCGGCAAGGGCGACCAAGGAGTATCAGCTTGGAAATTCGAGTGCACGGACGAGGGACGGATCTCGATCCGAACTTCCGGGCGCTGGTCGACGAGAAGCTGCAGAAGGCAGCGAAAATCTTCGATCACGCCGGCGACGTCGATGTCGAACTCACCGAAGAGAAGAACCCTCGGCGCACCGAAGACAAGTACCGCTTGGAGTTGACCTCGCTCACCAGCGGCCGGATGCTCCGCATCGAAGCGGCCGCACCCACAGCCGAAGCCGCCCTGGATGACGCCGTCGACCGGTTCTCGAAGACCATGCGCCGTCACAAGGAGCGGGTCATCGACAGCCACCGCAAGCGCGAACCGCAGGTGTCCCACGACGAGCCGCCGACCCTCGATCAGGAGATCGTGCGCCTCAAACAGTTCGTGATGAAGCCGATGACCCTCGATGAGGCCGTCCTCCAGATGGAGCTTCTCGGTCACGACTTCTTCTTCTTTCACCACGCCGCAACCGACAAGAACAGTGTCCTCTACCGCCGCAACGACGGCCGGCTCGGATTGATCGAACCGGCATGACCGCGCCCTCCATCGTCATCGTCGATGACGCACCGCTGATCCAGGCGGGACTCGCCGCTGCACTCCAGGCCGAGGGATTCTCGATCGTGGGTCGCGCTTCGGATGCGATGACGGCCGTGTCATTGGCTCGGGATCTCAAACCGAATCTCGTTCTTCTCGACGTCCTCATGCCGGGAATCTCCGGATTGGAGGTCGTGGCGAAGATCAGGGAGGCGTCGTCGAAGACGGCCGTCGTGCTTCTCACGAGTTCGGAGTCCGAAGAGGACCTGTTGAAGGCCATCAAGAGTGGGGCTCGGGGTTACATCGTCAAGACCACCCCCATGCCGAACCTCGTCGCCAGCCTGCGCGACGTCTTGGAAGGCGGGGCAGTCGTGTCCCCGACGATGGGCGGCAAACTCTTCGACACCGTCGCCCAGCTGCTCAAACACCGCGAGTTGACCTCATCACGACGCCCGGTCCTCACCGGCCGGGAGATCGAGGTTCTGCAGTCCGTCGCGGAAGGCAACACCTCCCGCCAGATTGGCGAGCGCCTGTTCATCTCCGAGAACACCGTCAAGAACCACGTCAGAAACATCCTGGACAAACTCGGTCTGCGCTCCCGCAACGAGGCCGTGATGTACGCCATCCGCGAAGACCTCATCAAGGTCGAGTAAGTCCCCCCCGGCACGCGGACGGCGACGCAACCTCGTGGACCGGATAACCTGTAGATCTCATGTCTCTCTTCTCCAAGCTGCTTCGCGCGGGGGAAGGCCGACCGTTGAAAGAGCTGGAGCTGGTGGCTGCGGCGATCAACGACGTCGAACCCCGCTTCGAAGCTCTCACAGATGATCAACTCCGCCAGAACACGGTGGATTTCAAGACCAGGGTCGCCAACGGCGAAGCCCTCGACGACCTCCTGATCGAGGCCTTCGCCACCGCGCGCGAAGTAGCCAAGCGGGTGATCGGCGAGCGTCCCTACGACGTCCAGTTGATCGGGGGTGGCGCCCTGCATCGCGGGATGGTTGCCGAGATGAAGACCGGTGAAGGCAAGACGCTGGCGTCGACCCTCCCCGTCTACTTGAACGCTCTCGCCGGCAAGGGCGTCCATGTGGTCACCGTCAACGACTACCTGGCTGCCCGTGACGCCAAGTGGATGGGCGAGATCCACCGTTTCCTCGGCCTCAAGGTCGGCCTGGTCCAGACCGGCATGCCTCCCGGCGACCGCCGCCCCGCCTACGAGGCGGACGTCACCTACGGGACCAACAACGAGTTCGGCTTCGACTACCTGCGCGACAACATGGC
>JBBDQP010000098.1:0-34859 GCA_040905965.1 Acidimicrobiia bacterium
GTGCCGCCAATAGTGAGTGACCAGTCGGGCGAAGCGCAGGCGGAATCCGGCGTCGTCGAAGCGGGGATTGGGGGTGAAACCCGGATCCAACGAGACGTGGGCATCCTCCCACCGACACCACTCTCTCGCTGCATGGTCGCGCACCGCCGGGTCGGAGTCGAAGAGCGATTCTGCGTAGGCGTCCGCGAGAGGGAGATGGCGAAGACGTTCGGGAACGGCACCGGCGAAACGCTCCCATTCGCTCGGAAAGATCCGACCGACCCCCTCGGTGATCCAGTCGACCTCCCGACGCGACGTCGTGGTGACCAGCCCGAGAACCAGTCCGCGCACCCGGTCGGGGTGGGCTTGGGCGTATGCCAACCCAAGGGTCGTGCCCCATGAGAGCCCGAGCACGATCCAGCGGTCGACGCCCAGGTGGGTACGGAGAGCCTCGGTGTCACGGATCAGGTGATGAGTGGTGTTGGTGGACAGGTCGGCGTCCGGACCGCTCGCCAGCGGGATGCTGCGACCGCAGCCACGCTGATCGAAGATCACACCTCGGTGCAGGTCAGGGTCGAAGAACCCGCGCTGGCCGACACTCGCACCGCTTCCGGGACCGCCGTGGAGGTACACCACAGGGGTGCCGTCGGGATTGCCAACGCACTCGTAGTACACCGAGTGTCCGTCGCCGACCTCCAGCATCCCGTGTTCATGGAGTTCGGCGGGCGGGGAGGCTGGGGACATCCGGCGAGCCTACCGATGGCGTCGTCGGCGTCTCCGACCAAAAGGCAGGTGAGGTACTGCCGCTCGCGGGGCGAAGCCCGTCAGTTGACGACGAACGTCACCTTCATGTCCACCTGATAGCCGGTGACTTTCCCATCGGTGACCTGGACCTTCATCTGGTTGACCCAGGCTTCCCTGATGTTTTGGACGGTCTTGGACGCCTCCGCGACCCCGTGAGCGGCCGCAGCTTCGAACGACTCGTCTGACCGGGCGCTGATCTCGATGACCTTGGCGATGGACATGTGTTGTTCCCTTCGTTGACGGATCCCCGAGACCTACCCTGTCCCTCACCCGCTCAAACATGCGAGGGCCGAGACGCGTCGGCATGGCTCGGTACGCTGTGTGGGCTCGCAGCCTTCATGAGGAGCCTCAAGGTGGAAATCGAACTGGTTTGGGATTGGCTGTTTCGCCTGGGTTTGGCCGCTCTGTTGGGAGCCCTGGTCGGCACCGAACGCGAGAGCCGGGGCCACCCGGCGGGGATACGCACCCAATCCCTCGTCGCGCTCGCAGCGGCCCTTCTCACGGGCGTCGGAGCAGAAGGCTTCGGCGGCTTCGGGGCCGATCCCACTCGGGTGGCTTCCCAGGTGGTGACCGGCATCGGATTCATCGGAGCAGGGGTGATCCTCAAGAATCGCGGCACTGTCCGGGGTCTCACCACCGCTGCCACGTTGTTCCTCTCAGCCGGCCTCGGTATCGCGGTCGGAGCGGGGATGATCGTCCCAGCAGTCATGACCACCGTGTTGGCGCTCGTTCTCATGTTCGGCCTGAGCGCCCTCAAGCCGTTGATCCGCAGCCGGGGAGCCCGCGTGGTCCACGTCGAATACGAGCGGGGCCATGGGACGATGGGACCGCTGCTGCGTTCCCTCCAGGATATCGGTGGCACCATCGACGACCTGCAGATCGACGACAACGCCGGCACCGCAGGCGACCCTCTCCGCCACGTGCTGATCCGCATGGTCACCGGCGACCGCACCGAACTGGAACAAGTCCTCGACGAGATGCGTCAACGTCCCGAGATCCGCACCGCGTGGGTGTCCGAGTCCTGAGCCGGATAGCCTGCAGGGATGAGGCCGGAGGACCCGACCAGGTTCGTACGTGAATCGATGCCGCTGTGCAAACTCCTGGGTATCGAAGCCCGTGAGTTGTCGGCTGACCAAGTCGTGCTGACGATGGAATGGACGCCGGAACTGTGCACCGCCGGTGGGGTCCTTCACGGGGGAGCGCTCATGGCCCTGGCGGATTCGGCCGGTGCGGCCTGTGCCTTCCTCAATCTCCCGACCGGTGCCGCCGGAACTTCGACGATCGAGTCGAAGACCAACTTCCTGAGGGCGGTGAGGTCAGGCACGACAGAAGCAACTGCTCGTCCTCTCCACGTCGGTTCCGGCACGGTGGTCGTGGAGACCGAGATCACCAACGATCATCACCTGGTTGCCAAGGTGACACAGACCCAGGTGGTTCTGAAGGATCGTTGAATGGGATTGGAACGAGAATCGGCTACTGTTGTATGTACAGCGTGCGCCTGAAGCGCACATCGCCGCTTCACCTCACGATCCGTCGGGTGGAGCAACCGCAACGACATCTGCTTTTTTCGTCGACGCTTTTGCACGACTTCTGAATGCTGGTCAAGCGGGGCGCCTGCCCCGACGGTTCGTAGCTTCAGAAGGAGCAAACCAATGTCCACCAATCTCTATGTGGGAAATCTCACATTCGACACAACGTCCTCTGACCTCGAGACGCTGTTTTCGTCTCATGGTCAGGTCAAGAGCGCCCAGGTCATCACCGACCGCGAGTCCGGCCGCTCACGCGGTTTCGGCTTCGTCGAAATGTCGACGCCTGCCGAGGCGAAGGCTGCCATCGACTCGCTCAACGGTCACGACGTGGACGGACGCCAGCTGACGGTGAACGTCGCCAAAGAGCGTCGCAGCTGACCAGCTCCAGCGCTCGACCGATCGACGGCGGACGTCAACGCTGCACATCGTGCGGTCACCCGCGCAAGGAGCACCGTGACGCCTCGAGCTGCTCGGTGCCCCATTGTCCATGCGCCGCGTACGGTCTCCCCGAAGCCCCACAGGGCCGAAGAGGATCCCGCAAGCAGGCGTGACGCCAACGATCTGAATCACCCCGGTCTCACGACCGGGGTGATTCTCTATGTCAGGCGGTTCGAGCGAGCTTCTCAGCGCAGCGCGACGCCGGCCGCAGCCAACTCTTCGCGCGTGCGATCGGAATCCCCGGCTTGCAGTTCGACGGCGGCGCTCGCCCTTTGCAAGACCGCCGTCTGGAAACCGAGTTCCACTGCATCGAGCGCGGTTGCCTTCACGCAGACGTCGAAGGCGAGTCCGACCACGACGACCTCTTCGATCTGGTTGGTTTCGAGAATCCCTTGAAGCTCGGTGGGCGTGGTTTCGCCGGACTCCGGGTCCCGCATCGTGAACCCCGAGTATCCGTCCTCTCCGTTCGAACCCTTTCGCACCACAGGGCCGGCCACCAACAAGCGGGGGTGCAGTTCTGCCCCTCTGGTTCCTGCGACGCAGTGCACCGGCCAGATTCCGCCTTCGGTCTCGAAGTGCGGAGTCGACGGTGGGTGCCAGTCCTGGGTGTAGACGACCAGCGCACCGGATGAGAGGGCGCGGATGATCTCTGCGTTGCAGACGGCGACGACGTCGTCGCCGCCCGAGACGAAGAGGCTGCCCGATGGGTCGGCAAAGTCGTTCTGGACGTCGACGACGACCAGTGCGGAGGTCGGTGTGTAGTCGCTCATGACCAGGCAGCCTATGAGATGACGGCGATCGCACCGAACCGAGCCACTAGCTTTCGGAGTGTGAAAGACATCTCCGAGGGCATCCTCTTCACCGATCACTACCAGCTGACGATGGCGCAGCTGTACTACCGATCGGGCCTTGCAACCCGTCCCGCCCAGTTCGAACACTTCTTCCGGTCATACCCGGACTACGGGCTCCATCAGGCCGGGTACTGCATCACCGCCGGTCTCGAACCGCTACTCGACTGGATGCAGTCGGTTCGATTCGAACAGGCAGAGCTCGACGTGCTGGCCGGCATTCGATCCTCACGCGGCGATCGCATCTTCGCCGACGACTTCCTCGGCTGGCTCGGGAACGTTGGCGGATTCGCCGACGTCACGGTGCGTGCGGTGCCCGAGGGTCGGGTTGTACACGCCAACGCTCCCGTGGCAGTGGTGGAGGCCCCGCTGGCGATGGCCCAGATCCTCGAGACGCCATTCCTCAACCACATGAACTACGCCACGTTGATCGCCACCAAGGCGTCACGGGTCGTCGAGGCAGCCGCCGGTGGGTCGGTCATCGAGTTCGGTCTCCGGCGGGCACCGGGGTTCGGGGGCAATACCGCCACCCGGTCATCGTTGATCGGAGGGGCGGTGTCGTCGTCGAACGTGGGAATGTCCCACGTGGTGGGGATCGACTCGTCCGGAACCCACGGCCACAGCATGGTGCAGGTGTTCATGGCTGTCGGCGGGGGAGAACTAGAAGCGTTCCGAGCGTACGCCGAGGTGTATCCCGACGACACGCTGTTGCTCGTCGACACGATCGACACGCTGGAATCGGGGATTCCGAACGCCATCACCGTCTTCGAGGAACTGCGGGCAAAGGGCCACGAACCAGTGGGCATCCGCCTCGACTCCGGTGACCTGGCTCACCTCTCGGTGCGGGCGGCGGAGATGCTGGATGCCGCCGGCTTCGAGAACACGCGACTCGTGCTGTCCAGTGGACTCGACGAGCTCACCATCTGGCAGGTCAAGAACCAGATCGCAGTAGAAGCCCCCTCCTACGGGGTCGACCCTGACCATCTGATTTCTCGCCTCGTCCATGGGGTCGGTTCCAAGCTCGTCACCTCCGAAGGTGACTCGTCGCTCGGAGGGGTCTACAAGACCGTGGCGGTCGGGGACAGCGAAGGAGGGTGGGTTCCGGCGATCAAAATCTCCGATACTCCAGCCAAAGTCCAGAACCCGGGGGCCAAACGCGTCTGGCGCATCTATGACGAACGCGGATTCGCCACCGCTGACGTTCTCGCTCTCGCCCACGAGGAGATCGACCGCACGACGCCGTTCCAACTCCATCATCCTTCCATCCCTGGCATCGTCAGGACGGTGGTGCCCGACGGGATCTCCGAAGTCGAGTCGCTGCTCGCCACCGTGCTCGACCGCGGCCAGAGAACGCAGACGTCCGGGGGTGTGGAGGCGGCCAGGAAGAGACGGGTCTTGGACCTCGAACGCCTCGACCCCGGTGTTCGCAGGTTGGTCAATCCCCACCGCTATCACGTGTCGCTCAGCAGCGAACTCAACGACCTGAAACGAACGCTCGTGTCGGGGTACGTCGGCTGATTGTTGTGCCCGGCCGGTACGGTGTACGGATGAGCCAACACAACGAATCCGCGGGGCCTGACGAGCAGTTTCGAGCCCTCATGGAAGGCTTGCGAACCACCATCCCGGGAGTGACCGTGCTGTTCGGCTTCTTGCTGGCGCTCCCGTTCCAGTCCGACTTCGGTGAGATCGGAGCGGTCGACAGGTTCACCTACGGGTTGGCGTTTCTTTCGACGGCACTCGCCTCCGTGCTCCTCATCGCGCCCAGTGCACACCAGCGGGTCCGGGGTCTGATCACTGGGATTCCCCGACAATCACCCGAGCACCTGAAGGTGGCACTCGTCCTGACCGTGGCCGGTACGGTGAGTTTTCTCGTCGCGATCGTCGCGTCGTCCTACCTCGTGGCATCTGTGCGGCTCGGCTCGGTCGGCGCCGCCATCACGCTCGCCGTGATCGGTGGGCTGGCGGCCTGGTCGTGGTTCTACCTTCCACTCGTCACGTTCCGGAAGTGGCCTGCGGATCAGGGCGCAAAGCCGAACTCTCCTAGCTGACAGCTGAGGTCCGACGCAATGAGAAACGAACCTGCTCACCGTTTCGAACGGGTCGTTTGAGTCAAGTGTCGATCGAGTACCGCCCAGATCTCCGGGTCGGCGAGTTTGCGCCGCATCGCCATCAGGGCCCGGACGAAGGTCGGAACCGCGGCGGCGGGGTCGAGCGGATTCGGGCGCATCACCGCCAGCACCGCAGGGGAGGGTCGAAGGACGACCACGTCGGTGTCCGGCCAGTCTTCGTGGATTCGGGTGAGTTCGGTGCCGAGCGCCGTCCGCCCCACGCGGTCGAATACCCGTTCATAGAACCACGCACCCTCGCGCTCTTCGTCTGCCGCCATCGGCGCGATCACGATGAGCAGATCGAGTGGGACGTGACTGCCGAGGACGAGGTCGGCGTGGGTGCCCGAGACCACGCCGCCATCGACGTACAGGCGGCCTTCGACGACGCGGGGCTGGAAGGCCACGGGGATGGCTGACGAGGCCGCGACAGCCTCCGCCAGACTCACATCGGGGGCGTCCTCAGTGCCAAATGCCACCGCACGTTTCGACGCGACATCGAACGCGGTGATGATGGTCGGCTCAGCCGGCCACGAGTCGGCGGCGGGACCGCATTGGTGTCGTACCCACTCGGCCAGTCCGTCTGTCGTCCAGGCGGCAGGCCCACCGAGCAACATGGTCAGTCCCGGTTTGCGAATGCCGGGCAGCAGGCCGTGCCGGATCCACCTTCCGATCCGGACCCCGCGATCGCGGGTGAACAGGTGGCCGGCGATGCGCTGGGCCACGGCGTCGCGATCCTCGTGCTGCAGCACCATCGAGTCGAGGTCCAGGCGTCCGCTGCGCACGAGCGCGGTCACATAGGCGCCCCCCGAGGTACCGACGATGACGTCTGCCTTCGAAGGATCCCACCCGGTCGCGAGTTCGAGAGCCATCAGCGCGGCCATCTGGTAGGACGCGCCAGTGACTCCGCCTCCTCCCAGGACGATGCCAACCGAACTCATGCCCGGCCGAGCATAGGAGTCGGGAGGGGATGTCTTGCGCGACCTCAGGATGTGCCGACGGGGGTGCGGACCGACGGCTGAGCGTCGGTCGAAGACCCGCTCCACGAAGCGGACCAGGATTCAGGCGTCGTTACGGCAGATCAGCCGAAGCGACGACCGCAGCCCCGGCACGAGTCGTCAGACTCGTGGGTTGCAACGCCACACCATGGGCACGGCAGGTCGTCGCCGATCAGTCCGATAACCGGCATTCCGACCAGATGCACCGGGCTGTGGACCCGTGTGGGGGTGACAGTCGAGTGATCGATGAAGTCGTTTCGGTTCAACACACCGCTGAGGCTAGGTTTTCGCGCACTCGGAACCCGGTATTTCCGCCAATCGGCGACGCGGAACCGAACGCTTCAGCGTCTCACCGCGGCAGCGAGGTCGTTGACCAGGTGGTTGAGGTCGCCCAAACGGCCATCCCGGTGCTCTGCGGCTTCCAGCATCTGCATCGCGGCGTGATAGGCCACCCACGGTCCGAGTCTGTCGGTGATGCTGTTCTCGGCGCCGTAACCCTCCCACAGCGCAGCGGCCGCCTTGTCACCCAGCCTTCGGCTGAACCGCCATGTCGCCAGTGAGAGATCCCATTCGGGCGGAGCAAGGGTCGCCCACTCCCAACTGATCAGCATCAACTCGCCGCGGTCGTTGACGAGAAAATTCTTCGGCACGGTGCGAGTGTGAGCAGTCGTGGGAGCCGATGCCATCGGGTGGTTCTCGCTGCGGCGGGCAGATTCCAGAACCTCGGCAGGGAGCTCCAACCGGCGGCGATACCGCTCGAGCCGGTCCAAGGTCCAGCGGAAGTGGGCCTGGACGTTCTCGCTGTCGATGCCGCTGGCGAGATCGGTGATGCGGGCCCCAGAATCGTGAACCACGCGAAGGAGCGCGCCAGCCTGACGGACGAGGTCCAGGGTCAGCGGGAGGGTTGCCAGGCTCCACGTCCCGCCGTCGGTCATCCTGATCCACGCCATCCCGTCGATCGCCCCGCGTTCCAAGATCTGAGGGACGCCCGCAACTCCCAACATCGCCTCCAAGACGTGGCGCTCACGGAGTTCCCGTGCAGGTGTGGCATACGCCTTGACGACGGTGCAGTCCCCCGACTCCTCGAGCAGCCGGAACACCCTGTTGGTGCCTCCCGACATTTCCTTGACCACCGCGCTCGGCACCAGTTCGGCCACCAATTCCGCTGCGCCCATCGATCAACTTCCCGTCTGGATGCTGGTTCCGTTGTCGCTGTCGCCTCAGTTGCAACAAGGCGTCGCAAAACTGCGAACGACCGTCCGGGCACTGGCAGTACCCTGCGGCGCTCCCAGCAATCTACCGAGTGTGATCCAAATGCCTATAGAGATTCGCCTCCCTGACGATTCGGTCGTCGAACATCCAGACGGCGCGACCGGATACGACGTCGCCGCTGCGATCGGTGAGCGGCTGGCAAGGGCGGCAGTCGCCGTCAAGCTCAACGGCGACCTCATCGACCTCATGCGTCCACTCCCACGTGGTGGAGCGATCGAGATCGTGACCGAGACGACCGACGAGGGCCGGAGCATCCTGCGACACTCGGCAGCCCACGTGCTGGCGCAGGCGGTCCTGTCGCTCTTCGATGGTGCGACCTTCGCCATTGGCCCGCCGATCACCGACGGCTTCTACTACGACTTCGACATCGGGAGACCATTCACCCCCGAGGACCTGGAGGCAATCGAGGCGAAGATGGACGCAATCATCGCCGCCGACCAGCCGTTCGTTCGTGAGGCGATGAGTCAGGCCACGGCGTTGGAGGTGTTCGCCGATCACACGTTCAAGCGGGAGATCATCGAAAGCGTGGAGCCATCCGAGGTTCCTGATGGAGAGACCGTTACCGTCTATCGCAACAACGGATTCGTCGACCTCTGCCGCGGGCCGCACATCCCGAGTACCGGCAGACTGAAGGCGGTCAAGTTGCTTCGGTCCGCCGGCGCCTATTGGCGGGGTGATGAGGCGAACCCGCAGCTGCAGCGCATTTACGGCACGGCGTGGGAGTCGAAGAAGGCGCTCGAAGAGCACCTGGACCGGATCGAAGAGGCCGAACGACGGGATCACCGCAAACTCGGCCCCGAGCTCGACCTGTTCTCCTTCCCTCGTGAACTGGGTGCCGGCCTGAGCGTGTGGCATCCGAAGGGCGGGATGATTCGCAAGCTGGTCGAAGACCACTCGCGGTTGCTCCACGAAAAGTACGGCTTCGAATTCGTGTTTTCGCCACACCTCGCCAAAGAAGCACTGTGGGACACGTCGGGTCACACCGGTTTCTATGCCGAGAGCATGTACCCGTCGATGGAGATGGATGGCGGCGATCCCTATCGGGTGAAGCCGATGAATTGTCCGTTCCATGTGCTGATCTACCGCAGTCGGTCGCGTTCGTATCGGGAACTTCCGCTCCGGCTGGCCGAACTCGGTGGGGTGTATCGGTACGAGCGATCAGGCGTCATCCACGGTCTGCTGCGCGCTCGCGGGTTCACCCAGGATGATTCGCACACCTTCTGCACGCGAGAGCAGGTGGCCTCGGAGCTGAAGATGCACCTCGCTTTCGTTCTTGAGTGGCTCGGAGCGTTCGGATTCACCGAGTTCGAAGCCGATCTCTCGACACGGCCGGAAAAGTACGTCGGGGATCTCGAATTGTGGGAGGTCGCAGAGAGGAAACTCGCGGAAGCGCTCGACGAGACGGGCCTCGCCTATCACGTGGCAGACGGTGAAGGAGCGTTCTACGGCCCGAAGATCGACGTGCACGTCAAAGATGCGATCGGACGCCGGTGGCAGATGTCCACCATCCAGGTCGATTTCTCACTGCCCGAGCGTTTCGACATCGCCTACGCAGGTGCGGAGAACGCGGCGGAGAGGCCGGTGATGATCCACTGTGCCAAGGCAGGATCCATCGAACGCTTCTTCGGGGTGCTCACCGAGCACTACGCCGGAGCATTCCCGACCTGGTTGGCCCCGGTGCAGGCAGTGATCGTTCCGGTGGCCGACCGCCACCTCGACTACGCCTACGACGTCAAGCGCCAGATGGCCCAGCGCGGACTTCGGGTGGAAGTCGACGAGACCGACGAGACGGTGGGCGAGAAGGTGCGCCGCGCTATCACCCAGAAGACTCCCGCGGTGCTGGTGGTCGGTGACCGCGACGTCGATGCCGGTACCGCCGGACTGCGACGGTACGGAGATGACGACGAGCGTCGGGGTGTGAGCGTCTCCGACATCATCATCGAACTCGCAGGCGAAGCCGAGCCGCCGAGCGGGCCATGACGGACGGCATCCACATTCCCGCCGACGTTGCCGAGGCGGAAGGCGTCCCCGACGAATTAGACAGTTCGATCGTCGGTCCGTACCGGTTCCCTGATCCGCGACGCAGGCGAATCGCCGGATGGATCTATCTCGGGGTGGCCGTGCTCTTGGCCGCTCTGGCCTTCGGGGAGCCGTTGATCTGGGCCGGGGTGGCACTCCTCGGTGTGCTCGCCGCCTGGCACATGGCGGCCGCCTGGCCCCTGGCGATGGATCAGGAGGAGGCGCTGAAGAAGGCGGCGTCTGTGGTCGGATTCCCGGTCGGCCATGCCTCGGCGGCGGTCACGTTCGTCGGGTGGCGGTCGCGGCCACGATGGCACGTCGTGATGTACTCCGCCGATGAACCCCCGACAGAGCGGGCGCTCGTACAGTTCGACGCCGTGAGTCGAGAACTCGAGGGCGAGGTGTACACCGAGGCCGTCCCGGTAGTGGATGTCGAAACGTCGGCGGAGGGCTAGGTTTCCGATCATGAAGATGTCTGACCAACTCGCAGAGAAGTTCAACCGCCAGATCGACCTGGAACTCGCCGCCTCCATCGCGTATCTGCAGATGGCGGCGTACTTCGATAGCCGCAGCCTGCCGGGTATGGCGTCGTGGATGCGGATCCAGTCCGAAGAGGAACGCGCCCACGGGCTCAAGTTCTTCGATCACGTCCTCGATCGGGGCAACAGGATCGCACTCGGGGCCGGCGAGGCCCCGAAGACGGAATTCAGTTCGGCCGTGGAGGCCTTCGAGACTGCCCTCGCCCAAGAACAGCGAGTGTCCGAGTCGATCTCCGCGCTCTACGCGGCGGCGCTCGCCGACGGCGATTCCGCCAGTTTCTCCATGCTCCAGTGGTTCCTCGAAGAACAGATCGAAGAGGAGTCCACGGTCTCGGACATCGTCGAACAGCTCAAGTTGGTCGGCAACGACGGCGGCGCCCTGCTCCTCCTCGACCGAGAACTCGGTCAAAGGCCAGCAACCACCCAAGGCTGACAGCGAGCGAGTCCCTACCGGGCGTCGACGGGGGTGTAGTCGCGGGCGGAGGGGCCGACGTAGACCTGACGGGGACGGTAGATGCGGCTGTGCGGATCTGAGCTCATCTCGCGCCATTGGGCGATCCACCCGGGGAGCCGACCCAGCGCGAAGAGGACCGTGAACATCTCTGTCGGAAAACCCATCGCCCGATAGATGATTCCCGAATAGAAGTCCACGTTCGGATAGAGCTTCCGCTCGACGAAGTAGTCGTCCTCCAGGGCCACCTGCTCCAGGTGCATCGCCACATCGAGCATCGGGTCGGTCACGTGCAATTGGTCGAGCACATCTGCCGCAGCCTGCTTGATGATGCGGGCGCGCGGATCGAAATTCTTGTACACCCGATGTCCGAAACCCATCAGCCGGAAAGGATCGTTCTTGTCCTTTGCTCGGTTCACGAACGAGTCGACGCTCTCGCCTGATTCTGTGATCTGCTGGAGCATCTCCAGCACTGCCTGGTTGGCGCCGCCATGCAGCGGTCCGCTGAGTGCGTGGATACCTGACGCGACGGACGAGAAGATGTTCGCCTGACCGGAGCCGACGAGGCGGACCGCCGACGACGAGCAGTTCTGGCCGTGGTCGGCGTGGAGGATGAGAAGGACTTCGAGCGCTTTGACGACCACCGGATCGATCTCGTACTCCTCGGGTGGCACTGCGAACATCATGTGGAGAAAGTTCGCCGAGTAGTCGAGGTCGTTCCGCGGATACATTGCCGGCTGGTGAGCGCTGTACTTGTAGGCCCAGGCGATCATCGTCGGAACTTTGGCGATCAGCCGTCGGGCGGAGATGTCGACGGATTCCTCGTTCTTCGGGTCGAGTGCGTCCGGGTAGTAGGTCGCCATCGCCGAAACACCGGATGCGAGGATTTGCATGGGGTGGGCGGCATGCGGAAACGCCTCCAGGAGGTACTTCATATCTTCCCGCAGCAGCGTGTGACGTCGAATCGAGTCCTCGTAGTCGGCCAGTTCTGTGGCGGTCGGAAGCTCGCCGTAATTGAGCAGGTAGGCGACCTCGAGGAAAGACGACTTTTCGGCGAGTTGTTCGATGGGATAGCCCCGGTACCTCAGGACCCCTTCTTCGCCGTTGATGAAAGTGACCGAACTCGGGCTCTCGGCCGTGTTGCCGAACCCGCGGTCCAGCGTCACCAGACCGAGATCCGGGCGCAATGCCGAGATGTCGAATCCGCTGTTTCCTTCGGTCGCCTCGGTGACAGGAGTGGTGATCTCCTTGTCGCCGTAGCGGATTGTCACCTCGGGCATTTCGTTCCCTTCGCTCAACTGGCGGACTCCTGGGCGGCTGCGATGATTCTCTGGGCTTCCTGGTGGGGAACTTCTTCGTAATGGTCGATTTCCAGTTCGAAGCTTCCCCGACCGCTCGTCATCGAACGGAGATCGATCGCATACCGCTGCACCTCGGCCAAGGGAACCTCTGCGGTGATGACCCTGAGGGAACCATCGGTGTCCATTCCCAGGACCCGGCCCCGCTTGGCGTTGATGTCGCCCATGATATCCCCGGTGTGATCCTCCGGAACCCGCACTGTCAGACGGGCCACCGGCTCCAGCAGAACAGGGCGCATGTCCGTTGCTGCGGCTCTGACCGCCTGGATCCCTGCCATTCGAAAGGACATCTCGTCGGAGTCGACCGCGTGGTACTTCCCGTCATACGCCTCCGCGCTGATGTCGACAACCGGATACCCGGCGAGGATCCCGCGTTGGAGCGCCTCTCGGATGCCCTTGTCGACGGCGGGGATGAACTGGCGGGGGATGCTCCCGCCCTTGATGGCGTCGACGTACTCGTACCCGCTCCCCCGTGGTCGGGGTGAGAATCTGACGAAGGCGACCGCGTACTGCCCGCGCCCACCCGACTGCTTCTTGTGTTTCCCTTCGGCTGCCGCCGAGGCGGTGATGCTCTCGCGATACGGGATGGTCGGGGCATGGGTGTCGACTGCGACGCCGTACTTGCGGGAGATGCGCTGGAGAGTGACGTCGAGGTGCATGTCGCCGAGGCCGGAGAGGATCGTCTCGTGGGTTTCGGAGCGCCGCTCCACCGAGATGGTGGGATCTTCCTCCTGCGCTTTTCCCAGCGCGATCGACAGCTTCTCGTCGTCTTGGTTGGAGCGAGGTTCGATGGCCAACTCCATCACCGGCCGCGGGTAGGGAACCGCGGCGAGGCGGACGTCGGAGCCGGGGCTACGCAGGGTGTCGCCGGTGGTGATGCCGTCGATCTTGGCGACGGCGCCGATGCCCCCCGTCAGGATCTCCTCGGCGTCGGTGTGGTCTTTCCCTTGCATTCGGAAGAGGTTGTGCATTCGGACGGTCTCGCCTCCTGCAACCTCCAGATGCTGGTCGTGCGAGACTGAGCCGCGATAGACCCGGAACATCGAAATCTTGCCGAGGAAGGGGTCCGAGACCGTCTTGAAGACGAAGGCAGCGGTCGGGCCGTCGACGGTGGGGGTCAGGTCGCCCGACTCCAGCGGAGGGATGAGCCGTTCGAGCGGATTGGGGGCGAAGTCGACCAGAAACTCGCCGAAAAGGTCGATTCCGACGAGCTTGCTTGCCGACGACACCAGCACGGGGAAGATCTCGGCATCGAGCATGCCCTGGTGGATGGTCTTGACGACGACGTCCCGTTCCGGTTCGACGCCTTCGAAGTACGCCTCCATGAGCGCCTCGTCTGACTCGACCACCGACTCGATGAGAGCCGTGTGGGTGGATGCGATGAGGTCGGCGACTTCCGGAGGCGTGTCGATGAGGGTTCCGGTCTTGGCGCCACCGTCGTACCCGTAGCAGCGTCCCGAGACGACGCGGGCAACACCCGTGAGGGAAGCCTCTGACCCGATGGGAACCTGAACGGGGGCGACCCGCTTGCCGAACGCGTCGCGGAGTTGATCGAGGGTGCGTTCGAAACTGGCACGCTCCCTGTCGAGCTTGGTCACCATGATCGCGCGCGGGATGCCCTCCTCTGCTGCTGCCCGCCACATGAGTTCGGTCCCGACCTCGACCCCGTCGACCGCCGAGACGACGAAGAGGGCGAGGTCGGCGGCCCTGAGTGCGGCGCGGGCATCGCCTGCGAAGTCGGCATACCCCGGGGTGTCGATGAGATTGATGCGGTGTCCGTGCCACTCCACGACCGCGGTGGAGAGCTCGAGTGAGATCTTGCGTTCCTGTTCTTCCGGGGTGTGATCGAGGATCGAGGTGCCGGCGTCGACCGAGCCGAGACGCGTCGTCACGGCGCCGACGTAGAGCAGTGCTTCGGCAAGGGAGGTCTTGCCACTTCCACCGTGACCGACGAGAGCGACGTTGCGGATCTTCTCCGGGATCACTGGGTACCTCCTTCGATGAATCGGAACATCGACCCTAGACCTCGCATGCGTCACCTGAGCCTGGGAACTGGCACATCTGGGAGGCGATCACGGCGTCGTGGTAGCTTGCCCGGCATGATCGACATGCGGGTTCGACCCAAGGTCCAGGGAATTCTCGAACCCATAGGACGATTCCTTGGTCGCCTCGGCGTGACCCCGACCTTCATGACGCTTTTCGGTCTGTTCGTCGCGATCGGCGGTGCAGTCCTGATCGGAACGGGCCAGATCATCTCCGGCGCGCTCGTCGCGCTGGCCGGGGCGGCACTCGATGGTCTCGACGGCTCGGTCGCACGCGCCGCAGACAAGGTCACAGAACGCGGCGGGTTTCTCGATGCGACGGTGGACCGACTGGGTGAAATTGCGGTCTTGACCGGTCTCGCCGTGAGTCAAAGGGGGGAGGTCAGGATCCTCCTGCTCACCCTGCTCGCTCTCGGGGGGTCGATGTTGGTTCCGTACATGCGAGCGAAAGCCGAGGCGTTGGGCATCGACGGCCGGGGTGGGCTGATGGGCAGAGCCGAGCGGGTTCTGCTGCTGACGATCGGGATGCTCACCGGGTGGATCGAACCCATGCTGTGGGTGTTTGTCGCTGCCTCGTGGTTCACGGCGGGTCAGCGATTCTGGACGACCTACGACCTGATCGAGAATTGACCGTGTTGGCCTACCTGGCCATGCGTGTGGGTACCGGGATCGTCGGTCTCCTCCCGTTTCGGACCGCCATCGCACTGGGACAGCTCGCAGGAAGAACTTTCGGACGCTTCGGGACGGGCCGGCGGACGATGGTGGAACGTCATGCGCGCCGGCTGGGGATTCCCGCAGAGGACATCTCGTCGCATGTGTCCGCGGTGTTCGCGGCGTACGGCCGCTACTGGGCCGAGGCGTTGTGGATACGGCCGAAGCGCCGGACGTTCGTCGACGCCCGAACGACCGACGAGGGCCTCGAACATCTCCAAGCGGCCCACGACGCCGGGCGGGGCGCGATCGCCGCGCTTCCGCACATGGGGAATTGGGAGTATGCAGCCACGGTCGGCACCAGACTCGGACTCACGGTTGTTGCCGTGGCCGAGAACCTCCGCAACCACCGGATCAGGGACTGGTTTCTGGGTCTCCGATCCTCGATGGACATCGGGATCGTGCTCGCCACCGGCGGCTCCCAGGTGATCCGCGAGTTGGAGACGGTGATCGGAGCGAATGGAGTGGTGGCGCTCCTGTGTGATCGGGACCTGAAAGGGAAAGGCGTCGAGGTCGAGTTCCTCGGTGAACGGACGACGATGCCAGCCGGGCCGGCATCGTTGGCTCTCCGCACCGGCGCACCAATCCTCCCCGTGGCGACGTATTTCACCGAGACCGGACACCACGTCGTGGTTCGGCCGCCGATCGAGATTCCTGCAGGCACGGACAGGACAGAGCGGATCCGGGCGACCACCCAGATCCTCGCCAAGGAACTGGAGTCGCTGATCCTGGCTGCGCCGGAACAGTGGCACCTGGTGCAACCGAACTGGCCGAGCGATTTCGAGGCGATCAGTTGAGGGTCGCAGTCGTGTGTCCGTACGACCTGGGCCTGGCGGGTGGCGTGCAGCAACTGACGATCGAACTCGTCGACCGGCTCGGACGGTCCGGTCACGACGCCTGGCTGGTCGGTCCCGGACATCGCGAGGGCGCCCGTTCGGTGGGGTCGACGGTGAGGATCCGAGCCAACGCGTCGTCCGTTCCCGTCGCCCTGGGTCCGAAGGTCGGAACGCGTGTTCGGAAAGCGCTGACCGGGGCCGACGTCGTTCACATTCACGAACCCCTGATCCCGCACGTTTCCTGGGCGGCCCTTCGGACCTCCATCCCCAAGGTGCTCACTTTCCACGCCGACGCTCCCGGCTGGGCGAGAGCGCTCTATCGAAGACTGGACCGGCCGATCGGCCGTGCGATGCGGTCATCGGTCGTCACGGCTGTCTCGCCGGTTGCCGCGGCCTCGGTTCCGCTCCGGTGGGGGCCTGTCGACGTCATCCCCAATGCGCTGGACGTGGCTGCCTATTTCCAGAATCGGGAACGGACGGAGTCGCGTGTCACATTTCTCGGGCGCGACGATCCGCGCAAGGGTCTCGATGTCGTATTGCGAGCGTGGCCTGCCGTGCGGGCGGCCCATCCTCGCGCCGAGTTGGTCGTGATCGGCGGGGTTCGGTCCGAGGGACCGGAAGGCGTGCGCTTCGTCGGTCGGGTCGACGAGTCCACCAAACGTGATCTTCTCGCGTCAACGTCGGTCCATGTGGCCCCCAATATTCGTGGCGAGAGCTTCGGGATCGTGGTCGTCGAGGCAATGGCAGCCGGTGCAGCCGTGATCGCGTCTGACATTCCCGCCTTCGTCGACGTGATGGGCGGAACCGGGGTGCACGTACCGGTGGGGGACGCGCCGGCGCTCGCGGCGGCGATCGTCGACCTGCTTGGCGATCGCGCCCGCGCGGCGGCTGTCGGCGAGGCGGGACGGCGGCGCGCTCAGGAGTTCGATTGGTCGAAGGTCACGGAGAGGTACGTGAGCGCGTACGAGCGAGCTGTCGGATGAACTGGGCGGCGCCAGCGGTACCATTCGGGTCCACCCAAAGGAGCAGTTGTGGAACGAGGGACTGATCTGGTCAAGCGTGGGCTGGCCGACATGCTCAAAGGCGGGGTGATCATGGACGTGGTCACCCCGGCAGAAGCGCGAGTCGCAGAAGAGGCGGGCGCCGTGGCGGTCATGGCTCTTGAGCGCGTGCCTTCCGACATCCGTCGGGATGGTGGAGTCGCCCGGATGTCCGACCCTTCCATGATCCAGGGAATCCAAGAAGCAGTGTCCATCCCGGTGATGGCCAAGGCACGGATCGGCCACTTCTACGAGGCGCGGGTGCTGGAAGCACTCGACGTCGACTACATCGACGAGTCAGAGGTGCTCACGCCGGCGGACGAATCCCATCACATCGACAAGTGGGCGTTCACGACCCCGTTCGTGTGCGGTGCCAAGGATCTGGGGGAGGCGCTGCGACGCATCGGCGAGGGTGCGGCGATGATCCGTACCAAGGGTGAGGCCGGAACAGGCAACGTCGTAGAGGCGGTCCGGCACATGCGCGAGATCACCTCCGGCATCCGGTGGCTCACCACGCTCGGCAACGAGCAGCTCATGACCGCTGCCCGAGACCTGCGGGCCCCTTACGCCCTGGTCAAGGAGGTGGCAGAGACGGGAAGGCTGCCTGTCGTGAACTTCGCTGCCGGGGGAATCGCCACGCCCGCAGACGCCGCGCTGATGATGGCGCTCGGAGTCGACGGGGTGTTCGTCGGGTCCGGGATCTTCAAGAGTTCCAACCCCGAGCTCTTCGCCCGGGCGATCGTCGATGCCACGACCAACTGGGAGAGCCCCGAGATCGTCGCCAAAGTATCGGCCGGGCTCGGCGCCGCCATGCCCGGCATCGAGATGAGCACGCTCGCCGAATCGGAGCAGCTCGCACGCAGAGGTTGGTGAGTCGATGCCGGTCGTGGGCGTCCTCGCATTGCAGGGCGACTTCCGAGAGCACCTGAGCGTTCTCGCCGGGCTGGGTGTCCAAGCTCGGCCGGTTCGTCTGCCCGAACACCTCGCCGGTGTGGACGCACTCGTGATGCCAGGCGGGGAGTCGACGACGATTGGCAAGCTCGCGGTGCGCTGGGGACTGTTCGAGCCGCTCAGGGATCTGATCGGAGGAGGTCTTCCCACGTTGGGCACCTGTGCGGGGCTGATATTCGCTTCCTCCGCCGTCACGGAAGGTGACCAGCACCTCCTCGGAGTTCTCGACGTGGTTGTCCAGCGCAATGCGTTCGGGCGGCAGAACGATTCCTTCGAGGCAGACATCGAAGTCGAGGGGCTTGACCGTCCCTTTCACGCCGTTTTCATCCGCGCTCCGTGGGTGGCGAAGGTCGGAGGTGCGGTGGACGTGTTGGCGACCATCGACGACCATCCGGTCATGGTGCGCCAGGGGTCGATCCTCGGCGTGTCGTTCCATCCCGAACTCACCGACGACACCCGCATCCATGAGATGCTTCTCGACCTGATCTGAACGAGGAACACAATGGCCGGACATTCCAAATGGGCGAACATCAAACACCGAAAGGGTCGCCAGGATGCGGCGCGGGGCAAGCTCTTCGCGAAGCTCGCCAGAGCCATCGAACAGGCGGCCCGTGAGGGTGGTGGCGACCCGACGATGAACATCTCGCTCGCCAACGCCATTGCCAAGGCGAAGGCGGCCTCGATGCCGAACGACAACATCGACCGGGCGGTCAAGCGAGGTTCGGGCGAAGGCGGCGACGCCGTGGCATACGAGGAGACCTGGTACGAAGGGTATGGGCCTGGTGGTGTGGCGGTCTACATCCACGTTCTCACAGACAACCGCAACCGCGCCGCCTCCGACGTGCGGGCGACGATGACCCGCAACAACGGGAACCTGGGCGAACCGGGATCGGTCGGTTATCTCTTCAGTCAGCGCGGGTTGATCGTGGCTCGGGGCGACGAGGACACCGTCATGCTGACCGCCCTCGAATCGGGGGCAGACGATGTTCGCGAGTCGGGCGATTCGTTCGAGATCGAATCGGCGCCCAACGCGCTTGAGGCATTGCGCGAGGCGCTCGAATCCGCCGGGGTGGAAGTCGAGTCTGCAGACGTGACGCAGGTGCCGTCGACGACCATCGCCGTCGACGCCGAAGGGGCAGGCAAGATCTTCCGACTGATCGACGCCCTTGAAGACCTCGACGACGTCCAGGAGGTCTTCGCCAATTTTGACGTCTCCGACGAGATCATGGAGCAACTCGCAGGCTGAGCCGCCCGGTCGGAGACGACTCGTCTTGAATAGGCGGATGCGGACATTGCTCCTCGTCATCCACATCGGGGCGGCTGCCGCCTGGTTCGGGCACAAGCTCACCATTCCGCGAGAGATCCGCAGTTCGCTTGCCACCGGTGGCGCTGTCGCAGAGGCGATGGTGCAGCGTCTCTCGGTCACGGCCCGCCTCGGAATCGCGGCCGCCGTCGTCACCGTCCTGAGCGGGATCGGACTCCTGTGGAGTGCAGGGTGGACCGCGTCGGCGGTGCTCGGCGTCGGGATCATGGCGGCGGTCGGTGCAGTCGCGGTAGGGGCGGGTGCCGCCCGTCCGGCCTGGGTCGGGCTGGTGTCGGCTGTCGAGGACGGAGATCTGGCGCTCGCGGGCGCGTTCGGCCGACGATTCGCACGCTTCCTCCACCTCGAGAATCTCCTGTGGCTGGCGGCCTTGGCGGCGATGGTGGCCGGATGACGGCCGGTGACACGGAACTGACCGACCGACCATCTACCCTGTCGTACACATGTTCGTCCTCGGTATCGATCCTGGTCTGACCCGGACCGGCTACGGCCTCGTCCGCCGCGGTCGCGTGCTCGAGGCTGTTGCCGCGGGTGTCATCCGCACGGATCCTGAGCAGTCGATGGCATCGCGGCTCCTGGAACTCGAACGCGACCTGTCTGCGGTGATCGCCGAGCATCAGCCCGAGGTCGTCGCCATCGAACGAATCTTCACGAACAAGAATCGGCAGACGGCCATCTCCGTCGGACGGGCGTCGGGCGTTGCGATGGTCGTGGCAGCCCGGGCGGGTCTGGAGGTCGCCGAATACAGCCCGAACGAAGTGAAACTCGCCGTCGCCGGTGACGGATCTGCGACGAAGGCCGGCGTGGCGTCGATGGTGGCTCGACGACTGGCGCTCGGCGCATTGGCCGGTCCAGCCGATGTGACCGATGCGCTGGCAATCGCAATCTGTCACATCCAGAGCATCAGGCTCCCGGCGAGGGCGCCGCGATGATCGGCCAGCTCCGGGGGAGGGTGGCAGCCATCGAAGGCGACCGGATCGTCCTCGACGTCGCCGGCGTCGGATACGAGATCCACGTGACGCCGAAGACGGCCGCGGCGGTCGGACAACCGGGTGACGAAGCGACCATCGCCACCCATCTCCACGTACGTGACGACGCCCTCGTCCTGTATGGATTCTCCACTTCCGGGGACCGCGAGCTGTTCAAGATCCTCCTCAGCGCCCAGGGTGTCGGCCCGCGCGTCGCGCTCGGCATCCTCGGGGTGTTCTCGGCCGATGCCCTCAGACGGGTCGTCGCCTCCGAGGACGTCGATGCCCTGACCCAGGTTCCCGGTATCGGCAAGCGCACCGCCCAGCGAATCGTGTTGGATCTCAAACCGCGCATCGCCGACATGGAGGCCGACATCGTGAGCGGCGACGGAAGTCAGGTTCGGCAGGCGCTCGAACAGTTGGGATACTCCGCTGTTGAGATCAGGGAAGCCATGACCGAAGTCGACTCCGACGCTGTTGTCACCGAACAGATCCGTTCCGCGCTCCGGTTGCTCGGCCGATGAGGGAGGAAGGGCTGCTGGGTGTCGCGGTCGATCCGATCGACGATCCGTTCGAGATGACGTTGCGGCCGGCGTCGCTCGACGAGTTTGTCGGACAGCAGATGGTCAAGGAGCGCCTGCGCATCTCAGTGGAGGCTGCCCGCGCACTGAGCAAGCCGCTCGATCATGTGCTGCTCTCCGGACCCCCCGGTCTGGGCAAGACATCCCTGGCCTGGATCATCGCCCACGAGCTGGGTGCCTCGATCCTGAAGACCTCAGGCCCTGCTCTGGAGCGGCCGGGTGACCTTGCCGCCATCCTCTCGAATCTCAATCCGGGCGACGTCTTCTTCATCGACGAGATTCACAGGCTGCCGAGGCAGGTCGAGGAAGTGCTCTATCCCGCCATGGAGGACTTCGAACTCGACATCGTGCTCGGTAAGGGTCCGGCTGCCAGTTCGATCCGTCTCGACTTGCCCCCCTTCACTCTGGTCGGGGCAACAACCCGGATCGGAACCGTGTCGGCACCTCTCCGCGACCGCTTCGGACTGGTCGAGCGCATCGACTACTACACGACGTCCGACCTCGAACTGATCGTTCGACGATCCGCCTCCATCCTGGGCGCCGACGTCGACGAAGGCGGAGCCAAGGCGATCGCCCGCCGCAGCCGAGGCACCGCCCGCATCGCCAACCGACTGCTCGCCAGGGTCAACGACTATGCCGTCGCCCGCGGCGACGGGACTGTGCGGGAAGGCGTGGCCGATGAGGCGCTGGCCGTCTACGAGATCGACGATTTGGGTCTCGACAAGGTGGACAGGGCGATCCTCGATGCGATCGTCAACCGGTTCTCCGGGGGACCGGTCGGGCTCGGCACGCTCGCGATCGCAGTGGGCGAGGAGCAGGAGACCGTCGAGGACGCATACGAACCCTTTCTGCTGCAACTGGGACTCATCCAGCGGACGCCTCGCGGCCGGGTGGCCACGGTCAGGGCGTACCGGCACCTGGGCTTCGAACCCCCCGCCTCAGGGCATCCGACGCTCGACCTCTGATGCGGGTCGAGGAGTTCCGATACGAACTGCCGGACGCGGCGATCGCCCAACACCCGGTGGAGCCGCGTGACTCGGCGCGATTGCTCGACACTCGTGACGGGACCGACCATCGCTTCGCCGATCTCGCCGCCCGGCTCGAACCAGGTGATCTCGTCGTCGTGAACACCACGAGGGTGCGACATGCCAGGCTGGTCGGAAGCCGGTCGGAGACAGGGGGCAGGATCGAGTTGCTCCTGCTGACTCGACGACCGACCGGCGGTTGGAGCGCGTTGGCCGCCCCGGCTCGCCGTCTTCGGCCGGGCGTCAGCCTGGAGTTCGGCCCGCTCACCGCGACCGTCACGGATGGACCGGTCGACGGCATCGTCGGGGTCGAGTTCGATGACGAGCGGCTCATCGACTCGGTGGGAATGGTTCCGCTTCCGCCGTACATCACCGAAGAACTTGCCGACCCGGGGCGGTATCAAACGATCTTTGCCGACCACCCTGGCTCAGCCGCCGCACCGACCGCCGGGTTGCACTTCACCCAACGGGTCCTCGACCGCCTCGCCACCCGGGGGATCGAGCTGGCCACCGTCGAACTCGACGTGGGGATCGGGACGTTTCGGCCGATCACCGCAGACGACATCTCCGATCACGTGATGCATCGTGAACGATGTTCGATACCGCGGGCAACGACGGATGCGATCGCGGCGACGAGAGCGAGAAGCGGACGGGTCGTCGCAATCGGGACGACCACGGTGCGAACACTCGAGACGTTCGGCCAGAAGGATGGAACTGTCGTGACGGGTGAGACCGAAACCGATCTGTTCTTGCGACCCGGCAGTACGTTTCGGGTCGTCGATGTACTCGTCACCAACTTCCACGTCCCCGGATCCTCGCTTCTCGTGATGCTGGCAGGCTTCATGGGTGAGGGTTGGCGCGACGCGTACGCCACGGCACTGGATCGCGGATACCGGTTCCTGAGTTTTGGTGACGCCATGCTTGCGGAGCGCCGCAGGTGAACGCCGCGCCCTTCACCACCAATGCGGTTGACGGCGACGCTCGCGCCGGTGTGCTCGACCTGACGCATGGCTCGGTGCAGACGCCCGCCTTCATGCCGGTCGGCACCCGGGCAGTGGTCAAAGGTCTCGACGCGGCCGATCTCGCCGAAGTGGGAGCTCAGATGGTGCTCTCCAACACCTATCACTTGATGTTGCGTCCCGGTGCGGAAGCGGTAGCCGCGATGGGCGGTCTCGGCGCGTTCCAGGGTTGGAAGGGTCCGACCCTCACCGACTCCGGTGGGTATCAGGTGTTCTCGCTGGACCCGACGATCACCGAAGACGAGGCCGTGTTTCGATCGACCTACGACGGATCCGAAGTCCGACTCTCGCCCGAGGAGTCGATGCGGGTCCAGCAGTTGCTCGGCGCCGACGTGGCCATGGTGCTCGACGTGCTCATCGGATTGCCCGCCGAGAGGGAGGCGGTCGAATCCGCTCTCGAGCAGACGTTGCGGTGGTCGGAGAGGGCGCTGGCCGTGCACGACCGATCAGACCAGGCACTGTTCGGAATTGTCCAGGGCGGCGTGGATCCGGACTTCCGGGCGAAGAGCGCCCGGAGGACGGACGCGCTCGGTTTCGGGGGATTCGGGATCGGAGGACTGTCGGTCGGGGAGACCTCGGCGGAAAGAAACGTCGCGCTGGAGGCAACGGTGCCTGAACTCGCAACGGACAAGGTGCGGTACGTGATGGGCCTCGGCGATCCGGAAGGGGTTCTTGACGCCGTCGCCCGAGGCTGTGATCTCTTCGACTGTGTCTGGCCGACCCGCCTGGCTCGCCATGGCAGGGTTCTCACCCCCGATGGTGACTTCAACCTTCGCCGCGCCGAGTATGCGATCGATCCGCGGCCTTTGCACGAGGAGTGCCGGTGTCTGGCGTGCACCCAGGTCGGAAGGGGCTATCTCAGGCACTTGCTCCTCGCCAAGGAGCTCACGGTGTTCCGCCTGCTCTCCATCCACAACCTCACCTACACGCTGGATCTGATGGCGCAGACCCGAGCCGCGATCTCCGCCGGGCGGTTCTCGGATTTCTGCGGATCGGTTCGAGAACGGCGTTCGACTGGTGTCCTGGCGGGAGATGGGTAATCTCGCCGTTCCCCCGGGACCAGGAGTTGACTCATCGTGTCCGAAATGATCGTTCTTGCCCAAGAAGCCACAGGAGGCGGTGGATCGTCGCTCTTCCTGCTGTTGATGCTCGGTGCCTTCGTGGTGCTCTTCATCCTTCCCCAGCGCAAGCGCAAGAAGCAGGTCGAATCCCTGCAGGCGGCACTCAGCGTGGGTGACGACGTGCAGACCATCGGCGGAGTCATCGGCAAGGTCATCTCCCTCGACGACGACACCGTCGTGATCGAGGTCGAGAGCGGTCGTCTCCGCTTCGCCCGCCGCGCGATTGCGTCGCGCACCGGCCTCGAAGTCTGAGCATGGGCCGGCGCGTCATCGGTCTCGTCATCGTGCTCGCCCTTGCGTGGGGCGGGCTCGGGGCGCTGACCGTCGCCGGCATCACGCCCCGGCTGGGACTCGACCTCCAGGGTGGGACCTCCGTGGTGCTCACCGCGCCGCCTGACACCGACGAGGAGGTGCTCGAAGTCGCGGTCGAGGTCATGCGAAACCGGATCGAGGACATCGGTGGCGTCCAGGAGCCCGAGATCGCCATCTCCGGCTCCAACACCGTCGTCGTCCAACTTCCCGGTGTCGAGGACGAGCGGAGGGCGCTCGATGCGATCGGTCAGACCGGTCAGCTCAGCTTCCGACCGGTGCTCGGAGAGACGCCCGGCGGCGTCGGTCCGCTCGCCGGTGACGACGCCCCTGCGGGAATCGATCCAGTGACCGGCCTGTCCATCGACGATGATCTCACCACCGAGTCCTACCTCGTCTACGAGCGAGCGAGCTTTCTCACCGGTGAAACGGTGTCGGCCGTGCTCCACCTTGGACCGGCGCAGTTGCTCGGCGGCGATGTGGCGTCGGCAGTACCGGGGTTCAACACCGCCAACGGTCAGTGGAGCGTCTCGCTCGGTCTGACAGGAGAGGGCGGTGAGATTTTCGCCGAGCTCACCGGGGAGGCAGCTCGCTACGGGCTGGGCGATCCGCGCCGACAGATTGCAATCGTCCTCGACGGGGAGGTGCTGGCGGCACCGGAAGTCAACATCGACGTGAGCCCAGGGACCGGTATCACGGGTGGCCAGGCTTCGATCACCCTGGGAGCAACGCCAGACGCCGAGCAGGAGGCACAGGACCTTGGCGTCGTGCTGCGGTACGGATCGCTGCCCGTGTCGTTCGAGCGCTCCTCTGTGTCGAAGGTGTCGGCCTCCCTCGGTACGGATTCGCTGCTGGTTGGGCTCTATGCCGGTGCCGCAGGTCTGGCGCTCGTCGCCATTCTGCTTCTTGTCTTCTATCGGGCGCTCGGCTTGGTCGCACTCGTGGGGCTCACCGTCTTCGGGTCCCTGCTCATTGGCATCTTCTCCGCGCTCGGGGCACTGGAGAGCTTCGGACTCACCCTCACGCTGGCCGGCGTGACCGGGATCATCGTGGCGGTGGGCATCACCGCTGACTCCTACATCGTCTACTTCGAACGGGTCAAGGATGAGGTCCGAGCCGGGGCGGATATGGAAACCGCAGTCACGGACGGATTCAAGGACGCCTATCGGACGATCTTGACCGCAGACACGGTCTCGCTGCTTGGTGCGGTGCTGTTGTACCTGTTGGCGGTCGGTGCGGTTCGAGGATTCGCGCTTGCCCTCGGAATCGCCACTGTTCTCGATCTCTTCGTCGCCCGCGTGTACACCAGGCGTGCCGTGTGGCTCCTCGGACGCTCTCGCCTCGGTGATGGCGGGGCGTTCTCGATCGCCGGTGCAGCCGGCGCGAAGGAGGCCACGTCATGAGCATGTGGAGCAGACTGTCGCGGGGTGAGACGACCATCGATTTCGTTGGACTTCGTCGCCGTTGGTTCATCATTTCAGGAGTCCTCATCCTCTTGTCGCTGCTGTCGCTGGGCGTGCGCCAACTCAACTTCGGTCTGGAGTTCGAGGGTGGAGTCGCCATCCAGAGTCCCAACCCGGCAGGTGCCGACATCACCGAGTTCCGCGACACGATCGGTGATATCGGATTCCCGGATGCCCGCATCCAACTGGTGGACGATGGCGCAGGCGTGCTCGTCCAGACCGGCCCCCTCGCTCAGGACGACGAGGACCGGCTGATCGACGCCATCACCGACCTCGCCGGGGTCGAGCGTGTCGACACGTCGTTGGACGCCGTCGGCCCGACCTTTGGGAGTCTCGTGGCGCGCCAAGCGCTCATCGCTCTCGGCGTGTTCCTGGCGCTCGCAGTGTTGTTCATCGCGTGGCGACTGCAGTGGAAGATGGGTCTGGTCGGCATCGTGGCCCTCTTCCACGACATGATCATCACCGTCGGGGTGTACTCGTTGCTCCAGTTCCCGGTCACGCCGGCGACCGTGGTGGCCCTGCTGACGATTCTGGGGTATTCGCTCTATGACACGGTTGTCGTCTTCGACCGGGTCGAGGAGTACACCGAAGAGTTGGGAGAGGATCACACCTACACCGAGATCGTCAACCGCGCCATGAACAAGGTGTTGATCCGCTCGCTGCTCACCTCGCTCACCTCGCTCGTTCCCGTCGGGTCGCTCCTCTTCGTCGGGTCGATCCTGCTGGGAGCCGCCAGTCTGCAGGACTTCGCCCTGGCGCTCTTCGTCGGAATGGCTGCCGGAACGTATTCGTCGATCATGATTGCCGGTCCGCTCCTGGCCGTGTGGAGGGAGAAGGAGGACCGGTGGAGCGATCACCGGGGCGAAATGATGCGGATCCGCGACCTGCGTGCCGGACGGGCGGCGGAGCCCGCCGCGGCGGCCCCGCCCCGACCACCGAAGGGTGCTCAAGGACCTTCCGAGCCCCGGCCGAGCGGAAGCGGGCCCGCCCCCCGCCCGCCGAAACGCGGTCGGCGGTGAACCGAATGCGTCGAGGGCGATAGAATTCCGTGGTGGAATCGATCCGAGCACTGATCCGCGAGATCCCGGACTACCCGAAACCGGGAGTCTTGTTCTACGACATCACACCCGTGCTGGGAGACGGTCCGGCGTTCAGCGAACTCCTGCAACGAATGGTGGAACCGCACCGAGACGCGGGGATCACGAAAGTTGCCGGCATCGAGGCTCGGGGCTTCACCCTGGCTGCGCCGATCGCCCGCATGCTCGGCGCCGGTTTCATCCCCGTGCGCAAGCCTGGAAAGCTCCCGTACGACACCAATCGCCGGACCTACGACCTCGAGTACGGAACCGACGCGCTCGAAGTCCATGTCGACGCCGCCGGTCCGGATGACCGGGTGCTTCTGGTGGACGACGTCATCGCCACCGGAGGAACCGCTGCCGCGGCCGCCGAGCTGCTGGTTGAGCTCGGGTCTGACGTCGTGGGACTGAGCGTGTTCATCGAGTTGACCTTTCTCAACGGACGGGACCGACTCGGGGATCTTCCGCTACATGCTCTCCTCGAGTACTGACCCGCTCGACTACCGAGATGTTCTGGCGGAATACGTCCGCCACCATCCCGGCGCGGAGACGACGGTGCTCGAAAGGGCCTACGAGGTCGCCGTCCGTGCACACGCAGGGCAGATCCGAAAGTCGGGGGAGCCGTACATCACCCACCCGGTGGCGGTCACTGCGATCCTGGCCGGGTACGGGCTCGACGAGGCGACCCTGGCGGCCGGATTCCTTCACGACACGGTCGAAGATACCGACATCGGTCTCGAGGACATTGTTGCCGAATTCGGTCAGGAGGTGGGGTTCCTCATCGACGGGGTCACGAAACTCGACCGCCTCGAATACGACAGCCCGCAACAGGCGCAGGCCGCAACGATCCGCAAGATGGTCGTTGCAATGGCTCAGGACGTCAGGGTCCTCGTCATCAAGCTCTGCGACCGACTCCACAACATCCGCACCGTCTCGGCTCTGCGCGGCGAGAAGCAGGAGCGTGTCGCCCGAGAGACTCTCGATATCTACGCTCCTCTCGCCCATCGTCTCGGCGTCCAGGAGATCAAGCACGAACTGGAGGATCGCTGCTTCAAGATCCTCTATCCCGACCGTTTCGCCGAGATCGAAAAGCGTCTGGTGGAACGTGCGCCCGAGCGGGATGTCTTCATCGAGAAGATCGTCCAGGAGCTCGAAGCCATGGTCACCGACGCTGACATTCGCGCCGACATCTCCGGCCGACCGAAGCACCATTATTCGATCTACCGCAAGATCGTCGAGTCCGGTCGTCCGTTCGAGGAGATCCACGACCTCATCGGCGTCCGCATCGTGGTGGAGTCCGTTCAACAGTGTTACGGCGTGCTTGGACTGGTCCACGCCCGGTGGATGCCGGTGTCTGGTCGGTTCAAGGACTACATCGCGATGCCGAAGTTCAACCTCTACCAGTCGCTCCACACGACGGTGATCGGACCGGACGGAAAACCGCTGGAAGTTCAGATCCGGACCCAGGAGATGCACCGATTGGCCGAGGCCGGCGTCGCCGCCCACTGGCGGTACAAGGAGGGGAGGGAGGCGACGACCCTCGAATGGGCGGGAGGCTTGCAGGCCTTACAGGGTGAGGACGATCCCGAGGAGTTCCTCGACTCGCTCAAACTGGATCTCTATCAGGACGAAGTCTTCGTCATGACTCCCAACGGTGATGTCAAGACGCTCCCGCGGGGTGCGACGGCCGTCGATTTCGCCTACGCGGTCCATACGGAGGTCGGCCATCGGTGCGTCGGGGCGAGAGTGAATGGCCGGCTGATGCCGCTCTCGACTCGGGTCGAGTCGGGAGACATCGTCGAGGTTCTCACATCCAAGTCTGCGGATGCCGGTCCTTCGCGCGATTGGCTCAAGTTCGTCCGGACGTCTCGTGCCCGGTCCAAGATCAAACAGTGGTTCTTGAAGGAACGGCGCGAGCTCGCCGTCGTCGAGGGTCGTGATCAGGTGATGACCGCCCTTCGCAAGGAGGGGCTGGGGCTCGGTGCGAACGAAAGGGAGGCCCTGTTCTCCGAGGTGGCCTCGGAATTCGCAAAGCAGGACGTCGCCGGGTTGATGGCGGCAGTGGGCCAGGGCGAGGTGGGGGTCAACGCCGTCGTCCAACGGATCGTCCGGTCCGTCCGGCCAGAAGACGACGAAGAGGACCTGCTTGCGCCCGTCAAGCCGAGAAAGTACTCGTCTGCCGGTCCCGGAATCATCGTCGAGGGTCTCGACGACATGATGGTGCGCATTGCCCGATGTTGTGCGCCGGTGCCGGGTGACGGGATCGTCGGGTTCGTCACCGTTGGCAGGGGAGTGTCGGTCCATCGAGACGACTGCACGAACCTGAGTGCCCTTGCCGACGAACGAAGGGAGCGGATGGTCGAGGTCGGTTGGAGTGCGGAGCGCGTCGGGACATTCGCCGTGTGGGTCCAGGTGGAGGCTTTGGACCGGACCAAGCTGCTTCGAGACGTCACGGAGGTCATCTCCGACCTCGGCGGCAATATCACCGCCTCGTCGTCGATCACTGGTCGAGATCGGATCGCCATCCTCCGCTATGAGGTCGAACTGTCGGATTCGGGATCCGTCGACAAGCTGATCAGCGACCTGCGCGGGGTCGACGGCGTCTTCGCCGCCTTCCGGTTGGTGTCCGAACCCACGGATTGACAGGGATTCGGCGGTGTGACCCTGCACGGTATCAACCGTCCATCAGCGCCGCCCCCGACCTCCTCTGTCTGATTCGGGGGAACCGCGAAACGCGGAAATGCGGAACTGTTCGGTAAGAGGTGCGTGCGACGTGAGTGGACCCGACGTGGCGTACTCCACCACTCGCACGTCACCGTTGTGGCGTCCATTCGTGCGGGACTCCGAGGCGGGTAGCGCCAGGCTGTCGAGATCGACGGTGTTTGGCGAGACCGCGTGGGGCGCCGGTTCTGCATCATTTGCCGCGTGCTCCGCACCCTGGAGTCGAGTTTCGAGATGTCCGATCTCGGCGAGAAGCTCCGCCTCCCGTTCGTGGAACACCTGAACTTCGATCCGATGGATACTTTCGATGTCGGCTTCGACGGCGGCGGCGCGAGCGTGGAGTGTCACCTCCAGAAGGTCGAGTGCGATCTGACGGCCCTCTGCCTCGCTGCTGGCCGACTCAGCCTCCTGCTCGGCTGCACGGAGGATTTCCGTTGCCGCCGCCGAGGCCTCTTCGCGCACAGCGGAAGCCCGCTCGGTTGCGTCTCGGACGAGGACGGCGGCGGACTGTCGGGCGTCGGCGAGGAGCGCGGCGATGCGGGCTGTCTCTCGTTCCGTTTCGACTGACGGCAGTTCGACGAGAAGTGTCGTTGCGGGGTCTGCGACGTACGGAGCGGTCATGCCGCCCAGTCCAACCGGGACGATGACAGTGTGGATGTTGTCTTCCATGCCTGAGGAGTTCTGTGCGAGCGGCAACATGGTGAAACCATCGGCGCGTTCGCGCCCAAACCTGAGCCATAGTGCGCGGGCTCACGTGATTACCGTCGCTCCTGATGTTGATCGACTCGGATGTCTTGTGGATGGCCCAAACCAACTGTTGGGTGCTGGCCCGTGGACCGGGTGAGCCCGCGGTCATCATCGACGCTCCACCCGACTCCGAACGGATCGTCGCTCTCCTCGCCCGGCATCGGCTCAGTGCGGCCGCCCTCGTGTTGACCCACGGTCACGTCGATCACGCAGGGGGAGCGGAGTCCGTCGAGCGATCACTCGGCGTGAAGAGCTGGGTTCATCCTGACGATGACTTCCTCACGCTGGCGCCGGAGGATCAACTGCGGGCACTGTTCGGCATGCGCCCGCCGGGTGAGTACGGGGCGCCGATCAACCGAGTTTCACTCGCCGACTCAGACATCCTCGAGGTGGCGGGATTTCGGTTGAGGGTTCGGCATACCCCCGGCCATACCCCCGGGCACGTCTGTCTCGAAGTGATCGATGAAGGCGTGCTCTTTTCCGGGGATCAGCTGTTCGCAGGGAGTGTCGGAAGGACCGACCTTCCGGGCGGTTCATGGGACCAACTGATCGAGTCCATGCGGAGCCGGGTCCTGGATCTCCCGGATGACTACCGGGTCCTGCCCGGCCACGGACCGGAGACGACGATCGGCCGCGAGCGCCGCACGAACCCGTTCCTGGTCGATCTCGACGACGGGCCGGCGAGGCGTGCCGCGTTCGGTGATTAGCCTCGTTCCGGTCCGTCCGACCACTCAAAGACCGGTCTCGCGCCCATGATCCCTCCCCGCACACCGCCCGGCATCCTCGAACTCCTTCCCGCCGAGCAGGCCACGTTCCGGCGCATGCTCGACACCGTCCGCACCACCTATGAGCGGTTTGGTTTCGTCGAGATCGAGACTCCCGTCTTCGAACGGACAGAGGTGCTGCTGACGAAGACCGGCGGCGAGACGGAACGCCAGATCTACTTCGTGCAGTCGACAGGATCGATGGACAGCGATGCCGCCCCGGACCTGGCCCTGCGATTCGACCTGACCGTCCCCCTCGCCCGGTACGTCGCCGAACATCAGAACGATCTCGCCTTTCCCTTCAAGCGGTATCAGATCCAGCGCGTCTATCGCGGGGAACGGCCGCAACGCGGCCGGTTTCGCGAGTTCTACCAATGCGACATCGACGTGATCGGACGGGAGTCTTTGAATCTGCGCCACGACGCCGAAGTGCCCGCCGTCATCGAAGACGTGTTCAGTCGGCTCGAAGTCGGCTCGTTCACGATCCGCATCAACAACCGGTTGCTCATGGCGGGGCTTCTCGGCCAACTCGGGATCGAGGGCGACCTGCAGGCGGCGGTCCTCAGGGAGGTCGACAAGCTCGACAAACGGGATCCCGACGAGGTGGAGGCGGCCCTCGTGGGGCTCGGACTCTCCCAGGGTGACGTCGTCGCCCTCCTCGGCCTGGTCGGGACTCGAGTCCGGGGGGCGGACGATGCGATCGCCTCGCTGGGTTCACTCGAGGCGAAGGACGATCGGGCACGACGAGGGGTAGCGGATCTGCGGGTGGTGTTCGAGACGCTCGCCGAACTCGGCGTTCCCGATCATGCCTATGCCCTCGACCTCGGGATCGCCCGCGGTCTGGAGTACTACACGGGGACCGTGTACGAGACCACCCTCGATGCTCATCCGGAGATCGGATCGGTGTGTTCAGGAGGTCGATACGACGACCTCGCGAGCCTCTACACGAATACCCGCCTGCCAGGCGTCGGGATTTCCATCGGGCTGACCCGGCTCTATTGGCAACTTCGGGAAGCAGGTCTGGTTGGTGCCGGTTCGACGTCGGTCGCTGCGTATGTGACAGTGATGGACGACGAAAGTCTCAACTCCGCCTTGCGTCTGGCCACATCTCTGCGGGCGGCCGGGATCAACACGGATGTGGCCTCCGAGGCAGGACGTCTCGGCAAACAACTCAAATACGCCGACCGCATCGGAGCGCGCTACGCGATCATCGCCGGTGAGGACGAGCGGTCGAGGGGGGCGGTCACCGTCAAGGATCTGCTGGTCGGCGACCAATTCGAGTCCGCCGCCGATGAGTTGGCGGACTCACTCAACCGACGGATTCAATCAGGAGCATCATGACCGAGTACCGCACGGCCCACGCCGGCACCATGGACGAGAGCCGAATCGGCGACACCGTCACTATTGCCGGATGGGTCCAACGCCGTCGCGACCATGGGGGAGTGGCATTCTTCGACGTACGCGACGCATCGGGCGTGGTTCAGGTCGTGGCAGATCCCGAGACGATCCCCGAGGTGGGTGACCTCCGCATGGAGTTCTGTGTGGCGGTCACCGGCGAAGTGCGGCACCGTCCCGAAGGGACCGTGAACGCCGACCTCCCTACCGGCGACGTCGAGATCGGCGCCACCGCGCTGGAAGTGTTGAGCTCCGCCGACCCGCTCCCATTCATGCTCGACGACCGCATCGATACCGACGAGCGCGTCCGGCTCGAGTACCGCTACCTCGATCTGCGTCGACCTTCGATGGCGGCGAACCTGCGGGCTCGCTCGAGAGCGTCCTCGGCCATCCGTCAGACGCTGGACGCCAAGGGATTTCTCGAGGTCGAGACTCCAACTCTGATCCGGTCGACTCCGGAGGGTGCTCGCGACGTGCTGGTCCCGAGTCGGCTGCGCAAAGGCAGCTTCTATGCACTTCCGCAATCGCCTCAGCTCTTCAAGCAGATGCTGATGATCGCCGGAGTCGAGCGGTACTACCAGATCGCCCGGTGCTATCGCGATGAGGACTTTCGATCCGACCGTCAGCTCGAATTCACCCAGCTCGATCTCGAAGGAGCCTTCTGGGGACAGGATGACGTGCTCTCGGTCGTCCAGGAAGTCCTCGCGGCTGCCGTCAAGGCAGTGCGCGGAATCGACGTGGAGTTGCCGTTCCTGACGCTCACGTGGCGCGAAGCGATGGATCGCTTCGGATCGGACAAGCCCGACCTTCGATTCGGCATGGAGATCTCCGATCTAAGTCCGGTCTTCGCAACGACGGACTTCGCCGTGTTCTCGAGCACACTCGCAAACGGCGGGACCATTCGGGGAATCAACGCCGGGAAGATCGAATTTCCACGGTCGCGCGCCGACGCCCTCACCGAAGATGCAAAAGCCGCCGGCGCCAAAGGCCTGGTGTGGATGGTGGTCGAAGACGACGGCAGCCTCCGATCTCCAATTTCGAAATTCCTGACGGAAGAGGAGCAACACGGGCTGGCCGCCGCCTTGGACGCCGGGCCAGGCGATGTCCTCTTGATCGTGGCCGATGGGTGGAAGACGGCGGTGACCGTTCTTGGTGGCCTCCGTAACGCGATCGGGAGGCCCACGGGCCACGACGAGCTGATGTTCTTGTGCGTCGTCGACTTCCCGATGTTCGAAGAAGACGAGGACGGGAAGATCACCTTCTCCCATCATCCGTTCACTGCGCCGCGAGACATGGAGATTGCTCGAACGACCCCGCTGGAAGCGACGTCCAAGGCGTACGACGTGGTTGTCAACGGGATCGAGTTGGGCTCGGGTTCGGTGAGGATCCACGATCCGGAGGTTCAGTCCGAGGTGTTCGACATCCTCGGCATCGATCGCGAGTCGGCGGAAAGGCGTTTCGGCTGGTTCCTTCGTGCCCTTCGTTATGGGACGCCGCCACACGCAGGATTCGCATTCGGCATCGATCGTCTCGTCATGGTGCTCCAGAACGAGACGTCGATTCGCGAGGTGATCCCGTTTCCGAAGACCCAGACAGGACTGGATCCACTCACGTCCTCGCCGAGTCCGGTCGACGACGTCCAACTGAAGGAGCTCGGAATCCGGCTGAGACCGGAAGTGTCTGCCCCAGAGGAGACCTGAGTCCGCCGTGGACCTGTTCAGCGCCGGTGCCGAGCAGCGACGAGCCGCTGTCGCCCCTCTCGCCGCCCGCATGCGACCGAGGACTATCGACGAGGTTGCGGGCCAGCCAGGGCTCCTCACCCAAGGTGCCGCGTTTCGAAGGATCGTCGAGTCGGGGCGGCCGATCTCCATGTTGCTCTGGGGTCCGCCCGGCACCGGAAAGACGACCTTGGCGCGCCTGATCGCCCATCACGTCGATGCGGTGTTCGAGACTCTCTCGGCGACCAATGCCGGAGTGAAGGACGTGCGAGCGGTGCTTTCGGCTGCTCGAGAGCGGTTGGGCACCGATGAGCGTCGCACGGTGCTCTTTCTCGACGAGATCCACCGCTTCTCCAAGTCCCAGCAAGACGCCCTGCTCCCAGGGGTCGAGGACGGCACGGTGATCCTCGTCGGCGCCACGACCGAGAATCCGTTCTTCGAGGTCAACTCTCCGCTGATGAGCCGGATGACGCTGTTTCGCACGGAACGGCTGGACGACTCGGCCATCGCCGAACTGATCGACCGGGCGCTCTCCGATTCCGAGCGGGGCCTGGGAGCGGACGGATTGACGATCACCGACGAGGCCAGAACTGCGCTTGCGACACGGGCGGGTGGCGATGCCCGCCACGCCCTGACCGCACTCGAAGTCGCGGCGTCCCTGACGCTGGGGCGCGGAGCCGACGAGATCGACGTCGATGACGTGGGCGAGGC
>JBBDQP010000098.1:34959-47866 GCA_040905965.1 Acidimicrobiia bacterium
TGGATCGACTCCCAACTCGGGAAACCACCACGGTGATCTCCCTTCCCGCCACGGTGAAGCGAACGCTCGACCTCTCGCGTGACCTCGCCGGTCTGGTGGGAGAAATCGGCTCGCACCCGGTCGTCGTCACCGACAGCCAGCTCGCAGCCGCGGGCGTCGCCGGGGCGGTCGTGTCCGCTCTCGGCTGCGAGGTCACTTCGGTCCCCCCGGGTGAACCGACATCGGAATCGGTCTCAGTGCTCGCCCATGCATTGAGCGCGAGCGGAACGGATGTCGTCGTGGCCGTGGGCGGAGGAAGCGTGATCGACAGCGCAAAGCTGGCCGCTCGTCTCGTGGCGGATCCGACGGGCCTCACTCGCCGACTGTTGAGTGCGAACCCGTTTCCACCTGGCGCATCGGTGGTGGCGCTCCCCACGACGTCAGGATCGGGCGCGGAGGTGACTCGCACGGCGATCGTGTCCCATAGCGGACACAAGACATGGGCCTGGGACGAACGTCTCCGGCCGGAGCTCGCGGTGCTCGCCCCCGAACTCACCGCGTCGACTCCAAGGTCGGTTGCGGTCGCCGCAGGGCTGGATGCCTTCGTCCATGCGGTCGAGGCCGGCACTGGACAACGGGCGACAGCGGAGATCACAACACTCGGCTTTACCGCCGCCGGCATCCTCCACGACAGCCTCCCGAACGCCCTCGCTCATCCCGAGGGTGTGGACGCTCGCGCTCGGGTCATGGACGCAGCCACCGCGGCGGGCGTGGCCATCGACGAGTGCGGAACCGGTATCGGGCACGCGGTAGGTCACGCTCTCGCATCGATTGTCAGCATCCCGCACGGACTGGCGGTGATGCTTGGGTTCAGAGCGGGTCTCGAATGGACGCTCGAGACTTCGGGTGATGCGTATCGGGGTTTGGCGTCCGCCCTCGGCACCGGTGAGTCGCCCGACGTTCTCCCGGCCGCAGTAGACCTGCTCTTGGCAGACGTCGGATTCCGGGCAGAGATCGACCGATACGCGCCGCCAACGGCGGACCAGTTGGCCGACGAGATGGCATCGCCCGACCATCAGCCGATGTGTCGCAACAACGCCCGCGTCATTGGCGCCTCGGACGTCGGCGAGATTGCCGAGCTCGTCATCCGGTTCTGGTCGCGATGATCAAGTCGATCGTTGTCAGCCATCATCGGCTCCTCCTCGACCCTCCGTTCCCGGCGGCGTGGGATCCGCAGCCCCGCCGGGCATTCCCCGTTGCCATCGTGCGGGTGGTTGACGATTCCGGCGCAGAAGGCTTCGGCGTCGGAGATCCCCTGCGTGGGCTTGCCGACTACGAGCACCTGTTCGTGGGTGCCGATCCGCTCGATCTGGATCGGCACTCGGTGGTGCTCGACAACATCGCCTTTCTCGACGGTCGGCCGTGGCCGTTCGAGACGGCTCTCTGGGATCTCGCCGGAAAGCTGATGGATCGACCGATCTGGCAGATGGTCGGCGGCGCCACGAACACACTCGATCTGTATGCGTCCTTTGGCACCCACCGGGACGCCCCTGGCACCGTCGAACGAGCGCAGGCGGTGGTGGCGCGCGGCTTTCGGGCGATCAAGCTCCGATTCGGACGCGGCGACATCGCAGCTGATCTCGCGGTCCTCGATGCCGTAATGGCAGCGGTGGGTCCACGGATCGCGGTCATGGTCGACTGCAACCACGGTTGGCGGATGCCATGGGACACGTCACCTGCCGTCACCTTCGAAGCCATCCTTCCCCTCGCCCGTGAACTCTCGGACCGCAAGGTTCACTGGATGGAAGAGCCGCTGCATCGGGGAGATCATCGGGGGATGGCACGGCTGCGCGCTGAAGTCGGCGTGAAGATCGCCGGCGGCGAGATGACCCGAGAGCTGCACGAGTTCGATCTGATGCTCGAAGCAGGGTCGCTCGACGTATACCAGCCCGACGCAGCCGTGACGGGAGGCATCGGAGGGCTCCGACGGATTGCCGAGGCGGTCAGGGCGCGAGGCCACGTCTTCAGCCCCCACACTTGGGGGAGCGGCATCGCACTCATGGCGAACGCGCATCTCACCGCGGGAACCGGCGGCACATCGTTCCTGGAATATCCGATCGACCCGCCCGAATGGACCGAGGAGCGGCGGGATTTCGTGCTCACAGAGCCGATCGTCTGCGACGGTCGCCTGGTGCTCGGCGACCAACCGGGGCTTGGGGTGAGCCTGGACGACGATCGGTGTGCGGCGACACTGGTCGACGTGGCCCGGTACACGTGAGGTTCTGGACCGTCACTGTCGTACTCGTCGCGGGATTCGTCGTCGCATGCGCGCCGGGGGAGAGCGCACCGGCAACATCGGTCACGACTGCCTCACCGACGACGACGACCCTGGTGGATACGACCACCAGGGTGACCGCCACTACCAGCACCACGACCCCCGAAACAACGACCACCACCGAGGCGTTGTCGCCCCTCCTCGGGCTCGCCATCGAACTGGTGACGGACGCGCTCTCCCAGCCCGTCCTGCTCCTCGCACCGGTGGATTCGGACCGCCGCTTCGTCGTCGAGCGGGTCGGCTCGGTATGGGAACTCGGCGAAGACGGCACTCCACTGTCGGATCCGTATCTCGACCTGCGGGATCGGGTGAACGCGGGAGGAATCGAACAGGGGCTTCTCGGAATGGCATTCCATCCCGACTTCTCCGACAACGGCCGCCTGTTCGCGTACTACTACCACGGAGCGGACACGACCCGACTCGTCGAATTCCAAGCCGATCCCGGCGCCGGTCGGGTGGACGCTTCGACCGAGCAAGTGATGATGACGTTCGCCCAGCCCACCGTGCGTCACAACGGCGGCATGCTCGAATTCGGTCCGGACGGGATGCTCTACCTGAGCCTTGGCGAAGGAGGCGCGGCGTCGACGCACTCACAGGACCCGAACACCCACCTCTCTTCGATTCTGCGCCTCGACGTCGACAACGGCGAGCCCTACACCATCCCGTTCGACAACCCGTTCGTCGGCGGGGGCGGAGCGCCGGAGGTGTGGGCCTACGGTCTTCGCAATCCTTGGCGGTTCGCCATCGATGCCCTGGGTGGTGACATCTATATCGCCGACGTGGGTCATGAGAGATTCGAGGAGATCAACGTCGTCTCACTCGGCGAGTCAGGTGTGAACTTCGGTTGGATCCGGATGGAGGCGTCGGCGTGTTTCCAGCGCGGGTGCGACGCCGAAGCCGAAGACCTGACCCTGCCCGTCCACGAGTACAGCCACGACGAGGGGTGCTCGGTCACTGGGGGCAGGGTGTACCGGGGCGAGGCAATCCCGGAACTGATCGGCACCTACTTCTACTCGGACTGGTGTGGCGGCTGGTTGCGAAGTTTTCGTTGGGATGGCGCCTCCGCCATCGACCATGCGGAATGGTTGACCGACCTCGGCCAAGTCAACAGTTTCGGACTGGACTCTTCCGGCGAGCTCTACATCCTCACCTGGGAGGGTGAGGTCGGCAAGATCGTCCCGGTGCGCGACGGGTAATCTCGGAGCATGCTCGACCGTCTCTCGTGGTTCATCACAGGCCTCGTCACCGGGGGTGTGATCACGGTGCGGGCGTTGCGCCGACGGCCTCGCCCCCGGGATCTCAAGAGCGCTGCACTTCAGACCTCCGCAGACATCCTCGATATCGCCGCCCGTCTCGTGCAGCCGCCCCGTCGCCGCCTGATCCGAGTCCGCTAACGCCGGAAAAGCCTGCGGGAGACCGCGGCGAGGGTGTGTACCGTTGCCCGTCCAATGGACTCGAATTCAATCCGACGAACTTTTCTCGAATACTTCGCCGAGCGCGGACACATCGTCCGGCCCTCGGCGTCGGTGATTCCGACCGACCCGACGCTTCTCCTCGTCAACGCAGGCATGGTTCCGTTCAAGCCCTACTTTCTGGGCGAAGAACCGGCTCCATATCCACGGGCCGTGTCTGTCCAGAAGTCGATCCGCACGATCGACATCGACATCATCGGCACGACGGTCCGTCATATGTCGTTCTTCGAGATGATGGGCAACTTCTCATTCGGTGACTACTTCAAGCCCGATGCCATGAAGTGGGCCCACAACCTCCTCACCGAAGGCTACGGACTCGACCCCGACCGCCTTTGGTACACCGCATACGAGCACGACGACGAGGCGGCAGAGCTCTGGCATACCCACGTCGGAATTCCGCGTGAACGCATCCAGCGGGGAGGCAAGGACAACTTCTGGCAGATGGGCGTTCCCGGGCCGTGCGGGCCGTGCGCGGAGATCTTCTATGACCGGGGACCGGAGCACGGGCCCGACGGCGGACCGATCGGCGGGGGAGAAGAGCGTTTCATCGAGATCTGGAATCTCGTGTTCATGCAGAACATCCAAGACCGCCCCTATCACGTCGTGGGCGACCTGCCTCGCAAGAACATCGACACGGGATTGGGCCTCGAGCGACTGGCGATGATCCTCCAGGACGTTCCGTCCGGATTCGACATCGACACGATGCGACCGGTTCGAGACGCGGCAGTCGCCTACACCGGTGTGGCCTATGGCGCGGACCCCGTGACTGACGTTTCACTTCGGATCTTGTGCGATCACGGGCGCACGATGAGCGTCCTGATCGCCGACGGGGTGGTTCCCGCCAACGATGGACGCGGGTACGTCCTGCGCCGCATCATCCGCCGGGCGGTGCGTCACGCCTGGCAGCTGGGAGGAGACGGGCTTGTGACGCCGACACTGGTCGAAGCGACCGTCGCCGCTCTCGGCGACTGGTACAACGAGTTGGCGGACCGCAAGGATTTCATCGTCGAAGTGGTGTCGCGAGAGGAAGAACGGTTCCGGCGCACTCTCGAGTCGGGACATCAACTTCTCGACTCTGAGCTGGCAGGCGCAGGTGGCGAGCTTCCCGGCTCGGTGGCCTTCAAGCTCCACGACACGTTTGGATTTCCGATCGAACTCACGCGCGAGATCGCATCGGAGAGGGGCACCTCGGTCGACGAGGAGGGGTTCACCGCCGAGATGGAGGCACAGCGACAGCGCGCCAAGAAGAATTGGAAGGGTGGCGACGCGGCTGCGCTTGGAGAGTTCTACCGCTCGGTGATGGAGGACGCCGGTCCGACCGACTTCCTCGGTTACGAACTCGATGTTGCGTCCGGGCGGATCCTCGCCCTCGTCGTCGACGGGGAACAAGTCGAGTCGGTCGACGCCGGACGTGAGGTCGAAGTATTCCTCGACAGGACCCCGTTCTACGCAGAGTCAGGGGGCCAGGTCGGTGACACTGGCTCGATCTCTACCGAGACAGGCACCGTGGACGTCTCCGACACCCAGCACGCAGTCCAGGGGTTCCACGGGCACCGGGGGGTCGTCCGCACCGGGACGTTGCGGGTCGGCCAGGAGGCAGACCTGGTGATCGACAGCCCGCGGCGGGACCGGATCCGAAAGTCGCACACCGGTACCCACGTGTTGCATTGGGCACTGAGAGAGGTGCTGGGTGACCACGCGTCCCAGGCCGGTTCGCTTGTCGAGGCCGGACGCCTTCGCTTCGACTTCAGCCACTTCGCCGGCTTGAGCCGTGAGGAGACGGACGAGGTCGAGTCGCTGGCGACCGGCAAGCTGATCGCGAACCCGCATGTGCACACGGAAGTGACCACTCAAGACCATGCCAAGGAAATGGGCGCATTGGCGTTCTTCGGCGACAAGTACGGCGACACGGTGCGAGTCGTGAAGGTCGGCGAGTTCTCCGTCGAATTCTGCGGCGGCACGCACACGTCCGCTGCCGGCGAGGTCGGTCCGCTCGTCATCCTCTCCGAATCGTCGATCGGATCGAACATCCGACGAATCGAGGCCCTCACCGGCGAAGCCGCCTACCACCACCTCGTCGACGTGCGCGGACACCTCGATCGGGCCGGCTCACTTCTCCGCGCTCCCGCATCCGAAGTACCCGATCGAATTCGGGGGCTGCTCGACCGGGTGGACAGGCTCGAAGACGAAATGGAAGCGATACGTGGGCAGCGGCGCAGCGAACTCGCATCGGAGCTCAGCGGCGAAGCTGTGCCGGTCGGCGAGAGCCGGTCTGTCGTCGCTTCCGTCGGGGAGTTGTCGCCGGACCAGCTCAGGCAGTTGGCGATCGGAGTCAGGGATCGGCTCGGGTCTGGCGTCGTGGTTCTCGGGTCGACCTCGAATGGCAAGGGTGCGCTGGTCGCGGTCGTGACGGCCGATCTCGTCGAGACCGGCGTGTCCGCTTCTGACCTTCTGGCGCCGGCGGCCCGGGCCCTCGGCGGCGGCGGTTCTCGAGATCCTGAACTCGCCCAGGCCGGTGGACCCCACGGGGATCAACTGGCGCGCGCGATCGATATTGCCCGCGATGAGGTCGGCCGGGCATTGGTGTGAGAGAGGGCCGCGTCCTCGCATTCGATCCGGGTTCGACGCGGATCGGAGTGGCGGTGAGCGACCCGCTTCGTATCGTGGCCAGTCCTCTCACGGTGGTGTCGGTCGAGGACTTCGAGGGCCGGATCCCAGCGCTCATCTCCGAGTACCGACCGACCACCCTCGTGGTCGGTCTTCCCGTGAGCCTCTCCGGCAGAGAGAACGCAGCGGCCGTTCGAGCTCGGGCTTTTGGCGCCCGCTTGGCCGAGCTCACCGGGCTGCCGGTGGAGTTCGTGGACGAGCGATTCACGACGGCCACGGCGGAGTCGGCGATGCTGGAGGGAGGGGTCAAACGGCGAGATAGGCGGAGCAACGTCGATAAAGTCGCGGCAGCCGTGATTCTGCGGCACTTCCTCGACCGCCCTCCGCAACCCGACCGCGACCGATGAGAGAGAGATGACCCAGTCGCCCATCCCGCCAGCGCCTTCGATGTGGCGCCTCGCGCGCCCCGTCCTGATCGTGGCTGTCGTCGTACTCGCTGGCTATGGGTTGGTGTCGGTGGCATCGTCACTCGGCGCCCGGGTCGGCGGCGGGATCACTGCGAGCGAGGATGAGGAGTTCGCGGAGATCGAACCCGGTCGCAGGGTCGAGGTCGTCATCCCGGCTGGCTCGAGCGCGGAGGCCATCGGGGAGATTCTTCGTGACGCAGGTCTCGTGCGGTCGGCTTCACAGTTCGAGACCGCGGTGCGGGCGGCGGGGGTCGACGCCAATCTCCAATCGGGAACCTACGAGCTCATCACCGGTTCGACGCTGCAGGAGATCATCGACGAGTTGCGCGCCGGCCCGAGGATCGTCGTGTTCGACGTGACGATCAGGGAGGGTCTGCGAGTCACCGAGATCATCGATGTATTGGCGGAGGCCTCGGGGCTCGACAGGGAGGCGTTCGTCGCGGCGCTCCGATCCGGGCTTGTCGACACGGATCTCGTCGAACTGCCTGAGTCCCCGACTCTCGCTGATTGGGAGGGCCTGTTGTTTCCGGACACCTACCGCTTCAGCGAGGAGGCGACTCCGGCTGACATGCTGGGCAGGCTTGCAAACACGATGGAAGCGCGGATGGACGCCGTCGACTGGAGCGAACTGGAGGCCGCCGGCTTTACTCGGTACGAAGGCATCATCCTCGCTTCGCTCATCGAGAGCGAGGTGCGGGTGGCAGAAGAACGCCCCATCGTCTCGTCGGTGATGCGCAACCGTCTCGCCGACGGGGCCCGCCTCGACATCGATGCAACGGTGCTGTACGCAATGGGTACTCGCGATCCTGCCGCCATCGACGTGGGATTCGAGTCCCCGTACAACACCCGCCTCGTCGCCGGCCTTCCACCAGGTCCGATCTCGGCGCCTGGACTCTCGGCATTGCAGGCGGCTGCGAAGCCGGCCGACACCGAGTTTCGCTATTACGTCCTGGCAGACGAGGACGGATCGCATGTGTTTGCGGTCACGCTCGAAGAGCACAACGCCAACGTGGCTGCGTCGCGCGAGGCCGGGGTCATCCCCTGACCTTCGGCAGTGTCTAGCGTCGGGCGTGTATGAATCCGCTGATCCCGACTCTTCTTTTCGCTCTCGGATTTCTCGTTGGTCCGAGCCTCCATCACCTGGGGGTCCGCGCCGGGCTTCGGCGTCCCTTCGACGGCATCGCACCGCGGTGCGAGACGTGCGAGATCCCACGGGTCCCCCTCGCTCGATCCTGTCGCCACGGACATCCGGTTCGACGACGAGAGCCGGGGATCTGGCTGGCCTCAGGTGGCCTGTTCGTCGCCGCCGGCATCGCCACCTCGGGCGAGTGGCTGCTGCTTCCCGCCTACCTGCTGGTGGCTGCGGTGTCGATCGTCCTCCTGATCACGGATATCGACCACAAGTTGATCCCCAATCGGGTGCTGTACCCGGCGACCGTCGTCACTGGCGCACTCCTGGTGCTTGGCGCGTTCGCCGAGTCGCGTACGGATCGGCTCTTGCCCGCACTCGTCGGTGGGGCCGGCTATTTCGCGGCACTCTTCTTGGTGTACCTCGTGGCACGCGGTGGTTTCGGATTCGGAGACGTGAAACTCGCCTTCCTCCTGGGTGCCGTCACGGCGTTCCAGTCACAGCGGACGGTGCTGCTCGCCGTGTTCTTCACCGGCATCATCGGAGGGATTCCTGCCATCGTCCTCCTCGTGTCGCGCAGGGCGAAGGGTTCGGACGAGATGCCGTACGGACCGCCGATGCTGGCAGGCGCGTGGGCAGCGTTGGTCTTCGGCGACGCGTTCGGCCGGATGATCGTCGGATGACCCGGAGCCGTTAGCCTCCTGGCGCATGCTTCGATTTCTCACCGCCGGCGAGTCGCACGGGCCTGCGCTCGTGGCCGTCGTCGAAGGGTTGCCGGCCGGACTTCCGGTGCTGATCGAGGACATCGGGAGCGAACTGGCCCGCCGTCGGCTGGGTTTCGGGCGGGGCGGACGGATGAAGATCGAGAAGGACGAACTGGAGATCCTCGCCGGTGTCCGGCATGGTCGGACACTGGGATCCCCGGTGGCGATCGTGATCCGCAACACCGAATACGAAGAGAAATGGGCCGAGGAGATGAGCCCCCATCCCGGGGAGCCGAAGAAGCAACTGACGGCCCCCCGGCCCGGTCATGCCGATCTCGTCGGGATGATGAAGTACGACACCCATGACGCCCGAGACATCCTCGAACGGGCATCGGCTCGGGAAACCGCCGCCCGCACTGTGGTCGGCTACCTCGCAAAGACACTGCTCGCATCGATCGACGTGGCCGTGTTCAGTCATGTCGTCGCGATCGGGACCGTGTCCGCTCCGACGGATCGGTTGCCCCAGCCGACCGACCTCCCACGCATCGACGAGTCGCCTGTACGAGTGTTCGACGCAACGGCCGAACAGGCGATGATCGCCGAGATCGAGGCTGCTCGGGCGGACCGCGACACGCTGGGCGGCGTGGTCGAAGTCCTCGCGTATGGGCTGCCTCCCGGTGTGGGGAGTCATGTGCATTGGGATCGAAAGCTCGACGGTCGCCTGGCCGAGGCTCTGATGTCGATCCAGGCGATCAAGGGTGTAGAAGTCGGGGACGGTTTCACGACTGCGACACGCCGGGGTTCCGACGCCCACGACGAGTTGCATGTGTCCGATGCCGGTCCCGTCAGACACACCAATCGGGCGGGCGGAACGGAGGGGGGGATGTCCAACGGCGATCCTCTCAGAGTGCGGGCGGCGATGAAGCCCATCTCGACCGTCCCTCGCTCCCTGCAGACTGTCGATGTCGTGACGAAGGAGGCGAAGACGGCGTTCTACGAGCGGTCCGACGTCGTCGCCGTCCCCGCCGCCGGCGTGGTCGCCGAACAGATGATGGCGATCGTCCTCGCCCAAGAGATCCAGCGCCAGTTTGGCGGAGACACGGTGGAGGACTTTCGCGGCGCCGTTTCGGCGTATCGGACTCGACTCGAATCCTTCTAGTGGACGCCATCAAGATCGCCGAAACCTCAGAGGTCGTCTTCGGCCCCTTGCAGGACGTGCTTCCTGAGCGCGCCGGGAGGGAGGCGGCGGCATTCGTCACCCAGCCCGGAGCCGCGTCCGATGTCACCGCGAAACTGCTCAGCGGTGCGGGCAACATCCGCACGCTGGTTCACGTCATCGCGGATCGCGAGGAAGCCAAGGAACTCGAGTCCGTGGGCCGAATCTACGACGCTCTTGCCGACTTCAACCTGGGCCGTCACGACACGCTCGTCGGCGTGGGCGGCGGGGCTGCGACGGACGTCGCCGGATTCGTTGCTGCCACGTGGCTGCGCGGGGTGGAGTCAGTTCTCGTGCCGACAACGCTCCTTGCGGCGGTTGATGCCGCGATTGGCGGCAAGACCGGAATCAACCGGCGCGGCAAGAACCTCGTCGGAGCCTTCTGGCTGCCCACCCGCGTGTGCATCGACCTCGACCTGCTGGCACAACTCCCGGAGTCCCTTCTGCGCGAAGGCGCCGCCGAGACGCTCAAGGCGGGGCTTCTCGCAGATCCGGCGATTGTCACCGAGTATGAACGATCGGGGCTTGGCGCCGACCTGCACGTCGTGGTCCCTCGTGCCGTTGCAGTCAAGGCTGATGTGGTGAACGAAGACCTGACCGAACAGGGTCGGCGGGCAATCCTCAACTTTGGACACACGATCGGGCATGCAGTCGAGGTGTTGGCGCCTATGGCCCACGGTCATGCGGTCGGCGTGGGGATGGTGGCAGCAGCAGTGCTCTCCCACGCCCGCTACGGCTTTGACCACCGATGGCTGACCGCGCTCATCTTCGAGCTCGGACTGCCTGTGGCGGCGTCCGGGGTGTCACTTCGGGCGGCTCTCGATCTCGTCCAACGCGACAAGAAGCGCACCTCGGATGGTGTGCGGATGGTGCTGCTTCGCTCCGTCGGAGACCCGGTCGTCGAGTCCGTGACGACCGAAGAACTCGAGATTGCGATGCGAGCTGTCGGACTTTCCTGAGGAGTGACTCCGGCAGGTACCATGCCGGAGTCGACACCACCTCGTTTGGCATGCCAGGTGCACGAACACGTGAGCGATGCCCGCCCCGACATCCGGATGGATCATGATCTCGACGAACGACGTACGCCCAGGAATGGCCCTCGACCTGCCCGATGGTCTCTTCTCCATCGTCCATTACGAACACGTCAAGCCCGGCAAGGGCAGGGCGTTCGTGCGGATGAAGCTGAAGAACGTCGAGACGGGGCAGGTCCTCGATCGCACGTTCCGGGCGGACGAGGACGTCCCACAGGCGTTCATCGACCGGCGCGACCACCAGTTCCTGTACTCCGACGATCTCGGGTATCACTTCATGAACCTGGAGGACTATTCGCAGTTCGCACTCACCGCCACCGATGTTGGCGACGCGGCCGACTTCCTTCTGGAAGGGATGACTGTCGTGCTGGCGATGTACCAAGGGAATCCGATCGGCGTGGAACTTCCCACCGCTGTCGAACTCGAGGTGACGTATGCCGAGCCCGCGGTGAAGGGCAACACCGTCTCGGGTGCCACCAAGCTCGTCAAGGTGCAGACCGGGATCGACGTCCAGGTGCCTCTCTTCGTCGAGCAAGGCGACCGCATCAAAGTGGACACCCGGTCGGGCGAGTATCTGACGCGCGTGTGACCGAACCTCGCGAACGCGCCGTTCAGGAACTGTACGAGGCCGACCAGGTCGATTCTTGGGAGGCTCCCTCCGACCTCCAGGGTCGAGCTTTGCGGCTCACCCAAGGTGTCCTCGAACATCGAGACCAACTGGACGAGGCCATCGCCGCGGCCGCCGATCGGTGGACGGTGGATCGCATGCCGGTGGTCGACCGGGCGGTGCTCCGCTTGGCGCTCTATGAACTCAGGTTCTGTCCTGATGTGCCGACCGCAGTCGTGCTCAACGAGGCCGTCCGCATCGTCAAGGCGTTCTCGACCGAGCACTCCGGTCGCTTCGTCAATGGCGTCCTGGCAGCCCTCGCCAGGGCTGAGCGACCCGAGTGAGCGGACGCGCCGCTCACTGAAGGGGCCCGCCCAGGGGTGGTCGATGCCGGGCTAGAGTCGCCGCAGACCTTTAAAGCCGGTCCTGTGAGGCCGGGAAGGAGACGTTGGTGTCGCTCAGCTCGCCGCGGGGTGCGAAATGCCCCGTGTAATGGATTCCGAGTATGTCGACCGTGCCATCCGCCGCATCGGGCACGAGATCGCCGAGCGTCATGCCGGAGCCGATGACGTCGTGCTCGTGGGCATCCACACCCGAGGCGTCCCACTCGCTCGCCGCATCGCAGACGCCGTCGGCGCAATCGAGAACACCACGGTTCCGGTGGGCGAGCTCGACATCGGGTTGTATCGCGACGATCTCGCGACACGCCCCACCCCTCGGCTCGCCCGGACGGATGTTCCGGCGGATCTGACCGGCCGAACCGTCATCCTCGTCGACGACGTGCTCTTCACCGGCCGGACCATCAGGGCTGCCCTCGATGCGATCAGCGACCTGGGGCGACCCGATCGTGTCGAACTTGCGGTGCTCGTGGATCGCGGTCATCGGCAACTGCCGATCAGACCGGACTACGTAGGAAAGAACCTTCCCACATCGCCTACGCAGCGGGTCGCCGTACGGATCGACGCCGTCGACGGCGAAGCCGGCGTCTGGATCGAGGACGAATGAGGCACCTGCTTTCGATCGACGACGTGACGGCAGAGGAGATCACGGAACTGCTGGACCTGGCTGACGGGTTCGTCGAGATCCTCGCCCGCGACGTTCCCAAGGTGCCGACGCTCCGCGGCAAGACGATCGCCCTGCTCTTCTTCGAGAACTCGACCAGGACCAGGCTCTCCTTCGATAGGGCGGCCAAGGCCCTTTCCGCCGACGTCCTGACGTTCACCCCCGGTGGCTCTTCGCTCGCCAAAGGTGAAAGCCTGAAGGACACTGCACTCACACTCAAGGCGATGGGCCCCGATCTCATGGTCGTGCGCCACGGGATGACCGGTGCCCCCTGGCGGGTCGCCGATTGGACCGGCCT
>JBBDQP010000098.1:47966-56224 GCA_040905965.1 Acidimicrobiia bacterium
ATGCATCCCGGACCGATGAACCGGGGCGTGGAGATCGACCCGGCGGTCGCAGACGGGCCCAGGGCACTGGTCGCAGAACAAGTGTCCAACGGGATCGCGGTGCGGATGGCCGTGTTGTTCAGGCTTCTCGGCCCCGAGGTGGCGGCATGATCATCTCAGGTGGTTCGGTCCTCACCTCCGACGGCATGGTGACGGCCGACGTCCGCATCGAGGGAGCGCTCATCGTCGAAGTCGCTCCGTCGATCGAGGGTGCTGACCGGTTCGATGCGACTGGCTGTTGGGTCGGGCCCGGATTCGTCGATCTCCACACCCACCTTCGAGAACCGGGTCAGGAATGGAAAGAAGACCTGACCTCGGGTCGCGACGCGGCGGCGGCCGGCGGTTTCACCACCGTGGTGGCGATGCCGAACACCGAGCCGGCGACCGACTCCGGGCACGTCGCCGCCCATGTCCGCCGCACCGACGGAGTCGAGGTGGTTCCGGCCGGATGCCTCACGCTGCGCCGGGAAGGCACCCGGCTGGCTCATCTCGACGATCTGTGGGCCGCAGGAGTCCGATTGTTCACCGACGACGGGGACACGGTCGCCGACGCTGGCCTGTTGCGGCGGGCCATGGAATATCTCGCCCAACTCGGTGGCGTCGTCGCCCAACACGCCGAGGACCCCGGCCTGGCGCGTGGGGGTCACATGCACGAGGGCGCGGTGTCGTCGCGCCTGGGGATCACGGGACTCCCCTCGGTGGCGGAGGAGGTGATCGTGGCCCGCGACCTGCGGTTGGTGGAGGTCACCGGGTGCCGGTATCACGTCCAGCATGTGTCAACCGCCGGAACGGTCGAACTGGTGCGGGCGGCGAAGGCGTCGGGCCTCCCCGTGACCGCGGAGGCGACGCCGCATCACCTCGTGTTCGACCACCGCGCGGTCGAGTCGATGGACCCGGTCTTCAAGATGTATCCACCGTTGCGCACGCCCGACGATGTCGCAGCCTTGGGTGAAGCAGTCGTGGACGGGGTGGTCGACTGCATCGCCACCGACCATGCTCCTCACTCGGCGCACGAGAAGGATGTGCCATTCGAAGAAGCCCCGCGCGGGGTGATCGGCCTGGAAACGGCGGCCGCCGTCGTGAACGAGGTGCTGGGCCTCGACCAGGAAGCCTTCTTCGATCGGCTAGGCCATGCCCCGCGGACAATTCTCGGACGGGAACCTCATCGCATCGACACGGGAGCTCCGGCCGACCTCGTGGTCTTCGATCCTTCCGCCACGTGGACGGCCTCGGTGTTCCGGTCCCGCTCGGAGAACTCTCCTTGGCGGGGCGCGAACATGGTGGGGAGAGTCCGGCTGACGATCGCCGGTGGCCGGACCGTGTACACGGAGGAGAGTTGATGAGCGAGACGGGACTCTTGGTCACCGCCGACGGGGCCGTCTTCCGTGGACGGTCGGTGGGCGCCGACGGGGTGAGTACGGGCGAGGCCGTGTTCAACACCTCCATGACCGGCTACCAGGAGATCATCACCGACCCCTCCTACGCCGGGCAGGTCGTGGTCATGACGGCAACTCACATCGGCAACTACGGCCAGGCCGAGTTCGATGCGCAGTCGAGCGGACCGGCCGCGTCCGGTTTCATCATGCGATCGCTCAGTCGACGCCACTCCAATTGGCGGGCCGAGGGCTCCTTTGCCTCATATTTGACGAAACACGGAGTTGTGGCGCTCTCCGACATCGACACCCGTCGACTCACCCGCCACATCCGTGATCACGGTGCCCAGCCGGTGGCGATCGGCGCCGGCGTCGACGAAAGGGAGTTGGCCGAGCGGGCAGCGGCAGCCCCCCTCATGACGGGTCAGGACCTGGCGTCGACGGTGACGACGAAGACGGTGTTCCACGTACCGTTCGAAGGCGAGCGGCGCGGACTGGTCGTTGCCGTCGACCTCGGAATGAAGCGTGACATCGTGAGACACCTCGTCGGTCGTGGGCTCGACGTGACGGTGGTTCCCGCTCACACGAGTGCCGCCGAGATCCTGGACTTCGCCCCGACCGGGGTCTTCCTGTCGAACGGTCCGGGAGATCCCGAACCGCTCGAACGGACCACCGCCACGGTGCGGGACCTCCTCGGTGAGGTTCCGGTGTTTGGCATCTGCCTCGGACATCAGGTCCTCGGACTGGCGTTGGGTGCTCGGACCTACAAGATGGCGTTCGGGCATCACGGCGGTAATCACCCGGTGCGTCGGTTGGCAGACGGCAAGGTCGAGATCACGGCACAGAACCACGGGTTCGCGGTCGACTTGTGGTCTTTGACTGACCGCATGGCGCCGGAGCGGAGCGGACTGGTGTCGCCTGATCTGCTGCCGGACAGAGTGGAGACAGAGGTCGGTGCGGCGGTTCCGACCCACCAGAACCTCAACGACGGCACACTCGAAGGCATCCGCTGTCTTGACGTCCCCGCGTTCGGGGTGCAGTACCACCCGGAGGCCGCGCCAGGGCCTCGGGATGCCGCCTACCTCTTCGACGACTTCGTCGATCTGATGGGATTGGAGGAGTAGATGCCGGCACGTAGAGACATCTCTTCGATCCTGCTGATCGGATCAGGACCGATCGTCATCGGACAGGCGTGCGAGTTCGACTATTCGGGGACCCAGGCGGCCAAGGTGCTTCGGGCCAACGGGTATCGGGTGATCCTTGTCAACTCCAACCCGGCGACGATCATGACCGATCCCGAGTTCGCCGACGCCACCTACATCGAACCGATCACGCCTGAGATCGTCGAAGCGATCATGGCCAAGGAGCGTCCCGACGCGCTGCTCCCGACACTCGGAGGCCAGACGGCACTCAACGTCACTCGCGAACTGGCCAAGCGCGGCGCCTTCGAACGTCACGGTGTCGAACTCATCGGCGCCGGAATCGAGGCAATCGAAAAGGCGGAGGACCGCGGACTGTTCAAAGAGACGATGGAAGAGGCCGGTCTGGCCGTTCCCAAGGCGCGCTACGCCCGATCGCTCGACGAGGCGCTCGGGGTGGTGGACGAGATCGGGTACCCGGTGATGATCCGACCTTCGTACATCCTCGGGGGCGGGGGAACGGGCATCGCCGACAATGCGGAAGAGTTCGGGGAGAAGGCTCGGTACGGTCTCGAATATTCGCCGGTCCACGAGATCCTTGTCGAAGAGTCCGTGCTCGGCTGGAAGGAGTACGAACTCGAAGTCATGCGAGATCACCACGACAACGCGGTGATCGTGTGCTCGATCGAGAACCTCGACGCGATGGGCGTCCACACTGGGGACTCCATCACTGTTGCACCCATCCAGACGCTGTCGGATCGCGAGTACCAGGAGATGCGAGACGAAGCGATCGAGGTGCTCAGGGTGATCGGGGTCGAGACCGGCGGATCCAACGTTCAGTTCGCGGTGGATCCGGCAACCGGACGCCGCCTAGTGATCGAGATGAATCCGCGGGTCTCCCGTTCATCCGCACTCGCCTCCAAAGCCACCGGTTTTCCGATCGCCAAGATCGCCGCCCTGCTCGCCGTCGGGTTCACCCTCGACGAAATCGCCAACGACATCACCGGGGCGACACCGGCGAGCTTCGAGCCCGCACTCGACTATGTCGTGGTGAAGGCTCCGCGATTCGATTTCGCCAAGTTCCCGATGGCGCCCAAGAGGTTGGGCACGTCGATGCGCAGCGTGGGGGAGGCGATGGCGATCGGACGCACGTTCGGAGAAGCGCTGCAGAAGGCTCTGCGCAGTCTCGAGAACGGCCACTTCGGGTTCGGCGCCGACGCTTCGGAGCTGCGCTACGTCGACGTGTCAGACGACGCGCTGTGGACCGAGATCGACGTCCCGACGCCGGATCGCATCTTCGCGGTCGCCGAAGGGTTGCGCCGAGGTTTCAGTGTCGAAGACGTCTCGGTGCGATCCGGATATGACCCCTGGTTCACCGACCAGATGTCCGAGCTGATCGAGATCCGGCGCGAGTTGGAGGACAACAGACTCGATATCGGACGGATGGCCACGGCTAAGCGCGCCGGTTTCTCAGACCGCCAACTCGCCCACCTCTGGGGCGTGTCGGAGGGCGAGATCCGGGCGATGCGTCTCGGAGCGGGGATACGTCGGACCTACAAGACGGTCGACACGTGTGCAGCCGAGTTCGAAGCTCACACCCCCTACATGTACGGCACGTTCGAAGACGAGGACGAGGTTCCCCCCGCCGACCGGCCCCGGGTTGTGGTGCTGGGGTCGGGGCCGAACCGGATCGGACAGGGAATCGAGTTCGACTACGCCTGCGTCCATGCCGCCTTCGCGTTGCGCGACGCCGGGTACGAGACAGTCATGGTCAACTGCAACCCCGAGACGGTGTCGACCGACTACGACACGTCCGACCGCCTGTACTTCGAGCCGCTCACCGCCGAAGACGTGCTGGCCGTCGTCGAAGCCGAGAAGCCGGTTGCGGTCATCGTCCAACTCGGCGGTCAGACGCCCCTGAACCTCGCCGCCGAGTTGGAGGCTGCCAATGTCCCCATCGCCGGGACGTCGCCTGCCTCGATCGCTCTGGCAGAAGACCGCGAACAGTTCTCTGTGGTCTGTCGACGGCTCGGCATCAAGCAGGCGCCGCACGGATTGGCGACCAACCGTCTCGAAGCGCTCGAAGTCGTGGACCAGGTGGGTCTGCCCGTGGTCGTCCGTCCTTCCTACGTACTCGGGGGACGGAAGATGCGTGTGGTGTCGAGCTACGACGAACTGACCGACTACCTCGAAGATCTGTACGGAGACGTCACCGAGCGGGAAATGAGCCAGGTCCCGCTACTCATCGACCGGTTCCTCGAGGCCGCGACCGAGGTCGATGTCGACGCCCTCTTCGACGGAACGGAGTTGCTCGTCGGCGGTGTGATGGAACACGTCGAAGAAGCCGGAGTGCATTCCGGAGACTCTGCCTGTGTCGTGCCTCCGCCCACCCTGTCGGAAGCCGCTCACAAGACGATCCTCATCCATACGGAGGATCTCGCTCGCGAGCTCGGGGTGCTCGGGCTGATCAACGTCCAATTCGCGGTGAAGGGCGACGAAGTCTTCATTCTGGAAGCGAATCCGCGGGCGTCTCGGACCGTCCCGTTCATCTCCAAGGCCTCGGGTATGCCACTGGCCAAGGCTGCGGCTCGGGTGATGATGGGGGCGACGATCTCCGAACTGCGGGACGAAGGTCTGATCCCGGAGCGACGTGCGGTGGAATTCACCGCAGTGAAAGAAGCGGTTCTCCCTTGGGATCGGTTCCCGGAAGAGGACTCGGTCCTTGGACCCGAGATGCGGGCAACCGGAGAGGTGATGGGAATCGGCGCCGACGCCGGTGTGGCATACGCCAAGGCACTCCTGGCTGCCGGTCATGTGCTTCCGAGCGAAGGCACGGTGTTCATCTCCCTCGCAGACCGCGACAAGCCGATGGGCCTGGCCGTCGCTCAGGCCTTTCACATGCTCGGGTTTTCGATCGTGGCCACCCATGGCACCGCCCGATTCCTCGAACACCATGCCCTTCCTGCCGTGGCGATCAACAAGGTCGGCCAGGGCGAGGACGACACGCGGGAGTGGATCGAGTCCGGGCGGGTCCAGTTGATCGTGAACACCCCGCAGGGTGGCCGGTCGCGGTCGGACGGACGCATCATTCGGCATGCGGCCCGTTCGGTCGGAGTGCCGTGCGTCACCACGATCGCCGGTGCGCTGTCCGTGGCCAGGAGCCTGCGCGCGGGCGACTCCGCCCTGAACGAACCCCGCAGTCTCCAGTCCTGGCACGCATGATCGACCTCGCCGTCACCCTCGGTCCGGTCGCCCTCCGCTCGCCGCTGGTTGCCGCGTCAGGCACGGTGGGCAGCGTGATTGAGTTCGCCTCGGTGACGGACTTCGCGTTGTACGGGGCAGCAGTCACCAAATCGGTGTCCGACGAGCCGTGGGAGGGCAGAGCCGCCCCGCGCCTGGCTCCGGTAGGAGTCGGCATGCTCAACGGGATCGGAATCCAGAATCCGGGGATCCGGGCGTGGGTGGGCGAGACCGTTCCGCGATTGAAGAGCGTGGGCGTGCCCGTCTGGGGGTCGGCCGTGGGGACGACGGTGGCCGGGTTCGTCACCGTTGCGCGGGAGATGGCAGACGCGGGAATCGAGGCACTCGAGATCAACCTCTCGTGTCCGAACCTCGACGGACATCTTTTCGCACTCGATCCGATGCGCAGCGCCGAGGTGATTCGGGCGGTGCGGGCCGCAGTGTCCGTGCCGATAGGAGCCAAGCTCTCACCGAACGCCGAGGACATCGTGACCGTGGCGGAGAAGTGCGCCGAGGCCGGGGCCGACTGGGTGGTCCTGACCAACACGGTGTGGGGTGCCGGCATCGACATCGAGACCCGCCAGCCCCTCGTCAGCGGAGTCGTCGGTGGCTATTCGGGGGCGCCCCTCAAGCCGATCGCATTGCGGTGCGTCATCGAAGTGCACCGCGCCATGCCGGAACTGCCGATTCTGGGTGTGGGCGGGGTCGCCTCCGGCAGGGACGTGATCGAATACGTGCTTGCTGGGGCTTCGGCAATCGGGATCGGAACGATCCATTTCGCAGAACCTCGGGCGGCCGGGCGTATTCTCCGCGAGACCCGACGACTTCTCGGGAAGATGGGGGAGCGGCGGCTCTCGGATCTGGTGGGAAGGGCGGTCAGATGAACATCGATATTCCTGTGGCGGTGGCGCTCGACGTTTCCAGTGGAGAGGACGCGGTGAGACTCGCCCGGACGGTCGCCCCGTACGTCGGGGCCTTCAAAATCGGCCTCGAACTCCTTTCCGGACCCGGGCCTGTCCTCGTGTCGGCGTTGGCCGAACTCGGCAAGCCGGTCTTTTGTGACGCCAAGCTGCATGACATTCCCAACACCGTTGAGCGGGCGGCAACCAACCTCGCCCGCGCCGGGGCGCGCTGGGTCACAGCCCACGCCGCGGGTGGACCGGCGATGATCGAGGCCGCCGTGCGAGGCGCGGCCAAGAGCGGAACCGGGACCGGCATCCTCTGCATCACTGTTCTCACCAGCCTGTCGGCGTCGGACCTCGCGGTCGTCGGCCACGGCGACAGCCTGGGCAAACAGGTCGCCCGCATGGCGCGGCTGGCTCGAGCAGGCGGCGCAGAAGGAGTGGTCTGCGGTGTGAGGGAGCTAGGAGACGTCGCCCAGGTCGCTCCCGACCTGGTACGGGTCACCCCAGGGATCCGGCCGCAAGGGTCGCCCAGCGATGACCAGGCGCGGATCTCGACACCCGAGGACGCACTCGCTCGCGGCGCCGACCTTCTCGTGATCGGGAGGCCGATCACCTCCGCCCCCGATCCTGCGGCGGCGGCAGAGGCCATCGCCCGATCGATCGTGGATTCGGGATCGCCAACTCGGTAGAGTCGGTTCATGCCACCGGTACCACCGCCGCAGATGTCAGACGAACAGCGCGCCGCTGCCCTGGAGCGGGCCGCCCAGGCACGACGGGTGCGGGCCGAGGTCAAGGAACTCCTCAAGTCCGGATCGCTCGACTTGCAGGGTCTCCTGGACCGGGCCGAAGAAGACGATCTGATCGGGGGCATCAAGATCGCCGCCGTTCTGTCGTCGATGCCCGGAATCGGCAAAGTGAAGGCGAAGCGCATGATGGAAGAGTTGGGCATCGCCGACAATCGCCGTCTTCGGGGGCTCGGTGACCGCCAACGCGGGGCACTTCTCGCCGCTTTCGACTGACGGACGTCTGATCGTCGTGTCCGGCCCGAGCGGGGTCGGCAAATCCACTGTGCTGCGCGCCCTGCGGGAACAACTCGACTACGGGTTCTCGATCTCGGCGACCACGCGGGACCCGCGCCCCTCAGAGGTCGACGGCGTCCACTATCACTTCATCAACCGCGAGCAGTTCCTCGAAATGATCGACGAGGACGCTCTGGTCGAATGGGCCGAGTACGGAGGGCATCTTTATGGAACGCCCGTCGAATCCGTTCGGGCGGCCCGCGCCCAATCCGAGGTCGTCATTCTCGACATCGACCTCGAAGGCGCCAAGCAGGTCCGGGGGTCCTTCGAGGACGGGATTCTGGTGTGGATCGCTCCGCCCTCCTTCGTCGAACTCGAGCACCGACTCAGATCTCGCGGCGACACCGACGAAGCGGCCATCGCCCGTCGACTGGAACGGGCCCGCACCGACATGGCCCTCGCCCCTTCCCTCTTCGACCACATCGTCGTCAACGACGACATCGAGACCGCCGTCACCCGCCTCAAAGAAGTCATCGAAGCGCC
>JBBDQP010000098.1:56324-77493 GCA_040905965.1 Acidimicrobiia bacterium
TCAACGACGACATCGAGACCGCCGTCACCCGCCTCAAAGAAGTCATCGAAGCGCCAAGGGAGCGCTGACGGGGTGGGATGTCGGGCCTGGCTGCCCTACACTCTGCGGGATGAAGATTGAAAATGTCGTCGACGAAGTCGGCAACCGTTTTGCAGCCGTCATCGTCTCTGCCCGACGGGCGCGACAGATCAACGCCTATTTCCACCAGCTCGGCGGCGGGATCGGCCACTACGTGCCACCTCAGGTGTATTCGCTGAGCCGCAAGCCACTGACCCTGGCCATGGAAGAGATCGCGGCAGGCAAGGTGACCGTGGAGACCGAGGAATCCTGATGCCGCTGGACGGTCGACGGATCGTCGTCGGCGTCAGTGGCGGGATCGCCGCCTACAAGTCCGCCTACCTCGTGCGTCGGCTCCTCGAAAGAGGCGCCGACGTTCGCTGCGTCATGACCCCGGCGGCGACGGAGTTCATCGGGCAGGCGACGCTCGCCGGTCTGTCAGGTCACGCCGTCGTGACCTCGCTGACCGGTCATCCGGCTTCGGTGTCACCGCACACCGATCTCGCCCGCTGGGCCGATCTGATCGTGGTGGCACCGGCGACCACGGCCACCATTGCTCGTCTGGCGACCGGCCTCAGCGAAGATCCGGTGTCGGCGACTGTGGTGGCCGCCCGGTCGCCCGTGATGATCGCTCCGGCGATGCACACCGAGATGTGGGAGTACCCAGCCACCAGAAGGAACATCGACGTGCTCGTCGAGTCAGGCGTACATGTCGTCGGACCCGCTGAAGGAGATCTGGCGGGGGGTGACGCGGGTACGGGGCGCATGGTCGAGCCGGACGACATCGTTTCGGCTATCGAGGCCCTCTTCTCGGGTCCGCTGGACGGTCTGACGGTCCTCGTGACTGCCGGCGGCACGCGCGAGGCGATCGATCCGGTGCGGTACATCGGGAACCGATCCTCAGGGAAGATGGGTCATGAGATCGCAGAGGAAGCGTTCCGGCGGGGAGCGAAGGTCGTCCTCGTCACCGCAAGTCCGCTCCCCACGATCGCAGGCATCGACCGGAGACAGGTCGAATCCGCCCACGAGATGCAGGACGCCGTTGACACCGTCCAGGCTGATATCGCGGTGATGGCAGCCGCCGTCGCCGATTTCCGACCTGCGGACGCCGCAGAGTCGAAGCTCGCTCGCACCGACGGTCCTCCAGAGATCTTGCTCGAGCCCACCCCCGACATTCTCATGTCGGTGGTCGCACGTCACGATCGGCCGTTCGTCGTCGGCTTCGCCGCCGAGACCGGCTCACTGGATCGAGCGGTAGAGAAGGCCCGCCGGAAGGGCGTGGACCTGCTGGTGGCCAACGACGTCACCGAGCCAGGTTCGGGTTTCGCCGTCGACACGAACCGCGTCTCGATCATCCGTGCCGATGGCAGCGTCGACGGTTGGGAACAGATGACGAAAGCCGATGTCGCGCGGCGTCTCTGGGACCTGATCGTGTCCGTTCGTCCCGTGTCGTGACGGACGTCGCGGTGGGCATGCGGGTCTAGGCTCGTCTGTCCAATGGAACCCATGTCCGGGCGCACCCGGTTCTTCAGCTCCGAGTCGGTGACCGAAGGTCATCCTGACAAGGTGTCCGACGCCATCTCGGACGGCGTGCTCGACGCTGCCCTCACCGATGATCCGATGTCGCGGGTCGCATGCGAGACGCTGGTGACGAAGGGGATCGCCATTGTCGCCGGTGAGATCACGACCAGTTCGACGCTCGATATCGACACTCTCGTCCGGTCTGTGATCCGTGAGATCGGATATGACGGATTCGATCCCGACTTCGCCGCGGACACCATCACGGTCGAGAATCGGCTTCACCGTCAGAGCCCTGACATCGCCGAGGGTGTCACCGGTTCGTTGGAGAAGAGGATGGGGAGCGAAGACGAGTGGGACTCGCTCGGGGCAGGCGACCAGGGGATCATGTTCGGGTTCGCCTGCGACGAGACACCCGAGCTGATGCCCCTCCCCATCCAGCTCGCCCACAGGGTGGCAGAGCGGTTGAGTGAAGTGCGGCGCCTCGGGACGCTCGATTACCTCCGACCGGATGGCAAGACCCAGGTCAGCGTGCGTTACGAAGGCGACCGACCTGTGGCCGTCACCGGCCTCCTCATCTCGGCCCACCACGCCCCGGAGGTCACGCTCGAGCAGTTGGCTGGCGACCTCGAATCGGCAGTCGCGAGACCGGTATTGGAGGCTCATTTCGAGGGGGAGTCGGTGCCACTGTTGGTCAACCCGTCTGGCCGCTTCGAGATCGGCGGGCCGGTTGCCGACACGGGACTGACCGGCCGCAAGATCATCGTCGACACCTACGGCGGCTACGCCCGCCATGGTGGGGGGGCGTTCTCGGGCAAGGACGCCACCAAAGTGGATCGTTCCGCGGCGTACGCAGCCCGCCACGCCGCGAAGAACGTCGTCGCGGCGGGCCTCGCCCGGCGGTGCGAAGTCCAACTTGCCTACGCAATCGGTCAAGCCCGGCCGTTTTCGATCCATGTCGAGACCTTTGGCACAGAGAGCGTGGCTCCCGAGCGGGTCGAATCCGCGTTGGACGAGGTCTTCGACTTCCGCCCCGCCGCCATCATCGCCCGTCTCGGGCTTCGTAAACCGATCTTCCGGCTTACGACCGCCTACGGACACTTCGGTCGCGCCGACTTCCCGTGGGAGCGCACCGATCGGACCGCCGAGTTGGCCGAGGCGGCGGGACTCTGACCGAGCGCCGGGCGCTCGTCGTTCCGGCCGTTCCGTCGTTCTCGGTGGACGGGGGCTTTCGATACGCGATCCCCGAAACGCTGGCGGCCACGATCGAACTCGGGACGGTCGTTCGGGTTCCTCTGGGCGGACGGCGGGTGCGGGGATTCGTCGTGGCGGTCGAGGATGGCGCCGACGGAGATGCGCTGAAACCGGTCGCAGCCGTGTCGGGCGATCGCGCCGTATTCGACGAACCACTCCTCGAATCGCTGCGATGGGCGTCACATCATTACGCGAGTCCGTTGTCGGCGATGTTGGAACGCGCCGCCCCGCCGAACAATCCTCGACTGCACCCATCGAGGCTCCTCCCGCCTCCTGCGGTGACGGGTGACACCTTGAGCGGTGTGGTGGAGGCGGCGATCGGGCGTCGACGAGTGCCGCCGACGGTCGTGCTCTCCTCCCATCCTCCGACTGGCCTTCTGGCGGCGACAGCCGGCTCCTTGCTGAGCCATGGGTTGTCGACGATGGTGATTACCGCGACGACGCGGGAAGCCGAGGAGCTTTTCGAGGTCTTCTCCGCGGTGCTTCCGGGTCATTGTGTGATCGCCCACGGGGACATGCCCGACCGTGCGATTACCGGCGCGTGGAGTCGGGCCACCATGCCGTGCGTGCTCGTCGGGACGCCCAGGGTGGTCTGCTGGCCCGTCGCAAGACTCGGCTTGGCCGTCGTTCTCGAGGAGGGTCGACGGGCGATGAAGGATCGCCAGACCCCCACCGTCCATGTGCGCGAGGTCCTTCGCAGACGGGGGCAACGCGAACGATTTGGCCTCACCGTTGTCGGGCCGACGCCGACAACCGAGGTCCTGGCGACGGGACCCACCGTCATCAGGTCAGGTGGCCGGATGTGGAACTCGGTCGAGGTGGTCGACCTGCGGAAGGAGAGCACCGGCGGATCGATCTTCAGCGAACCGGTACGGATGGCTCTCGCTGCTGTCACCCGGAGGGGTGGCAGCTCGTTCGTCTTCGGGCATCGGAAGGGGTATGCGGCGGCAACGCGCTGTGGCGCGTGCCGAACGGTGCGACGATGCCCGGGGTGCGGGTCCCGACCTGATCCGGGGGAGCGTTGCACCAGGTGCAGCTTTGAACTCGGCCCCTGCATCGACTGTGGGGGAACCAGGTTCGAGGCCCTCGGTGCCGGGGTCGGCAGAGTGGTCGCCGAAGCCGGTCGCATCGTCGGATCGGAGTTCGTCGTGCCCGCGCCTGCGAGTGGGCTCGTGGTCGTCGGGACCGAGCGCGACGTACTCGGGCTGGGCGACCTGGATCTCGTGGTGGTGCCGGATTTCGACGGTCTCCTGCACGGTACGAACTACCGGTCGGCAGAGGACGCACTCCGGCTGGGGGCTCGGCTGGCGGGGCTGGTAGGCAGAGGGTCAGGTCGGCGGATGATGCTTCAGACATCCGAGCCGGATCACCCGGCCGTCAGGGGTCTGGTGAAGTCGGATCCGCTCTCGGCGCTCGAATCCGAGCTCGAGACCAGACGGGTCATGGGGTATCCGCCATCCGGGGAGCTCGCAGTCATCGAGGTCGGCGGTGGTTCACCTCCGGATCTGACCCCGCTTCTCGAACACTGCGACGTCCTCGGGCCGGCACCGCATCGTGACGGGACGCGGTGGCTCCTGCAGGGCAGCGACCTCGGTCGGGCGAAGACCGCGCTGCGTCCAATGGTGCAGCGCTGGCGTGATTCGGGGCTCCGGGTCCGGATCGACGTCGACCCGATCGACCTCTGATACCGTCACCGCACGCATGGCGATCTTTCCTATCCGCACCTACGGCGATCCGGTGTTGCGGACCCCGACGACTCCTGTGCAGGTTGTCGACGACGGCGTCCGGAAGCTGGTGGCCGATCTGATCGAAACGATGCATGACGCGCCGGGCGTCGGTCTCGCCGCCAATCAGATAGGTGTTTCCCGTCGCGTCGCCGTCTTCGATGCCCATGACGGTGAAGGGCCGCGTCCCCTGATCAACCCGGTGATCGTCGAGACGGACGGCGAATTGGAGTTCGAAGAGGGCTGCCTCTCGGTTCCGGGGCACTATTGGCCCATCCTCCGCCCCGAATATGCCAGGGTCCGGTCGCTCGACCTGGAGGGGAACGAGGTGGAGTACGAGGGGATCGACCTGATGGGCCGGGTGCTCCAGCACGAAATCGGTCATCTCGACGGCGGCCTTCTCATCGATCACATGCCGAAACGGGCGAGGAAGAAGGCGTTGAAGGTGCTGCGGGAGGAGCTGCTCCCGCCGCAGTCCGGCCTGTGAAGGCTGTCTTCCTCGGGACGCCTCACGCCGCGGTACCTGCGCTCACGGCCCTTTCGCAGACCGCCACCGTGGAAGTGGTCGTCACTCGTCCGGATCGCCCACGGGGACGGTCAGGGCGGCCGCAACCGTCCGCCGTCAAGGTGGCGGCCGAGAGCATGGGTCTCCACGTCGCCCAGCCGGAGACCAGTGCCGGACTCGAGGATGTGTGGGACACCGTCGGCGGATTCGACGTGGCCCTGGTCGTCGCCTTTGGGATGCTCATCAGTCCGTCAGCGCTGGCACGTGCGCCGAACAGATTCGTCAATCTCCACTTCTCGATCCTGCCACGCTGGCGGGGAGCGGCTCCGGTCCAGCGGGCACTTCTGGCGGGCGACGAGAGGACCGGTGTCACCCTGATGCGGATGGACGAGGGTCTTGATACCGGGCCGAGTCTCGTCACGGTGTCCACCGCGATCGCTCCCACCGATGACGCCGAGTCGCTCACCGCACGACTCGCCCGGATCGGAGCGGTCATGGTGGGCACGTCGCTCGGATCGATCGGAGGACTGGTCGCCGTCCCCCAGGATCCGGATCGTGCGACGACCGCCCCCAAGATCCGCACCGACGAACGTTGGGTCGATCTCGCAGGAACACCAGCCTCGGTGTTGGCCGCCGTGCGAGGGCTCGCGCCATGGCCCGGCGCATGGGTGCGCCATCCCACCGGGGGAGTGAGGATCATCGAGGCGGAGGACGCCGGATCGCAGATGCCGTCCGGGGACCTCCAGCTTGGGGCTGATGGACTCCAGCTCGGCCTCGGCGCCGGGGCAGTCCGCCTGGTTCGCGTTCAACCGGAAGGCAAGCGGCCGATGGGAGGCGTCGACTGGGCGCGCGGACTCCGAGGCGATCTCGGCCGGATGACATGACGGTGACCGAAGACAGGGTCGCGGCGTCGGTCGCGGTGGGACGGGTCATTCGGTCGGGAGCCTGGTCGAATGTGGTGAGCCGGATCGAAGCAGAGTCCGCCGGGGCTGACGTCTCCACCGTCCAGGGCCTGGTGTTCGGTGTCCTCAGGAACCGCCCTCTCATCGACAACGCCATCGCATCCCACGCCTCCAGGCCTATCGAGAAGATCGATGACCGAGTGCTCGACCTCCTGCGGGTGGCGACGGCCGAACTCATGGCCGATCGAACCCCGATGCCGCTCGTCGTCGACGGACTCGTCCATGCCGTCCGTCTGGTCTCGCCACGGGCGGCCGGTTTTGCGAACGCGGTCATGCGGCGGATGAGCGAGAACGTTCCGCGCGCAGAGACGCTCGCCGACATCGGCATCCCTGAGTTCGTGGACTCGGCGATGCGTCACGTTCTCGACCCGGCGGATGTGGATGCGTTCTGGCTGGCGTCGCAACAGCCTGCCCCGGTGGGACTCCGGTCCGAACGACAACCGGATGGCGCGCGGAGGGTCGACGGAATTCCGGGAGCGTGGCTGTGGGATGAGGGTGCACCACCTGAAGGCGTGGCGGTCCAGGACCCTGCATCGGTGGCTGTAGTGAATGCTGTGGCACTGGGATGCGGTGGGTGCGCGCTCGACATCGCCGCTGCCCCAGGGGGCAAGACTCAACACCTCGTCGACCAGGCGGGCGAGACCGGTCGCGTGATCGGGATGGATATCCACCCCCGGCGAGTGCGAGACGCCGCCCTGCGGGTGCCACAGGCCATCTGGGTGGTGGGTGACGGACGCTCCGCTCCATTCGCCGAGTCCACTTTCGATGCGGTGCTCGTCGACGCCCCGTGCACAGGGCTCGGAACCTTGCGACGGCGTCCGGAGATCCGCGACCGAGTAAGCGAGGCGGGTATGGCACAACTCGCCGCGATCCAGCGTTCACTGCTCGACGAGGCGCTCAGACTTGTGCGTCCGGGAGGCCGAGTCGTGTACTCGGTATGCACGATCACCCCGGCCGAGACGATCGACGTCGTCGCCGGTTTGGGCGGAGTGCCACCGAGTGGACTCCCCGGCGTGCGATACGGCGACGGCTGGTTGATGGGTCCGCACCTTGGTCCCACCGACGGCATGTTCGTCACGGTCATCCCGCGATGAGGCGCGCCGTCGGTGGGAGGAGCGGGGGTCGGTAGACTCGGCACCGTGGTGGACATCAAGATCGCACCGTCGTTGCTCGCGGCGGATTTCAGTCGCCTCGCATCTGAAGTCGCCTCACTGGGTTCGGCCGCCGACCTCCTCCACCTCGATGTCATGGACGGCCACTTCGTTCCCAACTTGACGTTCGGAATGCCGGTGATCGCTGCCCTCCGTCCCCACACCGACCTGCGCTTCGACTGTCACCTCATGACGACGAACCCGGCCGACTATCTCCCCGAACTGGCGGAAGCGGGCGCCGACATCGTGACCGTCCATCTCGAGGCCCTACCCGACCCCCGTCCGGCCGCCGCCCTGGCAGAGCGGCTCGGACTCGGATTCGGGGTCGTGGTGTCACCGCCGACACCGTGGGAGGCGATGGCACCATTCATCGAGATGTGCGAGATGGTGCTGGTGATGTCCGTTCACCCTGGGTTTGGCGGGCAGTCGTTCATTCCGGAGGTGCTCGAGAAGGTGGAGGCGCTGCGAAAAGTCGTTGACTCGCAGGGTTTTGCGACCGATATCCAAATTGACGGTGGCATTTCAACTGCCACCGCTCGTTCGGCCCGGAACGCCGGAGCGAACGTGTTCGTTGCGGGCACTGCGGTGTTCGGACAATCTGACCGACAAAAGGCGATCGAAGACTTGCGACGGGTGATCTCGAATGACTGAACGTGTACTGGTTGTCGACGACGACGACACCATCCTGAGCCTCGTTCGCAGCAGTCTCGAACTCGAAGGTTTCGAGGTCGACACCGCCGGCGACGGCCAGGAAGGACTCGAACGCGCGATCGCCAACCCGCCGGACATCGTTCTTCTCGACATCATGATGCCTCGCATGGACGGGTTGACCGCCCTCCGCAAGATGCGGGCTCAGCCTTCGCTGGCGTCGACATCCTTCGTTCTTCTCACTGCCAAAGGGATGACCGCTGACCGGGTGAAAGGGTTGGAGCTCGGGGCCGACGACTACGTCACGAAGCCGTTCGACGTCGTGGAACTGGTCGCCAGGGTCAAGGCAGTGTTGCGACGGACGAGGACGGCCCGGGACACCTCGCCGCTCACCGGTCTGCCTGGGAACTTCTCGATCGGCGCCGAGATCGAACAGCGCATCGCCAGCGGCCAGACCTTCGCTCTTGTCTACTGCGATCTCGACAACTTCAAGGCGTACAACGACCACTACGGGTTCATGCGAGGCGACCAGGTGATCCAGTTCTCGGCCGACGTGCTCAGGCGGGCGGTTGCAGATGCGGGTGACGACGAAGGTTTCGTCGGCCATATCGGCGGTGACGACTTCGTGGCGATCACAGAAGCCGATGTCGCCGAGGCGTTCTGCAAGTCGGTCATCGACCGTTTCGATGACGGGGTCCTTGACTACTACGACACCGCAGACGCGCTCAGGGGCTACATCGAGGTCACCGACCGCAGAGGGGAGCGATTTGCGTTCCCGGTCGTGGCGATGTCGATGGGTGTCGTCACGAACCTGACGAGGCGGATCACCACCCAGTGGGAAGCCTCGGAAGTGGCCGTAGAAATGAAGGAGTTCGCCAAAAAGCAGGCGGGCTCGGCATATCGGATCGATCGACGGACGTCGTGACTCCAGGCTGGTTCGGCAGCGCGATGCGCCATGCGATCGTCGTTGCCAGCCGTTTTCACCCCCATCCCAACCCGCGGGTCGGCGCCGTTCTCCTCACCTCCGCCGGTGATGTCATCTCCGAGGCCGGTCACACGGGGCCGGGTAACCCGCATGCGGAACGGGCACTTCTCGACGCCGTGTCCCCGCTACCAGACGATGCGGTGTTGGTCGTGACGCTCGAACCTTGCGCCCACACGGGCCGGACGCCGCCGTGTGCAGACGCGGTCGTCGCTTCCGGTGTCCGGACCGTCGTCGTCGGATCGGTCGACCCGGATTCGCGCGTTGCCGGGACGGGGATCGCTCGACTCCGCGAGGCGGGGATCGAAGTGATCGTCGGGGTCGAGAGTGAAGCGGTCGAAGAGGCGGATCCGGGGTATTTTCATCACCGTCGGACGGGCCGCCCGCTGGTGACGCTCAAACAGGCCACCACTCTCGACGGTCAGCTCGCGGCAGCCGACGGGACCTCCCAGTGGATCACGGGTGAGGAGGCCAGACGGAACGCCCACCACCTCCGCGCCGCCCACGACGCAATTCTCGTAGGTGCCGGCACCGTCCGCTCAGACGACCCCCGCCTCGACGTGCGCCTCGACGGGTTCGACGGTCCCCAGCCGGTCCCAGTCATCGTCGCCGGGTCTCGCCCCCTCCCGCCAGATCTGCGGCTGTGGAATCGCAATCCAATCGTCCTGGCCTCCGAAGAGCTCAGGATGGACGGCGTGGACGTCATCCGGGCGGGGACGGGGGGAGTCGTCGATCTCGATGCAGCCCTCCGCCAACTACCCGACCGCGGCATCCTGTCGGTGCTGGTCGAAGGAGGAGCGGGGGTTGCGGCCGGCCTATGGAACGCCGGGCTGATCGATCGGGGAGTCCACTACTTTGGCGCCAAAGTCGCGGGCGGGGCGGGAAGGGGAGCGTTCGACCGTGTGTTCACCAGTCTGGGGGAAGCCATCGACGTCGAGATCACTTCTGTCTCCCGGTTGGGGGCCGATCTCCGCGTCGACTGGCGCCGTGCCACCCACTCGTAGAATTGAACGCGGCAAACGGAGAGGAACCATGTTCACGGGCATCGTCGAAGCGACGGGTGTCATCGTCGACGTCACCGGATCTGATGGTGACCGTCGGTTCGTGATTGAGGCTCCGCACCTGACCGAGGGGTTGCGGATCGGCGATTCGATCTCCGTGGAAGGGGCATGTCTGACTGCCACGACAGTCTCAGACACCCGGTTTGGCGTCGATCTGGTGGCCGAGACTCTCAGCCGCACCACGCTCGGGTCGGTCCAGAGCGGCGAACTGGTGAATCTCGAACGTGCCATGTCCGCCAACGGACGGTTCGACGGCCACATCGTTCAGGGCCATGTCGACGGAGTGGGCGCAGTTCGACGGATCACCGCTGCGGGGGGCGGGCGCCGTATCGAGATCTCCTGTCCGCCTTCCATTCTTCGCTATGTAGTCGAGAAGGGTTCGATCACTGTGAACGGTGTGTCTTTGACGGTGGTTTCTGTCGACTCGGACGGGTTCGAAGTGGCGCTCATCCCGCACACGCTCGAGGTCACGACGTTGGGACGACTGTCGGAGTCGGCGCCGGTCAATCTAGAAGTCGATATCCTCGCGAAATACGTCGAGCGGTTGATGGAGTCGAGAAACTGATGTTCGCCAAACCCGAAGAGCTGATCTCCGCATTCGCTCGCGGCGACATGGTGATCATGGTCGATGACGCCGACCGCGAGAACGAAGGCGACCTGATCGTCGCGGCCGACCGGATCACCGAGGCCCAGATGGCCTTCATGATCCGTCACACCAGCGGCATCGTGTGCATTCCGATGGAGGGCTCGCGGCTCGACGAACTCGAACTGCCACTGATGGTTCACCACAACACGGAGTCCCATCGCACGGCATTCACCGACTCGGTCGATGCTCGCGGTGTGACTTCGACAGGGATTTCCGCCTATGACCGGACGCGCACGGTCGAGGCCATGCTCAACCCGAAGACTCGCCCCGGTGACTTGGCCAGACCCGGCCACATGTATCCGTTGCGTTACGCCGAGGGCGGTGTGTTGAAGCGGGCGGGGCACACCGAGGCGGGAGTCGACCTCGCCCGCCTCGCTGGCAGGTACCCGGCCGCGGTGCTCTCGGAGGTGATGAACGACGACGGGTCGGTCGCTCGCCTGCCCGAGCTCGAACGGTTCGCCAAGGAACACGACCTCCTGCTGGGAACGATCGCCGACCTGATCGCGTACCGCCGCCAGCGTGAGGAGCGGCCGTTCCGCAAGCTGATCGAAGCAGTCGTACCGACCAAGTACGGCGAGTTTCGGGCCGTGGGTTATCGCTCCGAAGTCGACAGCCGAGAGCACGTCGCGTTTGTGATGGGCGATATCGCCGAGGGCGAAGAGATCCTCACCCGGGTTCACAGCGAGTGCCTGACCGGTGACGTATTCGGCAGTCTGCGTTGCGATTGCGGAAAGCAGCTCGATCGGGCGCTGCAGCTCGTGGCCGCCGAAGGGCGCGGAGTGGTCCTCTACATCCGGGGTCATGAGGGCAGGGGTATCGGTCTGTTCGCCAAGCTCGAGGCTTACAACCTCCAGGACGACGGCTTCGACACGGTGCAGGCGAACCAGGAGTTGGGGCTCCCCGTGGATGCGCGTGACTATGGGATCGGTGCCCAGATTCTCTACGACATCGGGGTCCGGTCCATGCGGCTGCTCACCAACAATCCCACCAAGCGGGCCGGTATCGAAGGGTATGGCCTCACCATCTCCGAGCGTGTTCCCCTGATGACCGACGTCACCGATCACAACCGCGCCTACCTGAGGGCGAAAGCCGAGAAGATGGGCCACATCTTCGAGGATGGGGAGTGACCGTCGGGGATCGGCTGGTGCCGAACAGGGTGGGGCTGGCGGTGTCGTCGTTCAACGCCCCGATCACCGCACCGATGCGAGATGCAGCGCACGCCGTGCTGTCCGAGGCCGGTGTCGCCGAGATCCCGATCTTCGAGGTGCTCGGTGCGCTTGAACTTCCGGTCGCAGCGTTGGCGTTGATCGAACGAGGCGGATGCGCCGGAGTGGTTGCGATCGGGGCCGTGATCAAGGGCGAGACCGACCACTACACCTACGTCGCGGGAGAGGCGACACGCGGTATCGGCGAGGTCGCCCTTCGCACGGGGCGACCGGTCGGCAATGCGCTCCTCACAGTCCGCGAGTACGACCACGCATTCGAGCGATCCCGTCCAGGACCGGGGAACAAGGCTGCCGAGGCCGCACAGGCGGTGCTGGCGGTGTGCCGGGGTATCGCATCGTTGTGACGACTGGCCTGTTCGGACCGAATTCGATTACGATGCTCGGCACAACCGAGTATCAAGCGGAAGCTGCTGCTTCCCGCCTGGCCGCCGATGGCGAGCCGAGGCCCATCCTTCAGGGGGTCCGACCGTTCCGAATGAGCGGTCGAGACTGTATGAACGACGAACGACTCCGAGCAGCACCCCGTGTGCTGCTCTTTACGTTGAGCAACGAAGAAAAGGAGAGTGTGAGATCGCTGAACTGCGCGTGAACGGCTACATCCGGGCCCCAGAGGTCCGGGTGGTGGCTCCCGACGGATCCCAAGTCGGGGTGAAGAAACTGTCCGAGGCACTGTGGCTGGCCGAACAACTCGACCTCGACCTCGTCGAAGTCGCACCAACTGCCCGCCCACCCGTGTGCAAGATCATGGATTACGGCAAGTTCAAGTACGAGCAATCGGTTCGCGACCGTGAAGCCCGTAAGAAGCAGACCCGTACAGTGATCAAGGAGACGCGACTGACTCCTCGGATCGCCGATCACGACTTCGACATGCAGGCCCGCCGAACCGCCGAATGGCTGTCCGAAGGCGACAAGGTCAAGGTGACCGTCCGCTTTCGGGGTCGGGAACGGGAACGCCCCGAGTTCGGACGAGAGGTGTTGGATCGATTGGTGGCCACGATCGGTGATCGTGGCATCGTCGAACAGCCTGCTTCCCTCGAGGGCCGCAACATGAGCATGACGCTGGCTCCCAACCGCAAGTACCGGGAGCCCAGCATCGAGACAGACAGCGACGACCACTCGAACGAAGAAGAGTGAGGAGGACGGAATGCCGAAGATGAAAACGCATCGCGGCGCCGCCAAGCGCATCAAGGTGACCGGAACGGGCCGCCTTCGACGCAAGCAGGCCGGCAAGGGACACCTTCGCCTGGCCAAGGGTCAGGACCGGTTCCGCCGTCTCAGCGGAGAGACCGACCTGGCACCCGGGGACGCCAAAGTGATCAAGAAGATGCTGGGTAAGTGACATGGCCAGGGTGAAGAGAGCCGTCCACGGCAAGAAGAACCACAAGAAGGTCCTGGACCGGGCCAAGGGATACAAGGGAGCCAGGAGCCGCCGCTTCAAGACTGCCAACGAGCAAGTCATGCATGCGATGCAGGACTCCTACCGCGATCGACGCGCTCGCAAGGGCGAGTTCCGCAAGCTCTGGATTCAGCGCATCAACGCCGCCGCCAGGCAAAACGGCACGACCTACAGCCAGCTCATCGCCGGTCTCAAGGCCGCCGAGATCGAGATCGATCGCAAGATGCTGGCGGACCTGGCTGTCAACGACCCGCAGGCGTTCCGCCAACTGGTCGAGACCGTCAACAGCAACTGACCGACGTGGAGCCGGTCCGCTCGACTCGCAATCCGCGGGTCGCCGAAGCGGCCCGGCTTCATCGCGTCAAAGAGCGCAGGCAACTCGGGCTCACCCTCATCGAAGGTCCGAATCTCCTCGCGGAGGCACGAGCGGGTGGCGCCGAGATCGTCCGCGTGTTCGGGATCGGTCCGTCGGGCGACGACCCGGCCTGGGTCGAAGTGACCCAGGAGGTTCTCGATCGGTTGGCCGGCACGGAGAATCCGCGGGGCCCGGTGGCGGTGATCCGTATACCTCCGACGACGCCGGTGGATCGGGACCATCTGTCGATCGATGTCGGCGACCCGGGAAATGCGGGAACTCTGATTCGAACCGCGGCCGCCTTCTCGCTCGACGTCGTCTTCCGTACCGGGTCGGTCGATCCATGGGCGCCGAAGGTGCTGCGGGCGGCGGCAGGAGCCCACTTCCGCACCTCGATCGGCGACGCACGACCTGATGTCGGGACGATCGCCACAGTCGCCAGGGGAGGCGTGGCCGCAGATCGCCTCGGCGAGGTCCTGGATCCCGCCCGCAGGTGGTCGATTCTCGTTGGATCCGAACCCCGGGGCCTCGCGCCCGAAGAGGTCGAAGCGGCGGACGTGGCGGTGACGATCCCCATGCCCGGAGAGATCGAGAGCCTGAACGCGGCAGTGGCAGGATCGATCGTGGCCTACGAATTCGCGCGCTGGCGGAACTCGGCAGGACCGTCGGTCGAGAGCCGGTAACCTCGCAGGCTCTCATGCAAGAACTCGACAGCGTGGTCGCGTCGGCGCCTCAGAAGATCGCGGCGACGACCGGACTCGAAGAATTGGAAGAACTCGAAGCCGAACTCGTGGGTCGGAGATCGGTGCTCGCATCTATCCAGCGGGACATCGGTGCTCTCCCCCCCGCCGAGCGTCCCGCGGCCGGACAGGCGATCCAGTCCGCCAAATCGACCCTCACCGACCTGCTCTCAACCCGCCGCGCCATTCTCGAGAGGGAGGCAGCCGACACTCTGCTCGTTGCGGACAGGGCGGATGTGACTCTCGAGCGGCTGACGCTGGCCAGGGGTGCCCTCCATTTGATCCAACAGACGATGGACGAAGTGTGCGAGATCTTCATCGGGCTCGGTTACAACGTCGCCGAGGGGCCCGAAGCCGAGACTGGGTGGTACAACTTCGACGCGTTGAACACCCCACTCACGCATCCGGCGAGGGCCGAATCTGACACGATGTACCTCCACTACGAGGTCGCGGACGACGAGTCGCTCCTCCGCACCCAAACGTCGCCGATGCAGGTCCGGTGGATGGAGTCTCACGAACCGCCCGTTCACGTCGTGGTTCCCGGCAAGGTGTTCCGCACCGACACCATCGACGCCTCCCACCTTCCCGTCTTCCATCAGATCGAGGGCCTGGCGGTGGATACGGACATCCGCTTCAGCGACCTGAAAGGAACTCTGCTGCATTTCGCCCAGGCCTTCTTCGGCCCATCGACGACGGTGCGGTTCCGCCCGCATTTCTTCCCATTCACAGAGCCGTCGGCCGAACTCGACGTTGCGTGTTTCGTTTGCGACGGCGGTGAGGCCGGCTGTCGTGTCTGCCGCGGGGCGGGTTGGTTGGAGATGCTCGGATGCGGCATGGTCGATCCCAACGTCCTCGAGGCCGTCGGCTACGACTCGACGACACTGTCCGGCTTCGCCTTCGGGATGGGCGTGGAACGCCTTGCGATGGTTCGCCACGACATCCACAACATTCGCCACTTCATCGAGAACGACATCCGCTTCCTGTCCCAGTTCCCCTCATGAAGATCTCGCTGAACTGGCTGTTGGAATTCGTCGATCTTCCGACCACAGATCCGCAGGCCTTGGAGGACGCCCTCTGGTCCCTCGGTCACGAGGTCGAGGGCGTGACCAGGCTCGAAGCCGATTGGCGCGGCGTCACCATCGCCGAAGTGCTGACGGTGAGCGCCCACCCCGACGCCGACAAGGTGCGGCTGTGCACCGTGACGACAGGCGGCGAACCGATCGAGGTGGTGTGCGGGGCATGGAACTTCGAGCAGGGGGCGATGGTCGCATTCGCCGAACCCGGTGCAGTCCTGGCGGGGGGCTTCGAGATCGGATCTCGCGAGATCCGTGGGGTCATGTCACACGGCATGATCTGTTCGGAGAAGGAACTCGGACTCGGTGACGATCACACCGGGATCCTGGTGCTGGAGCCCGAGGCGCCAGTCGGTTCAGACTTCGCAGAGTGGGTGGCCCTGCCCGACGTCGTGTTCGATCTGTCGATCACACCCAACCGGCCCGACGCCATGTCCGTCCTCGGCATTGCTCGCGACTTGGCGGCCTTTTACGACCTGGAGCTTCGACTTCCGGCGGCGGACGTCCGCGGCGTGGGGGGTACGGCTCGCGTCGGCGTGAAGATCGAGGACCCGACTGGCTGCTTCCGCTTCGCCACACGGGAGATGACTGGTGTCCGGATCGGTCGGTCCCCCTTCTGGATGAGGCATCGACTCCGGGTCAGCGGTATGCGACCGATCTCGACCGCGGTCGACGTCACCAACTACGTGATGCTGGAACTCGGCCATCCCCTCCACGCGTTCGACGTCGATCGAATCATGGGCGATGCGCTGACGGTAAGGAGGGCGCAGCCTGGGGAGACGTTGATCACGCTCGACGATATCGAGCGGAGTCTCACCGCCGACGATCTGGTGATCTGTGACGATGCAGGGCCCACCTCATTGGCAGGGACGATGGGCGGTGCGGCCTCTGAGGTGCACGACAGCTCGACCAACATTCTGTTGGAAGCGGCCAGTTGGGATCCTCCGACGGTGATGTGGATGTCCCGCCGCCATGGCCTCAGGTCGGAGGCGTCCGCCAGATTCGAACGCGGTGTCGACCGCGAGCTTCCGACCTTGGCACTCGCCCGAGCTGCCTTCCTCCTCCAGGAGATCGGCGGGGGAGACGTGCTCGAGGACGGTTCGGATGTTGTTGCAGTGCCGTTCGAACGTCGAGTGATCCCGCTGCAGGTGGCGGAGGTGGAACGCATCCTCGGCCCTGGGTTCAGCAACGAGCGGGTGGCGACTCTGCTGACCTCGATCGGTCTCTCCGTCAACGGCGCCGACCCCCTCGTGGTCACGGTTCCCGGGTACCGCCCCGACATCGAGCGTCCTATCGACCTCATCGAAGAGGTGGCACGGCTTCACGGATACGACAGCTTCGACGTGACCGTTCCGACCGGCCGCGGGGGAGGCTGGTCGGAAACCCAGCGCCTGACCCGACGGGTGCGCCAGACGCTGGTGGGATTGGGGCTGTCCCAGGCCACCCACCTCAGTTTCATCGGAACAGAGGACCTCGACGCTCTCGGATTCGACACCCACCATGCAGCCCGCAGGGTGGTGATGGTCAAGAACCCGCTCCGCGAAGAGGAGGCGATCCTGCGCACGACGCTGCTCCCCGGCCTGTTGGCCTCAGCCCGGTACAACCTGTCCCATGGCGCCGAAGCGATTGCGCTGTTCGAGACGGGCAAGGTCTTCTTCGACCGGCCGGACCCGTCCGATCCCCGCATTCCCGACCAGCCAGATCGTGTGGCATTCGTCATCGTCGGGTCGCTCGGCGGCGGAGAGCTGGACAGCCCGGGTCGGCCGACCGACGTCCACACGGCCACCGCTGTCTGGCGGACTCTCGGGCAAGCACTCGAACTCCCCTTCGAGCTGAAGGCGGCGAGTCCTCCCGGGCTGCATCCCGGGAGAGCGGCGGAGGTGGTCGTCGACGGCAATCCGGTAGGACTCGTGGGTGAACTCCATCCGTCGGCTGCCAGTCACTACGAGCTTCCGGGCCGCGTCGCGGTGGGAGAGTTGGATCTCGCTCCACTTGTCACGCCCCGTCCACCTCATCCGCTCGCGACGCCCAGCACGTTCCCACCCACCGAGTTCGACCTCGCGTTCGCGTGCAGTCTGGACCTTCCGGCCGGAGAACTCGTGGTAGCCACCAGCAAGGCCGCTGGAGCGCTCGTGGAGTCGGCCCGGGTCTTCGATGAGTACACCGGTCTGGGCGGAGACCAGAAGTCGCTGGCGATTCGCTTCGTGCTCAGAGCGCCTGACCGGACCTTGACCAACGAGGAGGTGGCTCCGGTGCGGCAGGCGATGGTCGCGGCGGCTGCCGGCCTGGGTGCCGAACTGCGCGGTGGATCATGAGCTTCCTGTCGATCGCCGACACGACCACCGCCGATCTCACTCGGATGCTCGAGCTCGGGACGGCCGTGAAGTCCGATCCTTCCGGCTACCGCACCGCACTGGTGGGCAGGTCCATCGGACTGTTCTTCCAAAAGCAGTCGCTCCGCACCTGGGTCAGCTGCGACGTGGCGGCGATCCAGTTGGGAATCCACCCGATCGCAATCCGCAACGAACAGACGGGCCTCGGGGTACGCGAGACACCAGAGGACGTCGGGCGGGTGTTGGAGCGCTATCTCGACCTGCTGGCGATGCGAGTGTTCGATCACAACGACCTGACCAACATCGATGCGGTCACGGACATGCCGCTGGTCAACCTGCTGTCCGATCTCGAGCACCCCTGTCAGGCGGTCGCCGATCTCCTCACCCTGGCCGAGCACCGTCCGATCGAAGGGAGCCGGGTCGCCTATCTGGGCGATGGCAACAACGTCTGCCACTCTCTCATCCTCGGTGTCGTGAAGGCGGGAGGCGCTGTCACGGTCGCCACGCCCTCCGGGTACGAACCCGATCCGGCCGTGGTGGAAGCGGCGAGAGCACACGGCGACGTGGTACTCACCGATGATCCGCACGAGGCCGTCACAGGTGCAGACGTCGTCTACACCGACGTGTGGGCTTCGATGGGCCAAGAGGAAGAGGCCGCACTGCGCAGACGACATTTCGCCCGCTTCCAGGTCGACGATCGGATCATGGCTGCGGCCGGCCCTGACGCCATCTTCATGCACTGCCTTCCGGCCCATCGCGGTGAGGAAGTCACCGATGCGGTGATGGAGTCAGGACAGTCCCGGGTCTTCGATCAGGCCGAGAACCGACTGCATGCCTTCAAGGCGGTTCTCCTCCACCTTCTGGGGTGAGGGGTTTGCTGGGTGCTCCGGCGCCTGAGATCGGACCGCGGCTGCTCGGATCGGTGCTCACCACGACGCTCGAAGGGTCCGAAGTCTCAGTCGTCATCACCGAAGTCGAGGCCTACACGTCGTGGGACCCCGCCAGCCACTCGTATTCGGGACGCACTGCACGGAACGTCTCGATGTTCGGGCCGCCGGGAACCCTCTATGTCTACCGTTCCTACGGGATCCATTGGTGCATGAATGTCGTGACCGGTCCTTCGGGTGAGGCGAGCGCCCTGTTGCTGCGGGCCGGCGTCGTTCTCGCCGGTCGTGAAGCTGCCGTGCGACGTCGCGGCCGTGAGACTCATCTCTCCGACGGTCCCGGCAAGCTCACCCAGGCCCTCGGCGTCACCGGTGTCCATGACGGACTGGATCTTCTCGACCACACGGGACCTGTCCTCCTGAGGTCGGGCCCGCCACTCGATTCAACGGCCACCCCGCGGATCGGAATCAGCAAGGCGGTCGATGTTCCGTGGAGGTGGGTGGCGGTCGGGCCGGTATTGTCGACCGACAGTGAGCTCGATGGATGATCAACTCAGCCGGCTGATGCGCGGCGTCGACGTCGTCCAGCCTCCGACCGCGCTCGCTGAGAAGTTGGCGAAGGGCGAGAGGCTCCGGGTCAAGTTGGGGCTTGATCCCACGGCTCCGGCCGTCACGCTGGGCTGGGCCGTCGTACTCCGAAAGCTCAGGCACTTTCAGGAACTCGGCCACACCGCAGTCCTCATCGTCGGCGACTTCACCGCCCAGGTCGGGGATCCGAGTGGCAAGAGCGAAACTCGTCGCAGATTGAGCCCCGAGGAGGTCCTCGGATATGCCGAGTCGATCTTGGACGAGTTCCAGCGAGTCCTCCTGCCCGAGCCGCTGGAGATCCGCTACAACTCCGAATGGCTTGGAGCGTTGGACATGGCAGGGCTCCTCGAGCTGACGTCGAAGGCGACGGTCGCCCAGATGCTCGAGCGGGGGGACTTCGCCAAGCGATTCGAGTCGAACGCCCCGATCTCGGTGATGGAGTTCCTTTACCCGCTCTTGCAGGGCTACGACTCGGTGGCGGTTCGAGCAGACGTGGAGTTGGGGGGTTCGGATCAACTCTGGAATCTCATGATGGGGCGCGAGGTCCAGCGCGGGTACGGGATGGATCCGCAGGTTGCGCTGACGATGCCGCTGCTCATCGGGACGGACGGCGAGCAGAAGATGTCTCAAAGTCTCGGGAACTACATCGGGGTCGCCGAACCGGCGACCGAACAGTTCGGAAAGACGATGTCGATCCCGGACGAACTGCTGATGCAGTGGTTCGAACTCGCCACCGAAGTCCCCCTGGATGACCTGGAGTCGATCAGAGCCGGCCTGGAGGACGGTTCGCTCCATCCCAACGCCACCAAGCGGCGCCTGGCCCGCGAGGTCGTCGGGCTCTATCACGGCCCCGAGGCGGCGATCGATGCGGAAGCCCACTTCGACTCGATCCACAAACGTCATGAGATTCCCGACGACATCGACACCTGCGCCGTACCCGACGAAGATCCGGTGTCGCTACCAGGACTGATTCGGACTGCGGGGATGGCGGCTAGCGGGGGAGAGGCTCGTCGGCTCATTCAGCAGGGGGCAGTGCGCATCGACGGTGCGGTGGTCGATGACGTCGAGGTTCCCCGAAACCGCCTCGACGGAGTCGTTCTCCAGGTAGGAAAGCGCCGATTCGTGCGTCTCGAGCTGTAACTCGACTTGCGTGAGGCGGGCGGGGTGGTACTGTTCCGCCTCCGCCGACCACAGGTCGGCTGGTTCGCACGCGACACCGCACATCTTCAAAGCGGTGCGGTTTTGGTGCGGAGATCGAGCACCGACTACCATGGTCGGTCGCTTCGCCCCAGCAGGCGAAGGAGCAGCGGCTCCTTGACAACTGGATAGTGTGCCAAAAGTCAGCACGCGCCCGACACACGGGAGGACTTCGGTCCGACCGGGGTGACGGTGCGCGAGCACCAGAAACCTCCAACGGAGTGCATTGCACGCCCGAGGAGGGTTCAGGAGCAAGTAGCGAAAGAGCAATCACATCCTCGTGACCGGCTTCGGTCGGGAACGGGGGTCACACGGATTAGCTCACATTGACCGGATTGTCGCCAAGACCAGGTGCTTGCACCGAGTCGGCCACATGAACGTACGATGGAGAGTTTGATCCTGGCTCAGGACGAACGCTGGCGGCGTGCCTAATGCATGCAAGTCGAGCGACGCATCTCGGAGGGGTAACCCACTGGGATGACGGAGCGGCGAACGGGTGAGTAACACGTGACCAACCTGCCTCGAAGACTGGGATAGCCCGGGGAAACCCGGATTAATACCGGATCTCTTCCTCTTACCGCATGGTTTGAGGAAGAAAGCTTTTGCGCTTCGAGATGGGGTCGCGGCCTATCAGGTAGTTGGTGGGGTAACGGCCTACCAAGCCATCGACGGGTAGCTGGTCTGAGAGGACGATCAGCCACACTGGAACTGAGACACGGTCCAGACTCCTACGGGAGGCAGCAGTGGGGAATCTTGCGCAATGGGCGAAAGCCTGACGCAGCAACGCCGCGTGGGGGATGAAGGCCTTCGGGTTGTAAACCCCTTTCAGGAGGGAAGAAATTGACGGTACCTCCAAAAGAAGCCCCGGC
>JBBDQP010000099.1:0-50203 GCA_040905965.1 Acidimicrobiia bacterium
CTTCTCGCCACGTCGGGCTTCATGCTGATGGCGTCGTCGGTGCATCTGATGATGATGTTCCTCGGTCTCGAGGTCGGGTCGATCGCGCTCTACGTACTGGCGGGTATCACTCGGGGCCGGGCGACGTCGGACGAAGCGGCGATCAAATATTTCCTGTTGGGCTCCGTGGCCTCGGCGATATTCGTCTACGGGGTGGCTCTGGTGTTTGCCGGAACCGGTGAACTCAGTCTGCTCGGAGCCCGCAGCTTCCTCTCGGGCACGGTCGTCACCCGGCCCGCCGTCCTCCTGATCGGACTGGCGATGCTCGTCGTCGGTCTGGCCTTCAAGATCTCCGCCGCCCCGTTCCACTCCTGGGCGCCCGACGTCTACCAGGGTGCCCCGGCCGGCATCGTCGGGTACATGGCGGCCGCCGCCAAGATCGGCGGATTCGCCGCCCTCATACGCGTCCTCCACACGGGCTTTCCGTCGATGCTCGACGACTGGGCGCCGCTGATCGCCGGGATCGCCACGCTGTCGATGGTGCTCGGCGGGATCTTCGCTCTCGTCCAGGACGACGTGCGCAGGCTCCTCGCCTATTCGGGCGTCGCCCACGCCGGGTTCATCCTCACTGGCATGGTGGGCGGTGGCGTTGGCGCACCTGACGTCTGGTTCTACCTGGCCGTCTACACGATCCAATTGGTCGGAGCGTTCGGGGTCGTTTCGGTGATCGCCGGAGGGACGGCGGGACCGACGCCGATCGCTTCGTTCGCGGGACTCGGTCGGCGACAGCCGATGCTGGCAGTCTCTTTCGCAGTTCTGCTGCTCGGGATGGCCGGCATTCCGCTCACTTCAGGGTTCGTCGCCAAGTTCGGCGTCTTCCAGGTTGCCTGGCAGGCCGGCTTCGAGTGGCTCGTGGTCGTTGCGGTGCTGGCATCGGTTGTCGGATTCGCCTTCTACTTGCGGGTGATCGTCGCTATGTACATGCAGGACGGCGACGGCACGTCTCCCGAGCCGGCGTCACCGAGTCGGACAGTCATCGTCCTGACGGCGACGGCGACGATCGTGCTCGGCTTGCTGCCTGCGCCGCTTCTCGAACTCGCAGCGAACGCCATCCCGCTCTAGTGGTGCGCCAACGAAACAATGAGGCGGTCTCTCCGGCCCATGACGCCCCTGGCGGCGTCCTCCTCCTCGCCGAACGGGCCAAGTGCGACTGCGTCGGAAGTCCTTGCCAGATGACGCCATGTGCTCGGAGATACCGCGCACCTCTTTCGTCGACACACCACTAGTGGTGCGCCACAACACGACCACCCGTCGGCGGATGGCCAGCGTGGCGCTGCTCGCTGGTGTCTTCGTGTCGCTCCTTCCCCTGCCGGCGTTCGCCCAACGGGTGCAAAGCAATGTCGTGCTCGTACGCGCCGACGACGTCATCGCCGAAGATCTGTATGCGGCCGGGAACACGATCGTCGTGTCAGGGGTCATCGAAGGTGATCTCATGGCGGTGGCGTTCGACTCGATCCGCATCGACGGGGTGGTCGAAGGAGACGTGATCGCCATCTCCAACCGGGTCGAGATCACCGGCCGCGTCGAGGGTGCGGTCAGGGTGGCGGCGGCGTCGGTCCACATCGAAGGTGACGTGGGCGACGATCTTTTCGTCGGCGCTCTCACCACCTCGACGTCGGCTGCGTCGTCGGTCGGTCGCGACATTCTGGTGTGGGGACGAACCGCCGAGTTGGCAGGCGAGGTCAGCCGCGACATCGAAGGCTCGGTGCATCGGTGGCGGATCGGGGGGACGATCGGAGGCGACATCGATGTCACTGCGGGAGAGATCACGCTCCTTCCCGGACTGGTGGTGGATGGTGACGTGCGCTACACCGCCGACGACGAGGCAACGGTGGCCGAAACGGTCTCGGTCGACGGTACGTTGTCGCGGGCCGAGGCTCTGGCTCCCAACCTGCGTGTCCGGGGTATCAGGTTGCTGCTCCAGGTCGTGGGCGTCATCGCAGGGCTGGGTATCGGACTCGGGATCCTCTGGGCCGCCCCCGGCCGGTCCCTGGCAGCGGCCGGAGCCCTCGCTCGTCGGCCGCTGCAGTCGCTCTCCTGGGGGGTCGGCCTGGCCTCTGTGCCTGTCGCGTTGGTGATCGTCACCGTCGGAATCGTGTCGGTGAGTTCGCTGTCCAGCAGCGGGCCGCTGGTCCTCGTCCTGCTTCCGGTGGCGCTGGCCATCGGAGCGGTCGTCGCCGTCGGGCTTCTTACGGCACCAGTGCCGGTCGCCCTGGTCGTGGGATCGCGTATGAGGCCCGAATGGTCTTCATACGCCCGATATGTCCTCGGTTTCCCTGTGATCGTCCTTGCCTGGCTGCTGCCGTGGGTGGGTGGCCCGCTGGCGCTCTTGCTGGCCCTCGGCGGACTCGGCGCGTGGCTGGTGGCCGACCCCGAAGATTGACCAGCCGTTGGTTGAAGCCCGGCTGTCTCAGAGAGTGCCGAAGACCTCACCCGCCATCGCGCTCAGTCGGTGACCGTGACCACAGGAGCAACGCGGAGGTTCAGGTGGCCGCTCATCGGTTGGCTGGTGGAGGGATCAGTTCCAGGATTGCCTCGCTCAGCTGGAGCCCGGCGGTCGTGATGCCGTGGGCTGGGTACGTCACCAACGTCGTCGGAGGCTGGTCGGCGAACTCCAACGCGACGAAGACCCTCGGCTCTTCACCCAGGTCGGGCCGGTCACCGACAGGGGCCGCCTGGAGGTCTTCGACGAACTCGCGGACGGTGTCAGACTCGGTGAGTTGCCCCAGCACTGTCCGGCCGTCGAACTCGCTGAGGAATGTGACCGCCACGACGTCCTCCGCAGGGAACGGCAACAGGTCGGCGCCCACCGTGCCAGTGAACGGCCGGTTCTCGTACACGACAGGCTCGCCGTCGTCCACGACTGCGACACGGAAGCTGACGTTCGTACCGGCGAGTGCGTGGACAGGAGTGCCCGGCTCCAGGAAGGTCGCTTCTCCGTCGCGCAGGTCATAGCCGGGGTCTTGTACGTCATCGGCGGTCGTGCACTTGATGGTCCCCAGCTGTCCTGCGAGCTGCGACTGGTCGATGCGGGACTCGTGCGGCGCAACGATGTCGACCCGTTCGTAGGTGCGACCTTCGATGTGGAGGACATCGGCCCACGACACCGAACTGAAGGATCCGATGGTGCGCGGGCAGCCGTCATCGTCCCGGAGAACAACGCCTCCGGTCGCGCCTACCGCTCCCACCGTGACGAGCGCGATTCCAAGGCTCAGGCCGACCACGAGCGTGCGACGGACCCAGGTGCGCCGGAGCACCTCCCGTGCGGTCGAGATAAGGGTCACGGATGCTCCTTCGTCGTTGGTGACAGGTTGGACTCCGCCGGACGCTTCAAGGCTGCGGCCGCGTGCCCTCCCCCGTGCCGAAGCCGGGTGACTCCCCATCGGGACAACATACGGGGACGCGGGCCCATCTCATGAACGCTCGTTGCCGGTCTCAGGTCACCGTCAGGTCGGGCCGCGCCTGGAGCAGGGCGGGAACCCCGCCGGCCGTGACTGTCACCGGCGTCCTCCCCGCTCGCTCGACGAGACCCGATGCGACCGCTGCTCGGAACCCGGAGGCACACACCAGCCAGACGTCGTCGGACTCCGAACCGGGAATCGCATCCCGCAGGTCCGGCACGTAGCGGTGCACCGTGCCCGCCACGTGGGCGACCTTCCTCTCATGCGGGTCACGGACGTCGACCACGATCGCACCGGCCTCGATGGCTTCGATCGCCTCATCGACCGAGGCGGTCTTGCCCGACACCAGTTGCACGCTGGTGAGGTCGGTCGTGGCGCCGGACACCCGGAATCCGATCCGGCCCAGTTCGGTGGCGGCCCAGATCGGATCCTGCAGCGGATCGAGGACGAGATGCACCGGAGTTCCGAAAGGAACCAGCCACCCCACCCAGGGCGCGAACGAAGAACCCCACTCGACGCTCAACGAGCCGGCGATGTGGCCGGCGAGATAGCGGTCGCGGGGTCGGAGGTCGATCACCCATGCGGCAGGGTCGATCATCCGCGCGCCGACGACCGGAACCACGACGGTGTCGATGACTCCCGGATCCCTGCGGTTGATCGGCGCCATCGACGGGTAGTAGTCGGGGTACGGCAGCAGACCGTCCAACTCACCGGCCACGAAGGCATCGACGTCCTGATACTGCAGAACCGGGTTCGAACGTACCTCCGCCTCGATCGTCGACGCACCCCCGCCGGCCGACCCGGTCGACGTGCAGAAGGATCCGGCGCCGTGGGTTGGGAGTACTTCGACGTCACCGGGGAGTTCGGCGAGACGTTTGACCGACAGGTACTGGAGGCGGGCGAGTGAATCGGCGAACTCGTCGCCGAGCAGGTCGGTGCGACCCGCAGAGCCGACGAGCAGCGAGCCGCCGGTGAAGACTGCGCTGGGAGTCCCGTCGATCAGGACGAGATACGACATGTGCTCGGGCGTGTGGCCGGGAGTGTGGATGGGCCTGATCGTGATGGCTCCGGCACCCTTCATCTCCTCGAGGTGAAACGCCGGGACGAACGGAAACGCCGCACCCGAGCCTGCCGGCATCACGAGGTCGGCTCCGAGCCGTCGCGCCAGAGCCGGCGTTCCGGACAGGTAGTCGTTGTGGACGTGGGTGTCGATGACGTGAGTGATCTCGACCTCGAGCCGTTCGATCGCATCGAGGAAGCGGCGGATGTCGCGCTGAGGGTCGACGACGATTCCGTGGCCCTCGTGGGCGAGCACATACGAGGTGTCGCCGAGACTGGCAGTCCTGATCGCTTCGATGGCCATGAGTCGGAGGCTACCCGGCAGTCAATCCGAGAGGTCCGTGCGCGCCCTCACCTTGGCATCTCCCGTGGCGGCTCGGTCCTCCAGTCCTCGTCGATACTCGTCGAGCGCTGCCGTCAGCGCCGGGTCGCCGAGGGCGAGGATCCGTGCGGCCATCAGGGCTGCGTTGACCGCACCACCGATCGCCATCGTCGCCACGGGCACGCCAGCAGGCATTTGGACGATCGAGAGCAGGGCGTCGATGCCGTCGAGGGAGGTGATCGCCACCGGAACACCGATGACGGGAAGGGTCGTCACCGAAGCGAGCATCCCGGGTAGGTGGGCGGCGCCTCCGGCGGCGGCGATGATCACCCGGAAACCGTTGTCCGCTGCCGTCCTGCCGAATTCGAGCATGGCCTCCGGCGTGCGGTGGGCTGACACGACCCTCGCGTCGACCGCGATCCCCAGCGAGCGCAACGTCTCGACCGCAGGCTCCATCGTCGGGAAGTCCGAGTCGCTTCCCATCACCACTGCAACCGTCACCGGGGAACCTCCTGGCCGCCGAGCGCTTCGACCACGAGTGCGGCCCGATGCACCGCGCGGTCCATGTCATCATCGCAGACAGTCACATGGCCGAGCTTCCGATCCTTCCGGGGTGCCTTCCCGTAGAGGTGAACGTGGGCGGCGGCGTCGATCGCCAGAGCCGATCCAAGGCGGAATGCAGGGTCGGTATCGGCATCGATGCCGATGACGTTGGCGGTGACGGCGGGGGAGTGCAATGTGGGATCGCCCAGCGGCAGGCCGGCGACCGCCCGCAGGTGATTGGCGAACTGGGAGGTCACGGCGGCGTCCAAGGTGTGATGGCCGGTGTTGTGGGGGCGGGCGGCGAGTTCGTTGACGACCAGGCCGTCGCGAGTCAGGAACAACTCCACGGCGAGTACCCCGGCGGCGTCGACGGCTTCGGCCGCACGACGGGCGAGATGCGCCGCCGACTGACCGACGGCGTCCGGGATTCGGGCGGGTGCGTCCACCCGACGGCACTGGCCGTCGACCTGAATCGTCGAGACCGGGTCGTAGAGCACGGAGCCTTCCGTTCCTCCTCGGACCACGATCACCGCCAGTTCGGCGAGCAGGTCGAGCCGGGGTTCGACCAGTACGTCGGTGTGGGGCGTGGCGTTCACGATCCGGGCGGCCTCTGACGGGTCGTCGACGAAGAACGTCCCCCTCCCGTCGTATCCGCCGTGCGCCAGTTTGAGCACCTGTGGGCCCTGATCGGAGACGATCTGGGCGGCCTCATCCGGGTCCCTGGTGAGTCGGGACGGGGGCGTCGGGATCCCGGCAGCAGCGAGAGTTGCCCGCATTCGGCCCTTGTGCGACACGGTGGCAAACGTGGTGGCGCTCGGCCGCATCAGCCTCCCCTCTGCTTCGAGGGTGTCGAGTGCAGCGAGGTCGACGACTTCATGATCGAAGGTGATCACCTCGCAGGTGTGAGCGAACCGGCGAAGGTCGTCGACAGAGTCGGGAGAGCCGACGGTGAAGTGGGGAGTGACCTGTGCCGCAGGGTCGTCGGGACTTGTCACCATGAATCTGAGGTCGAGTCCCAGGGGGATGGCCTCCTGGGCCATCATCCGAGCGAGCTGACCTCCCCCGACCACCCCCACCACCATCCCGCTGGTACTCCCACTACTCATCCCGCAGAGGGTAGAACCCGTTTCTTAGCGAACCAGCGCGACACAAATGAAGCGTTTGGAGGGGTAAAACGGGCAGCTCACCCGATGGCGACCCAGATTGATTCAGCTGCAGCTATCAGGCCGCCGTCCTCCCGATAGATGGCAGAGCGGGCAGATCTGGTACGCCCCGTCCAGTCGCCCGCGGACGCGACGGCGATAAGTGGCTCACCGGGCCGCGGGAGGTCGGTGATCGTCACCCGGAGTCCTCCGGTCACGGCGGGTCGGCTGTTCGGTCCTAGCGATACTCGCCATCCGGCAGCGCAATCGATCGGGGCCCACACAAATCTCGGTTCGACAACCCCGTCCGGGGCCATCCACTCGGGATAGGTGAAGGGTGAGGCGGCCAGATCCGAGCCATCGATCAGTCCCGCGTGCACCTTGAGCGAGTGCGACGAGTCGCCACAGGAAAAGCAGGTGCGGATGTTCTGGGCGAAGGCTTGGTCCTCGGCCCACCGCCGGCCCTCTTCGGCGTCGCGCATCGTGACGGGGGGTGGCGCAGCTGGGAGGTGGTCGTCGGCGACTGACGCCTCGAGGATCGTGGTGTCACCGTGCGTAAGTACATGGCCGTCCCCGTTGGCCTCGAGCTCGAGAGGGGTGTCGAGCGGGCAAGGCCGTCGGAAGCGGACGGCAATGTCGGCTTCGAGCGTCTGTGCCACCAGGCCCGCCAGATGGCCTCCCTGCGCCATGCCTTCGATGCCCTCGAACCGGCGCGGAATGGTGATCTGCACTCGGTCAGATTAGAGACCGCGTTCTGGTCGGCAGATCGCGTCATTCATGACGCGCTCATACGCTAAGAACGCGCTGCCGACTCCAGGTTTTTGGTGAGGATGTCCTTTTTGACGAGGCCGGAGTGGCGCCAGCGCATGGTGTGGGCGTTGGCCCCGGGGCGGGTGGTGAGCAGCATGAACGTCGGGGTCGACTTGACCTTGTACTTCAAGAAGGCGTCGGGGACGCGGGCCGCGTTGGCCTTGATGACGATCGCGGTCCCGGCGAATTCCTCGGCGAGCTCGTTCACGATGCCATCCATCGTGCGGCACGGTTGGCAGTTGGTCTGCATGAAGTCGACCAAGACCGGCTTGCCGGAGCGGACGAGTTCGTCCAGTTGGTCGAGTGAGTCAAGGTCGATTGGTTTGGGTCGTTTTGTGAATAGTGCCATTGGTGGATACAACGATCGCCGGTTCGTCGACATTCCGCCAAGTCCGGGAACCTCCAGACGGCGGTACCCTCAGAGGTGAATGCCAGAACTCGTCGACACCCGCGACCGTCCGGTCCGAGATCTCCGTATCTCGGTCACGGACCGCTGCAACTTCCGCTGCACGTACTGCATGCCGAAAGAGATCTTCTCGCGGGACTACGAGTTTCTGGATCGCCACAGCCTGCTGACGTTCGAGGAGATCGAACGCGTGGCTCGCTCCTTCGCCCGTCACGGCGTTACGAAGATCCGCCTTACGGGGGGAGAACCGCTGCTTCGCAAGGGCATCGAGGAGTTGATCGGCCGACTGAGCGTGATCGAGGGCATCGACGATCTGACGTTGACCACGAACGGATCGCTGCTCGCCCGCAAGGCGATCAAGCTCGCAGAAGCCGGACTGGGCCGGGTCACCGTGTCGCTCGACTCGATGGACGACGCCGTGTTCATGGCGATGAACGACGTCGGATTCCCGGTCGCCGCCGTCCTCGAAGGGATCGAGGCGGCGGCCGAGGCGGGTCTGACTCCCATCAAGATCAACATGGTCGTGAAGCGAGGAGTGAACGACGACTCGATCGTGGATGTGGCTGACCACTTCCGTGGAACAGGGCACATCGTCCGTTTCATCGAATTCATGGACGTCGGGACCACCAACGGCTGGGTGCTCGACGACGTCGTGTCGGCCGAGGAGATCATCGGTCGTATCCACGAGCGTTTCCCGGTGGAGCCCGCCGACCCCAACTACACCGGCGAAGTGGCCAACCGGTGGCGGTACGTCGACGGGTCAGGCGAGGTCGGGGTCATCGCCTCTGTGACGAAACCCTTCTGTGGGGACTGCACGCGCGTCCGACTCAGTGCCGAGGGTTCGATCTACACCTGTCTCTTCGCGTCGGCCGGATCCGATTTCCGCGCCCTGCTTCGCGAGGGCGGTTCAGACGAGGAACTCGACGCCCTTGTCCGATCGGTTTGGTCCGGTCGTTCGGACCGCTACTCCGAGATTCGGTCTCGCGCGACCGGCCGCACCCGAATCGAGATGTCCTACATCGGCGGCTGACCGTCTCGCGTCAGGTCGATCCCAACTCGCTGAGTCGCCGTTCCACATCTCTCATACCGAGACCGATCAGGACGAACAGCACGCCCATGCCCGCCGCCATCGCCGCGACTCCGAACGCGAGGATCGACGTGAACAGCGACGCCTGCAGGAAGGACGACGTCAACGCTGTCTGACGACGCGGGTCATCCCGATCCAGTTCGGCGTAATAGAGGCCGTCGGTGGTCTCCAGCGTGTGCTGTTCGATGATGTCCGCCTGGCAATACGCCGTGAATGGACCTGCGACCGTGCGCCCCGGTAGACACGCGTCGTCGCCCGTGGTGATTTGCTGGTCCCCCAACGTCGTACTGACCACGATCCAGGTTGCTGCCCCGCCCAGGATCAGGGTTACCCCCAGCAGGATCGATGCCACTGATGCGGTCTTCCGCATGTCGTCTCCTCTCCGGTTCACGTCTGACAGTAGACACCAGGCTGTTCACACGAAGGCGCCGATCGCGATTCGGCTGCGATGAGCACCCCGACTGAGCAGCGTCGGGATGAGTTGGAACGTGGACAGTCCCGACGATGATCGTTGCGATCGCCGCCAACCATATGGGGCCGTCGTCGGCCATCGACGGGTCGTACCTGGGCGCCTCGGTGACGTCGCCTGTTCCGCTCGACGCGCCCACGCCCATCCGTCGGATCACGGGTTGCCGTACCGGCGGAGCCCCTCGTCGATGTCGGTGGCAGCGTCGGCCGAGAACCAGGACCGGCCGTCTTCGCCCCAGCCTTCCCACTCCTCTTCGACCACAGGCCGGAAGGAGATGCGGTCGAGGAGGCTCTGGATGCTTCCACCCCCTTCCAACTCGTCTCGTACCCCATCCATCGCTTGGGTCGGGTAGATGGCACAGGTCGTCTGTCGTATCCCGTCGTCCACCGGCAGGACCGGGAGTGACCCGCCGATGGAGATCAGCCGAGCGAGGGTGTCGGCGCGGACCCATGGTTGGTCGACGGCGACGACGACAAGGAGCGAGTCGGGGAAGTGTTCGACCGCCGAGGCAAGTCCGGCAAGGGGACCCTGGTGCGGTGGCCCCGTGTCGGCCAGCGACGGAACAGGGAGGTCGGTCCGGGGCGGACCCACCGCGACCACCTCGTCAACCACCCTGTCCAGGGCCGCAACCACATGGTCGATCATCGTTGCGGACCCGACGACGACTGTTGCCTTGTCGACCCCCATCCGTGATGAGCGTCCCCCTGCGAGCACGACCCCGATCGTTCGAACCATTGGTGCCGATGATGTCACGAATCGAGGGGAGGCGGGCGACGATCGAGGGACGGCCGTCAGTGTCGATCCGAAGAAATCTCGGTGCGCCTGACCGGGAATGTGGCGCCGAGCACTGTCACGAGTTCGGCAGCCGTGTCGTAATAGATCTCCATGATGGCCAGGCCCCGGATCGGCCGGGGGATGCCAACCCCTTCGGGAGAGGCCACGAAGACAGGTATCCGCTTGGCCGCGGCGTAGCCGGCCATCACGACCCCGTAGCCGTCGCGCAGGTCGGCGAGTACAAGGGTGGCGCGATCGATGGCCCGAGAGGTCTCTTGGGCGAGCTCAGCCGGTGACCGCTTGACTTCACCCCACGATTCGAGGTCGCGGGCGGGGCAGAACACGTCGTAGCCGTCGGCCTCCAGCAGTTCGATGGTCTGGTCGGCATGACGGCGGGCCCCGCTGGTCGAGGGCCCGAGCAGGACCAGGAGGGGCCTCGCGGCAGGCGCGACGCGCGCTCCCTTGGTGACTCGGTATCCCAGCCACAGGAGGGTCGCGGTGACGGTCAGTTTGAGCGCGAAGTCGCCCTCCTCGCCGAGAGCGAGGACAGTCCCCTGAAAGGAGGCGACGAGGGTTCCCGCCAGGATCAGTGCGTTGCCGATGACGATGCGCCGGTTGCTTCGCCAGAAACGGAAGACTGAGACCAACGACAGGATGATGAGGATCGACGCGCCCGTCCCTCCCGCGATCGCCGCCAGCAGTCTGGGTCCGAAGCCCTCGGAGAGCGGAGGGAAGATGGCGGAGGGAACGCCTGTTGGAGGCAATGGGTTTGTGAATGGCACGGTGGCGGTGAGCGTCACCGAGATCGCCGCGATTGCCGCGACCGCCACCGTCATCACATGGCCCGAGCGGCGTCCCACCACGAGAAACATGGAACCGAGTGCCAGCACCGGGATGTTGAGGATCGCTCCGAAGAGGAAGAACGTCCGATACGACGTTCCCGTCCACCCAACGGTGATGCCGTAGACGAACGCCCACGTGGCGATGGCAAACATCGCGATGCCTGCGCCGTAGGCGGCGACGTGTGGTCGGGGAGACCGTCGGTAGTCCCGTATCAGGTCGATTGCGAAGACGGTGGACGCGAGTCCGCCGAGTACACCGAGGATGACATCCATCGACCCCGACGCTAGTTCGGTTGTTTCCCCGGGAACGTCGAGGCAGCCTCCACTGAAATCTCGACGTGGTCGCCGAGTTCGAGGAGCGGCGTGGGTCCGAGCCGGGCGCGCAGGGCCGACCCGTCAGGAAGTCCGACCGTGACGAGCTGGTCATGACCGAAGAATTCCCGCTTGCGCACGACCGCCGCGCCATCGGGCACGGGCCGGAGCATGACCGATTCGGGTCGGATCATCACTGTCACCGCACCATCGTGGTGGCTGGGAAATGTGCCTGCCGCTGTGGCGACCTTGCCGTCGGTGGCCCGACCCGGGAGGAAGTCGGCATCGCCGAGGAACGACGCCACCCAGGTGTCGGCGGGGAAGTGGTAGAGCTCTGCCGGCGAGCCCGCCTGGACCACGCGGCCGTCGTGCATGACTGCGACGACATCGGACAGGGAGAGGGCCTCTTCCTGATCGTGAGTGACGAAGATGGCGGTGCTTCCGCTCCGGCGAAGGATCTCGGCGACTTCATCGCGAACTCGCGCACGGAGTGCGGCGTCGAGGTTCGAGAACGGCTCGTCGAGGAGAATCACACCGGGATCGGGCGCGAGTGCCCGGGCCAAGGCAACCCGTTGCTGTTCTCCACCCGAGAGCTCGTGGGGAAGCCGTTCGGCCTTACCGGTCAGGCCAACGAGGTCGAGCACCTGCGCCACCCGTTCACGACGTTGCTTCTTCTCGACGCCGTATCCGACGTTTCTCCCAACGGTGAGATGCGGGAACAGCGCATAGTCTTGGAAGACCATGCCGACCCGTCGGCGTTCGGCGGGAACGAAGACGTCGGGCGAGACCACGGTCTGTCCCCCGATCTCGATGCTTCCTCTGTCCGGACGGTCGAACCCGGCGATGAGCCGCAAGGCTGTGGTCTTTCCCGATCCCGAGGGTCCGAGGAGGGTCATCAGCGATCCGGTCGGCACGTCGAGATCCATCCCCACCAGGGCGGGCGTGTCCCCGAACCATCGCTCGATCCCACGCATGCTGATGGCGATGTTCTCGGTGGTTGTCATCGGTGGAGGTCTCTCGTGACGAGGAGGTAGAGCGGGACGGCGGAGATCCCGACCAGGACGAGAGCCGCAACGCTCGCCTGAGTGTAGAAGAGCTCCGAGGACGCACTCCAGATGCGAACCGCGAGCGTTTCGAAGCCGGTCGGCCGCAGCAACAGCGTGGCGGGGAGTTCCTTCATCACAGTGAGGAAGACAAGGGCACCACCGGCGACGATCGACCGCCATACGAGCGGGAGGGTGATCCGCCGCAGGGTGGCGAGGCTGCCGGACCCAAGGCTTCGACTCGCCTCCTCCAGGCTGGGCCCCACCTGACGAAGTCCCGCTTGGGTGGCGGCGAGTGCTTGCGGCAGGAACATCGCCACGTACGCCACGACGAGCAACATCACCGTCTGGTAGACGGCTGGTGCATACCGGATGGATAGCACCAGGAAGCCCAGGCCCACGGCCAGATGAGGCAGCGAGTAGGCCGACCAGCTGATGGACTCCAGCAGCCGTGCCGACCGGCTCGGATGGCGCACCGTGAGGATGGCGACCGGGATCGCGGCGCATGCGGTGACCATCGCCGCAACCAGGGCCACTCCGGCCGATCGCGACGCCTCCGTCCACACCGGGTCGAACGTGTTCCCCAGTGCGACACCCCGGCCCGCCCACCAGACGAGGGTGACCAGTGGGAGTATCAGCGCAGCGGTCACGAGAGTGGCGAGGAACCCGTATCCGGCGACGCGGGCTCCTCCGCGCAGAGCGACTCGTTCCGGCGGACGAGTTGCCCGCCGTGCTGCCAACGAAGCTCGCCCGCGATTGCGTTGCTCGGCGATGACCAGCACCAGCGCCCCAAGGACCAGGATCCCGGAGAGAAAGAGTGAGGGTGTGATGTCGAGCCGGCCACGGAACTGGGTGTAGATGGCGCGTGTGAATGTCTCGTACCTGAGCAGTGAAACGGCGCCGAAGTCGGAGATGACGTACAGCGCAACCAAGAGCGACGAACTCAGGAGCGCAGGCCGCAACTGCGGAAGAACCACGGCAGACAGCGTGCGTCGTCGTGATGCCCCGAGACCTCGTGACGCCTCCTCCAATGTCGGGTCCATCCGCTGCAGGCTCGGGGTCGCGATCAGGTGGACGTAGGAGAAGTTCCACAGGCTCAATGCACCCCACGCCGCCCAGAACCCGTTGAACACACCCAGCTTGGGCAGTCCGATCTCCGCCAGTGCGAGCGACACTACGCCTCCGTTTCCCGACGCCCCGAGCATTGCCAGTGCGCCGACGTAGGAGGGGATGACCAATGGCAGGCTCACCAGCATCGACCACATTCCTCGGCCCGCCAGGTCGGTCCTCGTCGTGAGCCATGCCGTCGTCGTGCCCAATGCCAGGGCGGTGACGGTCACCGTCACCACGAGGAGGGCGGTTGATGCAAAGAGCTCGACCAGGCGGGCGGTGGGGATTCCGCCCGCATCGAACCCGCCGGGTCGCACGACCGTCCACAGGAGGTGAACGATCGGTGCCGCGCCCGGCACGGTGACCGCGATCGCCGCTGCCCACAACACGGCCGAAGCCCTCCGTCTCTTGCGGACGGAGGGCTTCGGGGTCGTGATGACCGTGGGAGGAGTCACGGTCGCCATCAGGTCAGGCCGGCCTCCGCAATGAGTCGCAGAGCGGGCTCGAGGGTGTCGGCCGTGTCGGTGAGGCTGATGTCGAGTGTCGGGAGCTCAGCGAGCGGGAGTTGGCCTTCGGGGCCACCTACCCCTGCGATGAGCGGATATTCGAACAACGTGAGGAAGTGCGCTTGGGATTCGGATGACAGCAGGTGTCTGATGAACTCCGCCGCCGCCTCCGGCTGATCGCTGCTCGCCAGTACTCCGGCTCCGGCGGCCATCACGAGTCCACCCGGATCTCCTGACGGGAAGAAGTGGTTGGCGGCGGGGACATCTCCTAGTTGGGCAATCCGCTGCAGCAGGTAGTAGTGATTGACGAGTCCTGCTTCGAGGTCACCGGCGACGACGGCATCCACGATCGGGCCGTTGCCGTCGAAGATCACCGGATCGTTGGCGGCAATTCCCTGCAACCACTCGAGGGTCCGCTCTTCGCCCTCTGCCAGCACCATTCCCGTGACGAACGCCACGAATGATCCGTTGGTGGGTGCGACGCCGAAACGTCCGTTCCACTCCGGTTCGACGAGGTCAAAGACGCTGGCGGGGAGTTCGTCGGTCGAGACGAGGTCGGTGTTGTAGACCAGCACCCGGCTGCGTCCGGTGATCCCCACCCACCGGCCGTCGTCATCTGCATACCGGGGTTCAACTAGTGCGAGGACGTCGGATGGGAGTTCGGTGAGCAGTCCCTGTTTGGCGATGCCACCAATGAAGGCGGGATCCTGTGCCCAGAACACATCGGCCGGGGTGGATTCTCCTTCGGCTGTGAGCGTGGTCGCGAGTTCGCCGGTTCCGGCGTAGCGGACGTCGACTTCGATCCCGGTCTCGGCTGTGAAGGAGTCGATCACCGGCTGAACGAACTTCTCGTTTCGTCCCGAGTAGAGAACGAGCGGCTCGTCGGGTTCTGCCTCCGAGGTGGTCGTGGTCTCGGCTGCGGTCGTCGTGGTTTCGGCTGCGGTGGTCGTGGTTTCGGCTGCGGTGGTCGCGGTCGTCTCCTCGGACGCACCTGTGCCACCGCATGCGCCGAGCACCAGCCCGAGCACCAGCATCAATCCCGTCAGTCGTCGCATTTTCTGCGCCCTTTCGTGTGGTTCGAAGCGGCACGTTAATTTGCACTACCAGGATAGTGCAAACTCTCCTTACAGTCAGCGTTAGGGTTGGCTAACGAGCCTTGTTGCAGCGTACCGAACCTAGGGACTGTGGGATGGGGGATCTCGCCCGGAGATGTGCTCTGGTTCGGAGGCGTCGCAGAAACCGGAGCGCCTGGGTGCGGGTAGGATCAAGTTTGTGACTGATGTGACCGATGTGACCGAGGCTGGGGCTGGGGCTGGCGACGTGACCCAGTACCGCACTCCCTACCGCGAGTACGCCGCCGCCATCTACGAACTGGCCGAGGCAGATCTTCCGGTCATCCAGGCACGGATCGCCGAGTGGCTGGGGGTATCCCGACCGTCAGTCTCCGAGATGATCCATCGGATGTCAGATGACGGCCTGGTCGACATCGGCGACGAGATCACCTTGACCGAGTCTGGACTGCACCTCGCCGAGGTGGTCGTGCGCCGCCACCGCCTTGCCGAGCGATTCCTGACTGAGGTTCTTGGTCTGCCATGGGTGAGAGTCCACGAGGAAGCCGAGGTCTGGGAGCACGCCATTTCGGATCAGGTGGAGAAGGCGATGTGGGAGAAGTTGAGCGACCCGAAGACCTGCCCCCACGGGAACCCGATCCCAGGGGCCGGTTACAAGGCTCCGGCGGTCGAGCCGCTGGCGGCCGTCACGGATCGGGTGGCGGTGCTGGAGCGAATCTCCGAAGAGCTCGAACTCGACGACGAGATCATGGACTTCCTCGACACGAACGGTCTCCGACCCGGAGCAAATGTCGAAACAGTGGCGCGTACCCCAGACGGCACGATCACCGTTCGCGTGAACGACGACCATCAGGTGGGACTGGGGCCTTTCATCGCCGACCGCGTGTTCGTCGTTCGCTGACGGGTCAGCCGATCAGGAGCGGGATCTCGACTTCGGCCCGGCTGAGTCCACCGTGATATCCCACGAGCCGCTTGTCGAAACCGCGCGGCAACAGCAAGGTGTCATCCGCCGCCAACGCCACCAGATCCGGCATGCGCTCGTTCAATTCCGGGTGAGGGCTGTCATCGAAGCCGAACCAGTCGGAGAACTCCTCGGCGGCGAAGAGCCGCGCCCCCGTACCGGCGAGTAGTTCCGCTGCTTTCGCGGCGTCGCCTCGAGCCATCAGCGCGCGGGAGTCGCCGAACCAGGTGAGCGAGTCCATGGACTGGTCGCGGAGGAGGAGTTTGCCCGACTCCCGGTAGTCGAGGTGGCCATGGTCGGCGGTTCCCACCAATGGTCCCGCAACTCGCTCGCGGAGGCGTTGCCACAGCCGCGCTGCGTCTGTCACCGCGTGCCGGTATGCCGCACTCGATCGGCCGCTGACGTGGGCAGCGACATCGACGTCGGGCCAATAGGCGAACACGAACCGTCCCGGCTCAGACGCCAACTGGGCCGTGGCGTCGATCCACTCCGACTTCGACCAGACGGCCTCGAATCGGCAGCCGCGGTACAGCGCAGTGGACAGTGGCGATCCCGCGAACCCCCCGGGTTGGACGGTGATCGGCTCGATCCCCGCCGCCCGCAGCCGTTCCCAGAGCGTCTGGCCAGGAATGAAGGCCTCGTACTGGGTCCGGACGGGCTGTCCGGCCGGGGTCACGAACTTGAGGACGTTGGCAACGACGCCTTCGCTCGGGAGCCACATGAGATGGCCGAGCACCCCGTGTCCCCGCGCGGTTCGGCCGCTCGCCACCGAGGCGAGGCTGACTGTCGTCGTAGTTGGGAAGGGAGCGTGGAGAACTGCCTTGAGAGAACCGGCGAACTCGTCGACACCCACCGCCTGGGACGCCCCGAGCCCGTCGAAGAGAACGAGACACACGCTGTCGCCGTCTGGGACGAGTTCGGCCAAGTCGGCGTCGAGGTGATCTGCCAGGGACGACCCGGTGAGCCTTCGCTCGATATCGGCAATGAGGTTGACCAGGCCGCGGCCGGTCGTCGATGGGATCAGCATTGGTGGTCGGAGTCAATCGCCCAGGAACCAGGTGTACAAGTCGCGCCGCCCCATTTCGGTTGGTCCGACGATCATCGCCCGATCCGAGAACGGCAGGAGGATGTAAAGGCCCCCTACGAATCCGCTCGCCTGATCGAACGGCAGCCGGTTCCAACGCCACCCGTCGTCGCTCCACCACGCCGCGCGCGGGGTCTGGATCCAGATCCGGTCGTCGATGCGCCACAGTGCCGACACAGGCCATTCGGGCGGAGTGATTACGCGATCGTCGCCGACGAGCCGCAGCGTGGGCCGTGTGCCGCTCTCGACGGCCGCCACCTCGCCCACGGGGTGGATCAGGAGTGTGGCGAACGGCAACCACTCGTTCCCGTCTTCCGAGATCAGGTACTCGTCGGCTGTGAGGCTGCGCGCAACGAAACCGCCGTCCACCGATCGCACAACTGTGCCGGGTGGGTCGATCGGCCGCACCACCCACTCGTCCCAGATCCCGTCGTCCGGCCATGGGTGCCGGCCGGAAATCCACTCACGATCGTGATCGGTCCCGAGCACCACGACGTCGCCGTCGACGGTCGCGACCGCCTGCACCGATCCCTGCCAGGGGAGCTGAACGGAATCCCACTCGCCTGTTCGATTGACCGTCCACAGAGTCGGACCGTCGACTCCGCGCCCGAACACAATGGTCGCCGGCCCGTGGGTTGACGCGCCGCGCACGTCCTCCAGACCGTGCAACCCCGACTCCATCGTTGAACCGTCAGGTCGCAGGATCATCGTGCCCGCATCCGACTCGATGAGATACGCGTTGCCGATCCAGCGGGGCGAAAGGAAACGGGCGTTGATGGCACCGGTAGGGAGCCAGCGCCCGCTTTCGGCGGCCGGAGCGTCTGCGAGGGGCTCGATCTCGGCAGTCCCTGCCGGCGCACCTGTCAGTGATGTTCCCGTGCCGGCGAGGACGGCGACGGCTCCGAGGACGAGCAGGGTGCTCGTGAGCAGCCCGGCGGGACGATCCTGCTGGGGGGATTCCTCCGGAGCCTCGCGGACGATCACACCCATCCTTTGAGGTTACCGATTACCCCGGAGATGCGGGCCTGAATGGATTTGGGCGGTCAACCCCGGTTCCTATACTCGCCGCGGGTCACGGAGAGGTCTGCGGGGTTTCATGAGCCAGTATTTCCAGGACTACATCACGGTCGGGGCCTTTGCAGTCCTCGGTGTGCTCCTCGTATTGGCCATCCTCGGCGTCGCTTCGATCATCCGCCCCTCCAACTCGACGAAGGCCAAGCGCACCACCTACGAGTGCGGGGTCGACCCAGTCGGCTCGGGATGGAGCCAGACATACGTCCGGTACTACGTCTTCGGCCTGCTGTTCGTGGTCTTCGACGTCGAGGCCGTCTTCGTGTTCCCGTGGGCGATCATGGCCGAGGATCTCGGTCTCTTCGGTCTCGTGGCCATCGTCCTGTTCATGCTGACTCTCGTCGAAGGACTCGTCTACGCCATCAAGAAGGGGGTCTTGCGGTGGGAGTAGTCCAGAAGTTCGGCGTCCCGAAGCCCGTCTCGTGGCTGCTCAACTGGTCTCGCAAGTACTCGCTGTGGTTGTTCCAGTTCGGGCTCGCCTGCTGCGCGATCGAGATGATGGCGGCCTCCGGACCCCGCTACGACTCGATGCGATTCGGGATCATCCCGCTTCCCGCCTCACCCCGCCAGGCCGACCTGATGGTCGTGGCGGGCACTGTCACCGACAAGATGGCGCCCGCCGTCAAGCGGCTCTACGACCAGATGCCGGAGCCCAAATACGTGATTTCGATGGGCTCGTGCGCCAACTGCGGGGGGCCGTACTGGGATTCGTATTCGGTGACGAAGGGCGTCGACCAGTTGATTCCCGTCGACGTGTACGTTCCCGGCTGCCCCCCCCGACCGGAGGCGCTCTTGGACGGCATCCTGCTCCTGCAGAAGAAGATCCAAGGCGAAGACATCAAGGAAAAGTGGAATCAGCGTGACCATGAGCCCGTCTGACACCACCGAGGAGGAGACTGTCGAGGACGCGGCCTCCGAGGTCGGTCCGCTGGAGGCCTTCGCCTCCGAGGTCGCCGAGGCCGTCGGGGGTACTGCGGAGGTCGCCTTCGGCACCGCAAAGATCAAGGTGTCCGCCGATCGCTGGAGAGACTCCGTACAGACGGCCCGCGACGAGTTCGGTCTCGTCTTCTTCTCGTGGCTGAGCGCCACCCATTGGTCGAACGAGGTAGCGGTCGGTGACCCGCTCGGCGACGAGACGACAGATCGCTACGAGATCCTCTGCACCCTCAGCGACCTCAGTGAGGGTCGTCGAGTGACCCTCTCTGCCGACATCGACGCTGAGAGTCCCTGCATCGAGAGTCTCGTTCCCGCCTTCCCAGGCGCCGACTGGCACGAACGCGAGTCCCACGACATGTTCGGCATCGTGTTCGACGGTCACCCCGGGCTCGAGCCGATCTACCTCCCGACGTATTTCGTCGGCCATCCACTTCGCAAGACCTATCCATTGCTCAGTCGCGAGGTGAAGCCGTGGCCGGGCAAGGTCGACGTGGAAGCGATGCCCGATGAAGGCGACGACGGCGATGAAGCCGATGTTGCCGACGGGCCCTCCACCGAGAATCCGGAGGCATGAGGCGATGACGATCACGGATCAGGATCTCGTCCGTCACCTCTCCGAGGCCTCGGTCTCCGTGGAGCTCGAAACCGAGGACATGACCCTCAACATCGGCCCGCAGCATCCGTCCACCCACGGGGTGCTCCGGTTGGTGGCGAAAGTCGATGGTGAGCGCGCCTACGACGTCAAGCCGGTGATCGGCTACATGCACCGCGGGTACGAGAAGCTCGCCGAAGTGCGCAACTACCCCCAGATCACGGCGCTCATCAACCGCATCGATTGGGTGTCTGGGTATGCCAACGAGATCCCGTTCATCGTGGCCGCCGAGAAGCTCATGGAGATCGAGGTTCCCGAGCGGGCCCAGTACATCCGGCTGATCCTCACCGAGATGGCTCGCATCTCGTCGCACATGGTGTTCATGGCTTCCTACCCGTTGGAGCTGGGAGCGGCCACGCCCCTGTTCTTTGCCCTACGCGAGCGCGAACGGGTCCTCGACTTGCTCGAGAGCGTCACCGGCGGGCGCTTCCATCCGAACTTCAACCGCATCGGCGGCGTCAAGCCGGCGGCCGGGTCCGGATCGACGATGCGTAAGCAGATCCAGGATCTGCCGAAGGGCTTCTTGGAGGAGACACGGACTGCGATGGACTTCATCGACGAGGCCTGTGACCAGATCGAGGATCTCGTCGCCGGCAACGAAATCCTCCTCGCCCGTACCAAGGGAATCGGCGTCCTGCCGGCGGACATCCTTGCCGCCTATGGCGTGTCCGGGCCGAATCTGCGAGCTTCCGGAGTGCGTTTCGACCTGCGCAAGGTCGAGGACTATCTCCCGTACGACCGCTTCGACTTCACGATCCCGGTTGGCCGCAACGGCGACTGCTGGGACCGCTGGTGGGTCCGTCTCGAGGAGATCCGGCAGTCGGCTGCGATCATCCGCCAGGCGATCGACGGGATCCCGACCGGGCCGCTCCAGGCAAAGGTCCCAAAGATCATCAAGGTCCCTGCCGGCGAGACATACGTTCGGGCCGAGAACCCGAAGGGTGAGATGGGGTATTACCTCGTTTCCGATGGAGGCCAGGGGCCGTATCGCCTCAAGATCCGCTCCGCCTCGTTCTCCAATATCTCGATCCTGCCGTGGGCACTGGAAGGCACGATCATCCCTGACATCATCGCCATCATGGGTTCGCTCGACTTCGTGCTGGGGGACGTGGACCGATGAGTTGGCTCATCGACAACTTCTGGTTGCTGCTGGTCGCCAAGATCCTGTTTGTGGCCACCATCATCCCCGTCGCCGGGATGCTGATCGGCTTCGCCGAGATGAAGTTGTCGGCGAAGATGCAGAACCGGGTCGGTCCTTACTTCGCCGGCGGCCGGTGGGGATGGGCCCAGCTCATCGCCGACGGCGTCAAGTTCTTCCAGAAGGAAGACCTCGTGCCGGAAGAGGCCGACGCCCCCGTCTTCAAGCTTGCCCCGGTGCTCGTGTTCATCGGCACCGTGGCGTTGTTCGTCGTGATCCCGTTCGGGCCCGGGCTCTCGATCCGCAACTTGGATGTCGGGATCTTCTACGCCCTGGCGATCTCGTCACTGTCCACCATCGGGATTCTGGTGGCGGGCTGGTCGTCGGCCAACAAGTACTCGCTCATGGGTGGCTTGCGCGCCGCCGGTCAGCTCATCGCCTACGAATTGCCGCTGGTACTCGCCACCGTCGGCGTCGTGGTGATGGCAGGCACCATGAGCCTCGAGGGCATCGTCGAGTCCCAAGCCGGATGGTTCTCTGAGCTGGGCTGGGCATACGGATTTCCGTTCGTCATCCCCCAGCTCGTCGGCTTCGTGATCTTCATGATCGCCGCCCTTGCAGAACTCAGCCGGATCCCGTTCGACATGCCCATCGCCGAATCCGAACTCGTCATGGGCTACCTCACCGAGTACTCGGGGTTCCGATTCTTGTTCTTCTTCCTGGCCGAGTTCGCCAACATGTTCACGATGGCCGCCTTGGCGGCGACTCTCTTCCTCGGCGGCTACTGGGCGCCGGGACTGTCGGAGGAGACACTGCAATTTGCCGGCCCGCTCATCCTCAGCGGCAAGATCTTCGTGCTCGTGTTCATCATGATCTGGTTCCGTTGGACGTTCCCCCGCTTCCGTGAGGACCAATTGCAGACCATCGCCTGGAAGTGGCTCATTCCCATCTCGCTCGTCAACATCGTCGTGACCGGCGCAATGAAGGTGGCGATCTGATGGCCGTTTTCCCCACCATTCCCGGCAGCGGTCTCCTCAAGGGCCTGAAAGTGACCTTTGTGGTGATGATCCAGACGATCTTCAACCCCAAGAAGCACCTGAGGACGATCAACTATCCCCTCGTCAAGGAAGAGCCGGTCGCCCGAGCGCGCGGCGTCATCGCGCTCGATCAGGAGGCGTGCACCGTGTGCATGCTGTGCGCCCGCAACTGCCCTGACTGGTGTATCTACATCGAGGGCCACAAGGAAGAAAAGCAGCCGGACAAACCGGGCGGCCGCATCAAGGTGCGTGCGGAACTCGATCGGTTCGACATCGATTACGCCCTCTGCATGTACTGCGGCATCTGCGTCGAGGTGTGCCCCTTCGATGCGCTCTTCTGGAGCCCCGACTACGAATATTCCGAAACGGCGATGGGCAAGATGATGCACGACATGGACAAGCTCCAGGATTGGCTGGAGACGGTCCCCGACGCACCGGCGCTGGAGTCCTGATGACGTTCCAGTCCTGGATTTCCGAGCCTGTGAACTGGGTCTATCTGGCGATCGGTGGCGCCGTCCTCGTCTCCGGATTCCGGGTGGTGACGACTCAGAACGTCGTGCGCGCCGCGCTGTACCTCGTCGCCACGTTGGGTGGGACCGCCGGACTGTTTCTCATGCTCTCTGCCGAGTTCGTGGCGTGGACCCTGGTGCTGGTGTACATCGGCGCGGTCATAGTGCTGTTCCTGTTCGGCACGATGATCACCCGGGCACCGATGGTGCGTGACACCGGACTCGACAACCCCAAGGCGCGCCCGATGGCCGCGGTCCTCTCGCTGATCCTGTTCGTCGTCCTCAGCTACACGATGCTGACGGCGTTCGGATCGACCGAGATTGCCCAGGTGGGCGAGGGCACGGACACGCGCATCCTCGGCGAAGCCCTCCTCGGCCGGTTCGTGCTGCCTTTCGAGATCGTCGGTTTCATCCTGTTGGCGGCCCTGGTTGGCGGCATCACCATCGCCCGCCGAGATCTCACGCCGCTCGAAGAAGAAGAGCGGGGGTCGGTGTGATCGTCACGCAGTTCCTCGTCATCGCAGCCGCACTCTTTTCGCTCGGCGTGTACGGCCTCCTCGTCCGCAGGAATGCGGTGATGGTGCTCCTCGCCGTCGAACTGATGCTCAATGCCGTGAACATCAACCTCATCGCTTTCGAGGCGGTCATCCGTTCCAGCCAGGCGGTGGGTCAGGTCTTCTCCATCTTCGTGATCACCGTGGCCGCCGCCGAAGTGGGCATCGGCCTGGCGATCATCCTGATGATCTTCCGTAACCGACAGAGCGCAAATGTGGACGACTTCAACCTGATGAAATTCTGATGACGCATCTCGTACTCGCTGTCGAGGCCGGTGCGCCCGAACTGGTATCGGGCGGATTCTTCGCGCAGTGGGCGGGGATCATGCTCGTCGCCCCGTTTGTCGCCTTCCTTCTGATCGTGTTTCTCGGCAAGCGCCTGAAGTATCTGGGCGCCGAATTCGCCATCGGCGCCATGGCCCTCAACCTGGTGTGGGCATCGATCCTGTTCGTCCAGAACATGAGCCACGGCATCTTCCGGGAAGAGAACTTCGAGATCGCCTCGATCGGGATGTTCGACGGGAGGGCGCTCGTCTTCGAACTGGGATGGGTCGTCGACGGCCTCTCGATCATGATGTATTTCGTCGTCGCCTTCGTCGGATTGCTCGTCTTCATCTACGCGGTCGGGTACATGCACGGCGACGTCAGGGTGACCTGGTTCTTCGCGTCCCTCTCGCTGTTCGCCGGCTCGATGCTGATCCTCGTCGGCTCGCCCAACCTGATCCAGCTCATCATCGGCTGGGAAGGTGTCGGCCTCGCCTCCTATCTGTTGATCGGCCACTACTGGGAGCAGAAGGAGAACTCGTCTGCGGCGATGAAGGCCTTCTACACGAACAAGGTGGCCGACGTCGGCCTCATCCTCGGCGCCATCCTGCTCGGCCTCGCCATCGGCGACTTCTCCTTTGCTGCCATCAACGAGGCGGCCGCCAACCACGCCGAACCCCTCGAGGCGGTGGCGTTCGCCGGAGGCCTCCTCCTGTTCTTCGGGGCGATGGGCAAGTCAGCCCAGTTCCCGCTCCACATCTGGCTTCCGGACGCCATGGCCGGCCCGACGCCGGTGTCGGCCCTCATGCACGCCGCCACCATGGTCACCGCCGGCATCTACCTGATGGCCCGCACCTTCCCGGTCTATCAAGATCTGGTCGGCGGTGAGGCGGCCAGGCAGTGGATGGTCCCGATCGGGGTGATCACGCTCTTCGCGATGGGTCTGCTGGCGCTCGTGGCCGACGACATCAAGAAGGTGCTCGCCTATTCGACCGTCTCCCAACTCGGATACATGATGACGGCGGTGGCGGCGGGCGGCTACACCGCCGGGCTGTTCCACCTCTTCACCCATGCCTTTTTCAAGGCTCTCCTGTTCCTCGGCGCCGGGTCGGTGATCCACGCCGTTCACTCGAACAACATGAGCGACATGGGCGGGTTGCGCAAGGAGATGCCGCGGACCTTCTGGACGTTCGTGATCGGATCGCTCTCCCTAGCGGGGATCATCCCGCTGGCCGGGTTCTTCTCCAAGGACGAGATCCTCGCCACCCTGGACCACGAGGGGTACCAGGCGTTCATGTGGGTGGCCATCGCCGGTGCGTTCGTGACGGCGTTCTACATGACACGTGCCGTCGCACTCACCTTCTTCGGCAGCTACAAGGGTCATGGACATCCTCACGAGTCACCCGCCCTGATGACAGTCCCGCTGGTGGCGTTGGCGGTCCCCTCCGTCATCGCCGGATTCCTGAACATCCCGGGAGTGGAGTTCGGGGGTTTCGGAAACTTCACGACCTGGGTGGGTGCGAGAGTCGTGGCGATGGGGGATCATCATCCCGAAGCCATCGACTGGACCCTGGCCGCCTACGGTCTGACCGCGGGCGGGCTCGGCATCCTCATCGGCTGGCTTCTGTACGGCAAGGACGCCGAAACCCAACTCGCCAGGGACCGTTTCGAGATCCCCGTCCTCTACCCGTTGCTCCGTCAGAAGTACTACATGGATCATCTCGCCCTGGGGATGGTCGGGTTCACCAAGGGACCGGCAGCGCGCGCCGTCGACTGGGTGAACACCTACGTGCTCGACGGCATCGTGAACGGTGTCGGAGGCGGGGTGCGGCTGATGGGCCGGTTCGTGTACGGCGGACTGGACCAGCGGGGCATCGACATGTTCTTCAACGGGGTGTCGGCGGGTGCCGACAGCGCCGGACTGGCACTGCGCAGGTTGCAGACAGGCCGGGTACAGCAATACGCAATGGGATTCGTGGTGGGAGCGCTCGTGTTGGTGCTCGCCATCGCTGTGTTCAACTGAGAGTGGAAGAGAGAGGCGACTGACGATGGAACTGTTCGAAAGCGGCTGGGGCCTGACCCTGATCGTGTTCCTGCCGTTGGTAGGTGCACTGGTCAACATGGCCATCCCCAAGACCAACGAAACCGCCGTCAAGCAGTGGTCATTGTTCGTGGCGGTCGTCACGTTCGCCCTGTCGCTGCTGCTCGTGGTCAACTTCGACTACGGGGCCGGCGATCGGTTCCAGTTCGAGATGAACGAGACCTGGATCTCGGCGATCGGCGCCAACTTCCACCTCGGTGTGGACGGGATCAGCCTGCCCCTTCTCGTGCTGTCCACCTTCGTGATGGTCCTGGCAATCATCTACTCGTGGGACCACTGGGAAGAGCCGCACAACCCGCGCGGGTTCCTGTCTCTCATGTTGATTCTCGCCACCGGCATGAACGGCACGTTCCTGGCCCTCGACCTGGTGCTGTTCTTCATCTTCTTCGAGGTCGTGCTGCTTCCGATGTACTTCATGATCGGGATCTGGGGCGACAAGTCGAAGCGGAGAATCCCCGGGTTCAGCAAGGAGGTCGAGACACGCCTCTACGCCTCGATCAAGTTCTTCCTGTTCACCCTGTTCGGTTCGGCATTCATGCTGCTCGGCTTCCTCGCCCTCTACTTCAAGTCGGGCGACTTCGGACCTCGCACGTTCGACATCCCGGAACTCATCGAGCTGGGGACGTCGGGAGCCTTCAGCGGGACGTTCGCGTTTCTGGTGTTCGGGGCGATGTTCCTCGGGTTCGCCGTCAAAGTCCCGATGTGGCCGTTCCACACCTGGCTGCCTGACGCTCACACCGCCGCCCCGACCGTCGGTTCGGTGTTGCTGGCCGCCATCCTCCTGAAACTCGGGTCCTACGCCTTCATCCGCATCTCGATTCCGATCCTCCCGCAGGAGGCCGAGAACTGGGCGCCGGCGATCGCCGTCCTGTCGGTGATCGGGATCATCTACGGCTCGCTCGCCTGTCTCGCCCAGACCGACATGAAACGGCTGATTGCCTTTTCGTCTGTGGGTCACATGGGGTTCGTGATGCTGGGAATCTCCACTCTCACCGATGTGGGCATCAACGCCGCGATCATCGGCATGGTCGCCCACGGTCTGATCACAGGGCTGCTGTTCTTCCTGGCCGGTTCGATGTCGCACCGGTATCACACCAGAGAAATGTCCCGTCTCGGTGGGAACCAGAAGCTCATGCCCGTGATGGGAGCGATCCTGGCCTTCACCGCGTTCGCATCGCTCGGACTGCCCGGTCTTGCCGGATTCTGGGGAGAGTTCATGTCGCTCCTCGGGGCCTACAACCCGCTCGAGTCGCTCCGGGCCGAGTACCTCGGGCTGTTCCGCACGGCGATGGTCCTCGGTGCGATCGGCACGGTGCTCACTGCCGGCTACATGCTGTGGATGCTCCAGAAGGTGAACCTCGGCGAGCCGGGGGAGGAGTGGGTCGGCCACGAGTTTCACGATGCCGACCGCTACGAGCTCACCGCCTGGGTGCCGCTGATGGTTCTGATCGTCGTCATCGGCTTCTATCCCAACGTCGTGTTCGGGGCCACCACCGACGCGGTCGTGTCCCTCGTCAACACTGCCTTCGGTGAGGGTGCCGCAACCACCGCCGCCGTCACCGACGTGTTGGGGAGCTGATGTCCTGGGAGATCGACTACCTCGCGCTTGCGCCCGAGATCATCATCGTCGTGACGATGCTCGGGGTGCTGGCGCTCGACCTCGTGCTGCCCCGTCCGCTCAAGTACTGGACGGCGACGGTCGGGGTGCTCGGTCTCACGTTCGCCGCCATCCCGCTGATCATCATGGCGGTCGACGACGTCGGGACACGGTCGATGTTCGAGGGTTCCTACGTGGTCGACGAGTTCGCCCTGGTCCTCAAGGGGCTGTTCCTTGCAGCGGGATACGTGACCCTGTTGATGTCGGTGTCCTACATCGAATCAGACCGCTACTACCAGGGCGAGTACTACTTCCTGCTACTGACCTCGATCCTGGGATCGGTCGTGATGGCATCGGCCCGCGATCTGATCATTCTCTTCATCGGACTGGAAGTGACGACCGGTCCGCTGTTCATGCTGGCCGGCTGGCGCAAGGGGGACCTGCGTTCGAACGAGGCCTCGCTCAAGTTTTTCATCCTGGGGGTCCTGTCCACCGCGATCCTGTTGTGGGGGATGTCGATGCTGTACGGGATCACCGGATCGGTGGACTTGGTCACGATCTCGGACTCGGTGGCCCTCATCGCCGGAGGCTCGGTGCCGGGCTTCGAGCCGCTGCTCGGGCTGGCCATCCTGTTCATCATTATCGGGTTCGCGTTCAAGGTCTCGGCCGTGCCGTTTCATTTCTGGGCGCCTGACACCTACGAGGGGGCACCCACGCCTGTCACCGCGTATCTGTCGGTGTCGTCGAAGGCCGCAGGCTTCGTCGGCCTGTTCGTGATCGTCTACGTCGCATTGCCGGCTGCAGTGGACATCTGGGGTCCGGCGCTGTGGCTCTTGGCCGCCCTGTCGATGACCGTGGGCAACCTCGCCGCGCTCCGGCAGGAGAACATCGTCCGGCTCTTGGCGTACTCCTCGATCGCCCAGGCGGGCTTCATGCTCGTTCCATTCGCCGCCGCGGCCGTCTCCGGCGGTGACCAACTTGCGGTCGGTTTGGAGGCGACGGTCGTCTACCTCGTGATCTACTCGGTGATGAACCTCGGCGCATTCGCCGTGATCATCCAGGGAGCGCGTCGCACCGGGACCGGCGACATCGAAGGCTGGGCGGGGCTCGGCAAACTCGACCCCCGGCTCGGCGTGCTCGTGGCGGTGTTCTTCTTCAGCCTCGCCGGTATCCCGCCGCTGGCCGGTTGGTTCGCCAAGTTCATCATGTTCCAGTCGGCGATCACGTCCGGCGGACCCGGCGGCGTGTGGCTGGCCGTCATCGCCGCCGTCAACGCCGTCATCGCTTTCTACTACTACGCCAGGGTCGTCAAGACCGTGTGGTTCGATGCGCCCGCCGAAGGCGCCAGCGAGGCAGAGGACGCTCCCGTGGGGTCTCTCGGTCTCGCTATCGCATTGACTGCGGTCGCCACGATCGTCATCGGGTTCTACCCGCCGATCGCCACCTTCTTCGGCGAGGCGACCCGAACGCTCATCACCGCCGCAGGCGGTTGACGGGCACTTCGCTCACTTGGCGAGTGGCCGCAACCCGTGCTCGTGTTCGAGGATCGAGTACAGGGTGTGGTCGATCCACATCCCGTTGATACGGAGTTCTTCACGCAGGACGCCCTCCCGGGTGAAGCCCAACTTCTGAGCGACCCGTTCGCTGCTGCGGTTGCCCTCGGCGATGCGCAACGTGATCTTGTGGAGTCCCATGTGCATGAAGCCGTTGTCGAGGAGGGCGGCGGTGGCCTCTGTGGCGATCCCGCGATTGGCGTGGTCGGTTCGCACCCAATACCCGATTTCCCCGGTGCGCCCCAGCCGTGACACGTGCCAGATCGAGATGTTCCCCAGATGGTGGGCGGGGTGGGAGCGCAGCCGGATCGCGAAGTCGAAAGCCCGACCCTCCTTCCACGAACTGATCGAATCGCGGATGTAGGCCGCCGCGTCCTCTTTGGCGTAGCCCGCATGGGCCCATGGCAGGTACTCCGACAGTTGCGGCAGCGAACTCTCGACCGCCAAGAAGACGGAGTCGGTATCGCGCCGGGTGAAACGCCGGAGGATCAGACGATCGGTGGTGATCCGTTCCGGGATCATCCCGACAGCCTATCCGGCCGTAGGATCGCTTCGGTGTGGGATCGCCTGGTTCTTCGTTCCGAGCCGCCGTCGTCTTCGGGTCTGCCGATGGCGGCGGTGCTTGCACCTCTGTACGCCGATGCGAACGGGGACATCCGCCTCGTGTTGACCAAGCGGCCGGACACGATGCCGACCCATGCCGGGCATCTCGCCTTTCCGGGTGGTCGACCCGACCCGGGGGACGACGGTCCCGTGTCCACCGCGCTGCGGGAGGCACACGAGGAGGTGGGGATCGTGCCCTCCTCGGTCGAAGTGCTGGGGTTCCTCCCCGCTGTCGACACGGTGTCGTTCTCGCTGATGGTGGTGCCGGTCGTCGGCCGCCTCGCCTCCGAGCCGAATCTGGTGCCGAGCCCGCGCGAGGTGGACCGGATCCTGCTACCCCGGATCGCCGATCTCGCAGACGAGGCAGGCTGGCATTCGGAGGACTGGCGCGGTCGGACGGTGTGGTTCTACGAGATCGAAGGCGAATCCCTGTGGGGCGCCACCGCCTGGATGACCCGCACCCTCCTCGGCCTCCCCACCTAGCTTTTTAGCGGCGTAGCGCTTCATCAATGAAGCGCTACGCGTACCAAAAGCACCTGGAGGCGGGGTCGCTCTGTGCCGATGCACCTCTTGTGAAGGTTTTTTCTCGTCCCCGTACGAATCAGGGCCGCGCCATCGGTTACCCCGAAGCCAGTGGTACACACCTCAAATCCGACCCGAGAGGTAGCCCGGATGCCTGTTGAGGCGTTCGATTCGATCCTGGCGGCCGCCCGCTCCGGTGCGGAGTGGGCATGGGAGCGGCTGCTCAATGAGGTCGATCCTGTTCTGCGTGGATACCTCCGGAGTCAGGGTGCAACCGATGTCGATGATCTCGCCGGTGAGACCTGGCTCCATATAGCGCGGGGAATCGGCGGCTTTCAAGGTGGCTACACAGATTTCCGTTCCTGGCTGTTCATGATCGCTCACCACCGCGTCATCGACGAGAGAAGGAAGCGTGGCCGGCGCCCGGTCGATCTCGAGGAGTCCGAGGCCCTCGAACGATCCGCGCCCCCTTTCCGGTCGGCAGAGTCCGAGGTGATGGACGTCATGGACGAGGCGGAGGTGGAGCGCCTGTTGGATCATCTGTCTGTGGACCAACGAGAGGTGGTCGTCTTGCGGATTCTCGGCGGCTTCGGGATCTCCGAGATCGCCGAGATCATCGGGAAGAAGCCGGGAGCAGTGCAGGCCCTGCAGTTTCGGGCGTTCCGTCGTCTCGAGAAGTTTCTGGAGAAGGACGTATGAAAAGGCGTTCACGCGTCGGTTACCCGGGTGAGATGAGACGCTCGAAGCAACACTTTGACAGCCAGATCGAAAGGCTGTTGGCCGGAGGCTCCGCTCCCGATCTCGGGAACGAAATCTCCGAATTGGTGCACCGACTCCAGCAGCAGCGGTCCGGCAACACGCCGGGAGTCGCGCTGGCCTCGGCCCTCGCCGAAGAGGCGAGGAAGTCCGAGAGCGTCCCGACCCGGGTCAGCAGCCGGGCGTCCAGGCAACTACCCACCAGATGGAGACGACGCATCATGATCAGTACATTCCTTTCATCCCTCCTCGGCAAGATGGCCATCGGCGCAGTTGCGCTGGCCAGCACGACGGGCGGACTCGCCGCCACCGGCAACCTGCCTGATCCCGTTCAGGAGTGGTCGGCGAATCAGCTCGCGGAGATCGGTATCGAAATCCCGAATCCCGAGACGGACGACGAAACGTCGGCTGATGTTCTCGACGCAGTGAACGGTGGCTCCGCCGAAGATGGTGACGAGTTCGGTAAGAACGTCGCCGATGTCGCTTCGGACGAGAAGTCCACAGAAGGGCTCGAGAGGGCCGACGACGGTGCGGACAACGCCGATGCCCGTGACGAGGCTTCAGAGGTCGCCGACCAGTTCACCGACGGTGACGTCGACGGCTCCGAGGTGGCTGACGAGTCGAAGGGTGAGGTCGAGCTTCCGGCCGAATCCTCCAATGGAGCAGAAACCGGCGACAGCTTCCGTCCCTGAACACACCTCAACACATTCCGTTCAGAGAGCCCGGGTCCTAGGATCCGGGCTCTCTTGGTTCGTCAGGAACGTCTGCCGCGCTGTTGCCGAAGCAGCCCCACGACCAGGCCGTCCATCAACGCCTCCCACGAGGCCTCGATCACGTTCTCGTGGACGCCGATCGTGCCCCAGGAGTCGTCGTGGCTGGATGTCTCGAGTAGCACGCGAACCTTTGCCGCCGTTCCGTCTGAGGAGTCGAGCACTCGCACCCGGTAGTCGGTCAGCCGCAGTTCGTCGATTTCCGGATAGGCGGTTCGAAGTGCCGCCCGCACCGCTTGGTCGATGGCATGGACGGGACCGTTGCCTTCTCCGGTTGTCACCACTCGCTGACCGTTGACCAGCAGTTTGACGGTGGCCTCGGCGACCACGGCCTCGTCGGCCCGGCGCTCGATGAAGGTGCGGAACGACTCCAGCTCGTAGAAGTCCTGGGACCAGCCGGTCATCTTCCGGACGAGCAGTTCGAAGGACCCGTCGGCGGCGTCGAACTGGTATCCCTCGTGTTCGAGTTCCTTCACCCTCTCCAGCACGCGCACCGCCAACTCGTCGGTCATGTCGAGACCCAGCTCTTCGGCCTTCGAATGAATCGATGCCCGCCCCGCCTGCTCGCTCACCACCATTCGCGTGTGGTTCCCAACGAACTCGGGTCGAGTGTGTTCGTAGGCATCGGGTTGGCGGGCGAGGGCGGAGGTGTGCAGCCCCGCCTTGTGGGTGAATGCCGAACTGCCGACGAACGGACGGTGCGGGTCGAGGGTGATGTTGACGAGTTCGGCGATGTGATGGCTGATCGGTGACAGCATGCCCAACTGGGCGTCTGACACGACGGGAAGGTCCATCTTGATGGCGAGGTCGGGGATGATGGAACAGAGGTCGGCGTTGCCGGTCCGCTCCCCGTAGCCGTTGACACATCCCTGCACCTGGCGAACGCCGGCCGTGACCGAGGCGAGGGACGATGCCACCGCGCACCCTGCGTCGTTGTGGAAGTGGACTCCCAACGCCGGATCCCCGAGGGCGTCCTTCACTTCGAAGATGGTTCGCGTCACCTCGTGCGGCAGCATCCCCCCGTTGGTATCACACAGCACGAGACGCTCGGCACCGGCCTCGGTGGCAGTGCGGAGCACTGCGAGTGCGAAGTCGGGGTCGCTGCGGTACCCGTCGAAGAAGTGCTCGGCGTCGAAGAAGACCCGCCGATCGTGGGCTTTGAGGAACTCGACCGATTCGCCGACCATTCGCAACGCTTCGTCGAGATCTGTGCGCAGGGCCTCACGAACGTGGTAGTCCCACGCTTTACCGACGATGCAGATGATCTCGGTTTCGGCGTCGAGCAACGCCTTCAGCTGTGGGTCTTCGGCCACCGTGAGACGGGGCCGTCGGGTGGATCCGAATGCCGTCAATTGCGCGTGCTTCAGGTCGAGCTCGCTGCGCGCCCGACGGAAGAACTCGTCGTCCTTGGGAAGCGCCCCCGGCCACCCGCCTTCGATGTAGCCGACACCGAGATCGTCCAACAGCTTGGCGACCCGCAGCTTGTCGTTCACGGTGAGCGAGATTCCCTCCTGTTGGGATCCGTCCCGCAGGGTGGTGTCGTAGATCTCGAGTTCGGATGTCATGGTTTCCTCCGGAGCTCCCGGTTGGTCCGTACCGGGTCTACCCCCGGCCATCAAAAAACCCCCTGCGAACGCAGAGGGCTTCGGACGCACACCGGGATGTGGGTGTGCGTCTATCGGATAATGATGATGGCGGACGAGTACTGCATGTGCGACTGCCGAGTATGCCACGTCCCAGGTATCCGTCAACGTGGCCGCCCGTCCCGGGTCCTCGCGGTACCCTCCGGGCATGGGAGGTGCGAGATGAATTGGCTGCGTCGTGTGTCGTTGGGTGTTCTTGCCGTGATCGTTGGGACGATCTCGACTATCGCATGGGTTTCCCTCGACACAGCGGTAGCACTTGTCATCTCCCTCGCAGCCGGAGGGTTGATCGCCGTTCGGGCCATGCTGGGCGGAGACTCGGACGAAACCCCGTCGTAGCTCGAGCTGGGTGCGGATGTCGGGCCCGACGGAGTCGCCGTCCGCCATCACCGAATAGCCTTCGGGCCGAGGCGGCTCCGCTCGACACAGCCCGGTGAAGTCACTCCTGGGGTTCCCCGCTCCGCGAATGCTGACCGTCACGCAGCAGACGGATCACCCGGTATCCCCGGTCCTCTTCCACGATCAGAACGTCTGTGGCGTCGAGGGTGCGAAGGTGTGACTGCAGTTCGTCTGCCGTCAGGACCCGCCCCTCGCCCGCCGACGCCCAGCGAGTGGTACGGACGCCGAGATCGTCTCGGAGGGAATCCGCCAGGGTCTGATCGGAGCCGACGAACGTGATCCGTTCGACGGTGACAGGCTCCGTCTCGACTGTCTCACCGCGGGTGGCGGTCCAGCGGCGATAGTGATACGCCGTCACCAGTCCGGTCGAAGCGACGAATCCGAACGGAGCACGAATCCCATCGACGATGGAGGTGACTGAGTCGCCTTCGAAGATTCCCTCCAGCAGCTGGAACATCAGGTAGATCGAGGCGATTGCACCTGAGACGCCGGCCACACCGCCCAACACCGTCAGGTAGACCCGCTGTACCGGTGTTCCGGCATCGGGATCGATCTGGCGTTGTGGTTTCCATGTGAGCCACCACACCAGAGTGTTGGCGACCAGTGCCGCCAGTCCTCCCCACAGCAGTTCCTCCTCATTGGTCGAGGCGAAGGCCGGAGTGAAGAGGGCGAGGGAAGCATTGACGAGCACGCCGATGCCGATCGCCGTCCCGATCAAAGACAGTCCGGCAACCAAGTGGCGGGCGATGCGAACGCCACCCTCGGTGGTGACCAGGTTGCGGTGGAATCGCCACACCAAGAAGCCGATCGCAACGGCGGCGACGGCGTCCATTAACGCGTCCGTCTCGAGCGTCTCGGTGATGCCGGTGAACAGCGTTGCCAAGAGGGCGGTGAGTCCACCGAGTCCGAGCAGCGTCCCGCCACCGACCCCCAACCCCAGCACAAGCCCCGCCCGTGACAGGTCGTCATCGAGGCGGGCGGTCAGGAACTGCCAGATCCACACTGCGGCTCCCACCATCGTCCACACGAGTGCGTCCAGTACCGGTTCGAACCGGCCGGTGGACGCCAGCACGTCGGTATCGAATGGGGCGATGAGCGAACTGATCAGACTGACCGCACCGAACGTGGCGGTGATCAGGCCGACCCCTGCACCTATTACCTGAGCGAGCCCGGGCAGGATCGGTGCCGGGCGTCGCCGGCGGATCAACTCGTGGAAGACCCAGCCTCCGAGCCACGCGATTCCGAAGGCGAGAGCCGAGCGGGCGCTGTCGAAGTCGTGGAACCGTAACCCGTTGCCGAGGGCCACGACCGTCCCGATGGAGAACGTCAAGGATGCGATTGCCTGATACAGCAGCCATACGATCGAGCGTCCGTCGGACCCGGCAAGGGCCCGCAGTTGGTACCTCCACAGGAAATACGACGCCGGGGCGCCGACGATCGTCATCGACAGTGCCTGTGCGAGGTCGCTTGAACCAGAGCGGGCGAACTCGCTGGAAAACAGGATGTCGAGGAGCATGCCGACTCCGACGACCGTCACCACGGTCATGCCGAAGGTGATGGCGGCAACGACCAGGCGCCGCACGAGCCCGTCGGGCGGTTCCTCGTCGTTGCGCTTGGACAGCGCCGCCACTCCGGCGATCAGGCCGGCCAGCAGGGCGAGCGGGATGAGTCCGAGGATGGCGATCATCGGTCCACCTCACATGGGAAGTAGGGCCATGAGTCCGGATCGACCAGCCAGCCGTCTGCGGTCATCTCGAGTTCGATCTGGGCACTCTCCTCATAGCCGTAGCCTCCGAACAGGGGGTCGCCTCCGCTGTATATCAGTTCGACGTCGACCACCGCGGTGGTGCCGTCAGTGGTGGAATCCACCAGCCGGGCCCTGACCGTCTGGTCCCCGAAGTATCCGGGGTGCAAATCGCAGTTGTCGTCGAGAAGGAGTGACTCGGCAGTGGCGTTGTCGCCGTCGAGGACCGCCTGCACGTAGCGCTGCGCTGTCCCTTCCGGCGTTGTCGGGTCGAGCGTCGCCGGTTCGGAACGTGTCAGCGCGACGAGTGCAGCACCGATCACGATCACGGCGACAACGATCGCCCCGATGAGAAGGACCCGATCGGGTCCAGGTTTCGTGGTGTTCATGCCCCCACAATGCGCCTTCGACGACTTCGGCGCCATCCGGCAACACCCTGAGATCTGTCCCCCAACGGGACTTCGTCCCTGGGGGGAGAGAGCGCGAATATCCCGGCGGGTGGGAGGTGACGAGGACGTAGCATCCGCCATCGTGTCCGACGCTCCCCGCCTCACGAATCTGGCCGCCGATGGTGCCCGTCTGATCGGGCGGTTTGTGCGCGCCCATCCGGTGTCTTTTGCCATCGCCGTTTTCGGTTCCTTCAACTTCGCGGCCGCCATCGTCGTATCGGCGCTCGTGGTGGGCCGTATCACCGATGACGTGATCGTGCCGGTGCTCGACGGTGGCGAACCGATCGACGGGCGGCTTCGTGGGGCGGTCATCGCTCTCGCGCTGATCGCACTTTGGAAGGCGATCGGAATCGTCATCCGCCGATCCGGCGCCACCTGGATGCAGGGACGCACACAGGCTGATCTCAGGACCCGGCTGATCGAACATCTGCTCGGGCTCGAGTTGTCGTGGATCCGTCGGCAGTCAACTGGTGACCTGCTGGCCGTGAGCGATTCTGACGCCGGCCAGTCGACCTACGTCCTCGGACCTTTCCCGTTCGCCTCAGGCGCATTCATGCTCTTGATCGGGTCGATCGTGATCGTGTTCTTGATCGATCCGCTTCTCGGAGTGATCACCGGCGTCGGCCTGATCACCAAAGTGGTGGTCGACATCACGGGGGCGTGGCGCACGTTCGCCCGATTCGAGGGTGTGCAGGTGCGCCGGGGCGAGACGAGCGCCGTTGCCCACGAGTCGATCGACGGTGCTCTCACAGTCAAGGCGCTTGGTCGGGAGGATCATGAGGTCGAGCGGTTCGCGGAGGTCTCCTTGCGGCTGCGCGATGAGCTCATCGAGATCGCCCGCCGGTTCACGCTGTACGACGCAGTCCAGGATGCGCTCCCGCCGTTGACGACGGTGGCGGTCCTGGTGGTGGGGGCCTCGCGGATCGATGTCGGGGCGATGTCGGCGGGGGACCTCGCGACCATCGCCTATCTGCTCTCGCTGATCGCCTTTCCCCTGCGTCTCATCGGTTTCGTCCTGTGGGAGGTGTCAGGGAGCCTCGCCGCCTACCGGCGGGTCGAGCAGGTCCTCCAGGTCGACGACAGCGTGCGATACGGCGCCTTGGCAACTGCCGGGGCCGCTGGCGCAGCCGGTCTCGCTTCGGATGGATCGCTCACCTTCGGATTCGACGACGATGTCGTACTTTCCGACATCGACATCGACATCGAGCCGGGGGAGACGGTGGCCATCGTGGGACCGACCGGGTCGGGGAAGTCGACCCTCGTGACGTTGTTCGCCCGTTTGTGGGATCCGACCGCGGGCACCATTCGACTCGACGGCCGCGACCTCCGAGACTTCGCCCGTTCGGCGTTGGCTGGCGAGGTGGCCTTCGTCGGTCAGGACGTGTTCCTCTTCGACGACACGGTGCGCGGCAACATTTCTTTCGGTGTGGACGCCAGCGATCACGACGTGATCGAGGCGGCGAAGCTGGCGGCCGCCCACGACTTCATCACCGAGCTTCCCGACGGTTACGCCACCCGCCTCGGGGAGCGCGGCACGTCGCTTTCCGGTGGCCAGCGCCAGCGGATCGCGCTGGCCCGTGCGCTCGTGCGTCGGCCCCGACTTCTCATCCTCGACGACGCCACGTCGGCGGTCGACCCGTCGATCGAGACGGGGATCCTTGTGCGGTTGAAAGAATCCGCTATCCCTTCGACTGTGGTGCTCGTTGCGTACCGGCGCTCGTCGATCGCGCTGGCTGACCGGGTGGTGTACCTGGAGGACGGCAAAGTGCTCGGCCAGGGCACTCACGACGAGCTGGTGGCGTCGGTCCCTGGCTACGCCCGGTTGATCCGCGCCTACGAAGAGGATGCGGCCGAACGCGAGGCCGCCCGATGAACGGGGAGATGACGACGCGAGCCGCGTTGCGACGGCTTTTCACCGAGATCCCCGGGCTCGGACGCGGCCTCCTGCTCACGGCCGGTCTCGCAATGCTGGGAACAGGGCTGCAGGTCGCCATACCGGTTGTGGTGCAGCTCATCATCGACATCGACATCCTCGGCGGGGACAAGGTGGACGTGGCGTCGGCGGTGCGTCGTGGCGGTCTCGCGGTGCTTGCAATGGTCGTGGCGTCCTTCGCCCGGCGATCCGCAACCTTCCGCCTGTCGCGCCTGTCGGCCGCTGCGTTGGCGGAGCTTCGGATCAAGGTCTTCGCTCACCTGCACCGGCTTTCTGCCCTGCACGTCCAGGCTGAGAGGCGGGGGGCGCTCGTCGCCCGGGTGACGTCGGACATCTACCGGATCCAGGACTTCATGGAGTGGGGCGGCATGGGAATCATGATCGGGGTGTCCCAGGTCGTCCTGGCGGTGGCTGCCATGCTCGTCTACCGCTGGCAGTTGGCCGTCCTGGTCGTGCTCGGCGTGACCATCTACGGCCTGGCTCTGCTCGTGTTTCAGAGGATCCTGGGAAGGGCGCACGATCGCGTCAGGGAGCGAGTGGCCGACTCGATGAGCGCGCTCGGCGAGTCCATCACGGGGCTGCCCACCGTGCGCGCCTATGGAGCAGAGGGCCCAACCCTTCACCGGGTCCGGTCCGCCGTCGATGCGCAGTTCAGGGCCGAGTTCAAGACGTATTCGCTCGGGTCCGCTCTCTTCTCCTCCGCCGAGGTGTTCGCAGGCGGCCTCACCGCGGCGGTGGTCGGAGTCGGTATCCTCCTCGGTCCGGACTCCGGGCTGACGGCCGGTGGCCTGATCGCCTTCCTGTTCCTGGTGAACCTGCTTGTCCAGCCGGTCCAGACCCTCGTCGAGACGCTCGACACCGCCCAGGCCGCCGGGGCGGGGATGCGCAAGGTGATCGGCGTCCTCGACACCCCTGTCGACCTGGCGGATCCGGTCGACGGAGCGGGCCTTCCCGACCGGCCACTTGACGTCGCCGTCCGCGATCTGTCATTCGCCTACCCGACCGGTGGCACGGTGCTTCAGGATGTGAGCGTCTCGATCGCCCCAGGACGTCGGGTCGCGGTGGTCGGACAAACCGGGTCGGGAAAGACGACCTTCGCAAAGCTCGTGGTGCGGCTGCTCGACCCGTCCACCGGAGTGGTCGAGATTGGAGGCATCCCGGTCGATCAGGTCCGCTTCGGCTCGCTGCGGGCCCGGGTCGGGTACGTCCCGCAAGAGGGTTTCCTCTTCGACACCTCGGTTGCCGAGAACATTCGGTACGGCAAACCGGGAGTCGGCGATGACGGCATCCGCCTCGCGTTTGCCGACTTGGGTCTGACCGAATGGGTGGAGCAACTCCCCGACGGCATCCACACCCAGGTGGGGGAGGGCGGATCCCAACTGTCAGCCGGTGAGCGTCAGTTGGTTGCGCTCACTCGCGCCTGGATGTCCCAACCCGATCTGCTCGTGCTCGACGAGGCGACTTCGGCTGTCGACCCGGCGCTCGAAGTGTCGCTTCGCCGCGCCATTGACAGGCTCATTTCCGGACGGACGTCGATCACCATCGCCCACCGCCTGTCGACTGCCGAGGCCTCGGACGAGGTGTTGGTCTTCGATCACGGTCGGCTGGTCGAGCGCGGCCATCATCGAGATCTGGTGGCGGCGGGCGGTGTGTACAGCTCGATGCATCACGACTGGATGGCCGGCACGCGTACCTGATGGACGGCGCCGGGTATGCTCCACCCGCATGGACGCAACCGGACTCTGGTGGAGCGACGAGAGCTGAAGCCGTCGCGCGTCCTGTGAATTCGAAAACGCCGGCGGCCGACACGCCGGCGTTTTGTTCGTTGAAAGGGAGAATCTGACGTGAACGCAAAGAAGAGGGTGTTCTCGGGTGTGCAGCCCACGGGGAACGTCCATGTGGGCAACTACATCGGCGCCTTCAAGAACTGGGTGTCGATGCAGGAGGAGTACGAGACGATCTTCTGCGTCGTCGACCTGCACGCGATGACGGTTCCCTACGAGGCGTCGGAGATGATCAGGAACAGAATCGACATGGCGAAGGCCGTCATCGCCTGCGGAGTCGACCCCGACCGATCCCTCCTGTATTTCCAATCCCACGTGCCGCAGCACACCGAGCTCGCCTGGATCCTGTCGACGATCACCGGCATCGGACATCTGGAGCGGATGACGCAGTACAAGGAGAAGTCCGACCGCGCCGGACAGAACCTGGGACTGCTGTCGTACCCGGTGCTGATGGCCGCAGACATCCTCATCCATCATGTCAACGCAGTGCCGGTCGGCGATGACCAGACCCAGCACCTCGAACTGACCCGGGATATCGTCGAACGGTTCAATTCCCGCTTCGGAGTCGAGTTCCCGATGCCCGAACGGATCTCGCCGGAGATCGGCGCCAGGGTGATGTCGTTGCAGGACCCGACCGCCAAGATGTCGAAATCGGATCCGAGTCCCGCCTCCCGGATCCTGCTCACCGATAGCCCCGATGACATCGTCGGCAAGGTCAAGACCGCCGTCACCGACTCCGACCGTTTCGTCGTCCACGACTGGGAGAAGAAACCGGGCGTTTCGAACCTTCTGGAGTTGGCATCGGTCTTCGGTGGCCGGTCCATCGACGACCTGGTCGACGAGTATCACGAGTCCGGGTACGGCGTGTTCAAGGCTGCGGTCGCCGACGCCATCATCGCTGGCTTGGAGCCGATCCGAACTCGGCTTGATGCCCTCGAAGACGGTGACGTGCTCGACATGATGGACCGCAACGGCGCCATCGCCCGCGAGCGAGCGGAAACCGAGATGAGGTCTGTCAGGGAGAAGGTCGGACTGAGACGCTGAGACGGGTCGAGGTTCCCGCCCAGATTGCGACCCCGACGGCCGCGATCGTCGGCAACAGCATGATTGGGCGGAATCCGAAGCGTTCGGCGACGAGCCCGGTGACGACGGGCCCGATCATGAATCCAATGCGGGATGCTGCGGTCACTGCCGCGATTCCGTCGTCGCTGATGCGACCGGCGATCGAGATGATCCCGGGGAACATCACCGACGCTCCCACGCCTGCGAGCGCCAGGGCCAGGAACGCCGTTGCAGTGTTCGGCGCGATTGTGATGAGCGACGCGCCGACGCCGGCACCGATCGAGAATGTGACGAGCGTCCTCCTCGGGCCGAGTCGTCCGATCGCCGTGTCTCCGACGATGCGACCGGCGAGCATTCCGGCCAGGGCGGTGGCGGTGGCGGCCGCGGCGGTGGCGGGGGTAGATCCGAAAACCTGACTCGTGAACACCGAAGCCCAGTCGATGGGGACCGACTCGGCGATCGAAACTCCGACGGCGACCAGCACCAACCCGCCGAGGGCTCGTCTGGAGCCTTCGCGCGACCTGGGGATCGCAATCCGCACCGGCTCCCACCACGACGGGAGCACCACGCCGATGGTGCCGAGAATCGTCGCGGCCACCGCGATGTGGATGACCAACGGAACCTCGCCTGCCACGATTCCCGACGCGAGTGCGGCGGTGAGAGCACCTGCGGTCCAGGCGGCGTGCAGACCCTGGAGGATCGGTCGCCCCGACCGGATCTCGAGATCGAGGGCGTGCATGTTCATTCCGACGTCCATCACGCCATCGGCCGTGCCGAGTACTGCGAGGGCAGCCACGAGACCCGCGACGAGCGGGGACACGACCATCAGTCCGAGCGAACCGGCGAGGATGACAAGCGCGATGCGGGAGGTGCGGCGAGCTCCGAAACGGACGACGGTTCGGCCTCCCGCCGCAGATCCGCCGAGCGACGCCAAGACGGGGACGACGAGGATGACACCGAGCATCCCCGGCGTGAGGTCATATCGTTCGACCACCTCGGGCAAGCGAGGAAAGATCGATCCGTAGACCGCGCCATTGGTCGCGAAAAACAGCGCCGTCGCCCACCACTCCCGTCTCAACTGAAGGTCTCTGGGGCGAAGAGCAGGGCGGCCACGGCAACCAGGTTGAAGCCGGCGTGGATGAAGATCGCCACCCCCAGCCGCCGCCGCCGCATGACCTGCCATCCGAGGATGAGACCGACGATGAACAACTGCGGCAGCAGCAGTGTGATGCTTTGGAGGAAGTTTTCACCGGTCACACCGAGGAGATGGAATACCGCGAACACGAATGCCGCGACGGCGAAGGAACTTGCCTGTCCCATCCATCTGCCCAGGATTCTCGGGAGCAATCCTCGGAACATCAGTTCCTCGGTGACGGGTGCGATGAGGGCGACTGCGAGGATGAGTCCGACCCGGGGCAGCATGCCGCGAAGGGCCGGGATCTGCTCGGTCAGCGCCTGCGTCGAGCCCTCCGCGCCGATCCACTGGGCGATCGGGATGAATGCTGCCGCGAGCGCGATCTGCAGGACGACACCACCGATCAGATACACCCCGTCGCTCGGTTCGACATGGAACCCGATCGCCCCGAACGACGATCGCCTGCGCCGCAGAACCGCCCACAGTCCGAGCAGATGTCCGGCGTATTGGCCGAGCAGCGACGCCACCAACAGCGTGCTTGGGTCGATGTTCTGGCCGAACAGAAGGGCCACGATGAACAGCCCCACGAAACCCGACAACACGGTGAGGGCGAAGTCCGAGACCGTGAAAGGGTGTCGGTCCTGGGAGGTACTCATTGCGGGCACCGCGGGAGGCTACTGGGGGGAAAGGGCCGAATCACACGAGTGGTACTCTCCGGGTTCCGACGAGCGCAGGCGGAGGAGACGTGGAGATCGACATCGGCATTGGGAAATCCGGCCGACAGGGGTATGGGTTCGACGACATCGCGATCGTCCCGAGCCGGCGGACGAGGGACCCTGACGACGTCGACATCTCCTGGCAGTTGGACGGTTTTCGCTTCGACCTGCCGATGATGGGGTCCGCGATGGACGGTGCCATCAGCCCCGCGACCGCAATCACCATCGGTCGGCTTGGTGGCCTTGGCGTGCTCAACCTCGAAGGACTGTGGACCCGCTACGACGATCCGCAACCGTATTTCGACGAGATCGCCGAACTCTCCAACGAGAAGGCGACTCAGCGGATGCAGGAGATCTATCTCGCTCCCATCCAACCCGACCTCGTGGGTCAGCGCGTGCGCGAATTGAAGGACGCCGGGATCATCTCCGCCGGAAGTCTCACACCGGCGCGTGTCGAGTCCCTCGCCCCCCATGCGCTGGGAGGCGGCCTCGATGTCCTCGTGATCCAGGGAACCGTCGTTTCGGCCGAGCACGTCTCGACGAAGGGCGGAGTGCTCGACTTGAAGCGGTATATCGCCGAGTGCGAGGTCCCGGTCATCGTCGGCGGATGCGCCTCGTATTCGACTGCGCTGCACCTGATGAGAACCGGCGCGGTCGGGGTGCTGGTGGGGGTTGGTCCTGGTGCCGCCTGCACCACGCGGGGCGTCCTCGGCGTCGGTGTGCCGCAGGCCACCGCGATCGCCGATGCCGCCGGAGCGCGCATTCGGTACCTCGACGAGACCGGTCGCTACGTCCACGTGATCGCTGACGGCGGGATGCGCACGGGCGGAGACGTCTCAAAAGCGATCGCCTGCGGTGCAGACGCCGTGATGATCGGCTCGCCGCTGGCATCGGCCACCGAGGCGCCGGGCCGCGGATACCACTGGGGCATGGCGACGTTCCATCCCACGCTTCCCCGCGGGGCGCGTGTGAAGACGGGCGACCTTGGCACTCTCCAAGAGATCCTCGTCGGACCTGCCCACGAGAACGACGGGCGCCGGAACTTGTTCGGGGCGTTGCGGGCATCGATGGCCACCACCGGGTACTCCGACGTCAAAGAGTTCCAGAAGGCTGAAGTGATGATCGCTCCGAGTCTGCAGACCGAAGGCAAATCCCTCCAGCGCAGTCAGCACGTCGGTATGGGTTGACGATGGCCACGGGCGCCGAACAGACCGTTCTGGTCGTCGATTTCGGCGCCCAATACGCCCAACTGATCGCTCGTCGGGTGCGGGAGGCGAACGTCCATTCGGCGATCGTCCCCCGCGATATCACTGCGGCCGAAATCGCATCCATGTCACCGACGGGAATCATCCTGTCCGGAGGTCCGGCGTCGGTCTACGCCGAGGACGCCTATCGGATCGACCCCGCTGTTTTCGACCTCGGGGTGCCGGTGCTGGGCATCTGTTACGGACATCAGCTCATGGCAGACGTCCTCGACGGGGAGCTGGTCAACACCGGTCGAGGCGAATACGGCAAGACCGAACTGACCGCCGTGCGGGAATCGGTTCTCTTCCGGGACCTCGGGGAGCGCCAGGAAGTGTGGATGAGTCATCGCGATGCCGTTGCGCGAGCGCCGGAAGGCTTCGTGACCACCGCCACCAGCGCGGATTCCCCGGTGGCTTCCATGGAGGATCGCGAACGCGGCTTTTACGGCGTTCAGTTCCATCCGGAAGTCGCGCACACGCCCCGAGGTCAGGAAGTGCTGCAACGCTTCCTGTACGACGCCTGCGGCGCCCGCCCGACGTGGACCCGCCATTCGATCATCGAATCCCAGGTGGCCGCCATTCGCGCCCAGGTGGGAGATGCCAGGGTGATCTGCGGTCTGTCCGGCGGAGTGGACTCGGCGGTTGCGGCCGCCCTCGTCCATGAAGCAGTGGGCGATCAACTCACGTGCATCTTCGTCGACCACGGCCTCCTCAGACAGGACGAGGCCGAGCAGGTCGAGGAGACGTTCCGCGGGCACTTCAATATCGATCTCGTGCACGTGAAAGCAGCAGACCGTTTCCTCGACCGGCTGGCCGGCATCACCGATCCGGAGGAGAAGCGGAAGATCATCGGGGAGACGTTCATCCGCGTGTTCGAAGATGAAGCGGCCCGGCTTTCGGATGCCGCCTTTCTCGTGCAGGGCACGCTGTATCCCGACGTGATCGAGTCGGGTACCAAGGACGCCGCCAAGATCAAGTCCCACCACAATGTGGGTGGGCTTCCCGACGACATGGAGTTCGATCTCGTCGAACCTCTCAGGGACCTTTTCAAAGATGAGGTGAGAGCGGTCGGGGAAGAGCTCGGGTTGCCGCCTGAGATCGTGTGGCGTCAACCGTTTCCCGGTCCGGGACTCGCAGTCCGCATCATTGGTGAGGTGACTTCCGAACGGCTCGACATCCTCCGTCGGGCCGATGCGATCGTCACGGACGAAATCAGGCGGGCAGGTCTCTATCGGGAGATCTGGCAGGCGTTCGGGGTCCTCCCCGCCATCCGGTCGGTCGGGGTCCAGGGCGATGGACGCACCTACGCCTACCCGCTGATATTGCGAGCAGTCACCAGCGAAGACGCCATGACCGCAGACTGGGCACGTCTCCCGTACGAGGTTCTGGAACGGATCTCGAACCGAGTCATCAACGAAGTCGAAGGTATCAACCGGGTCGCGTACGACATCTCCTCGAAGCCACCGGCGACGATCGAGTGGGAATAGCCATCTCAAGTCGTCCGGCGAGACGCCGATACTTCTCAAGATCCGAGGTACTTGGTGGATTGGGCTGAATCACAAGAATTGATCGACATCTTCCTCGCTGAGGTGGATGAGCGGGCCGCCAGACTCGTCGTCGGCGCCTCTGAGCTCCGCGCCGGAAGCCTCGAATCCGCGGCCCTCCAAGACCTCACACGGGATGCTCACACGATCAAGGGCTCCTCGAACATGCTTGGCAAGGTCGACATCGGGTCGGCCGCCGGCGCTCTCGAAAAGACGTGGAAAGCGATCACCGACGGTGAGTTTCAGCCTTCGTCGGCTGCGGTCGACGCGATGGAGGCTCTCTCCCGACTCATTCTCGAGGCGACTCGCAGCGACGAGGCGCGGGACAATCTCCAAGAGGCCACCGCCCGCCTGGGAGCCACGCTGGAGAACTCGACCCCGCTGCCTCCCCCGTCCATCGTCGTCCGGCACGATGAGCCTGTTGCAGCGTCGAACTTCATCGACGACCCGGACGGAACCGAAGAGCCGCCCGAGGTGTCCCACGGGAATGCCAACCTGGGTGGATTGCTCGCGTCCGTCCGAGACGAGCTCTCGAGCGCCGTCACCAGGGTCGACACCGGCGACCTCTATCGGCTGATCAACCGCATCGTCGATGTCGCCCTCGATACCGAGGCGTTGGCCGAACTGACCGATGGCGCGTCCGAGGGTGCCGACCCGGTCAAGCTCTCCGCCGCCTGGCGAGCTCAGTTGGAACGGCTGGCAGCCGATGTCACCGAACTGCAGCAGTGGGCGGTCTCCCTCGCCGACGTGCCGTTGAACGATGCCACCGAGTCATACCCGCAGTTCGCGCGTTTCCTCGGACGGAGGCTCGGTCGCGAGGTCCTATTCGAAGCCCAGCACGGTGGTCTTCTAGTCGACCGGCAGATCGTCGACCTCATCCAGGAGCCGCTGCGTCATCTCATCGTCAACGCCGTCGACCATGGCATCGAACCGGCAACTCGTCGCGTCGAACTCGGAAAGCCCCCCATGGGAACGGTTCGCCTCGATGCCGAGATCGTCGAAGATCGATTGATCGTGTCGATCTCCGACGACGGAGCGGGCATCGACTGGGACAAGGTGGCCGCCTCGGCCGAACTGCGGGGTCTCGGCAACAGCCGGTCCGAGTTAGAAGCACACCTGTTCCGGTTGGGGTTCACCACCGTCACGGAGCCAAACGAATTCTCGGGGTCGGGAGACGGTCTGTCGATGGTGGCCGATGCGGTCGACCGCGTCGGTGGATCAGTCTCGGTCGAGTCCAACCGGGGTGTCGGGACCAAGTTCACGATGAACCTGCCGGTGTCACTCGTCGTCCAGAACATCGTGATTGTGGCGAGCGGTGACCAGTTCTTCGGTATCGCAGACCCCGCGGTTGCCGCCACGGCCGCCCTCGAAAACTCGGTCGTCCAGGCCGGTGCGGGCGGGCGCGAAATCCTCTTCAACGGTGAGGCGGTGCCGGTCGTCTCGTTCAGTCGGGCGTTGAGCCTTCCCGAGTCCGACCGGGAGCAGGAAGTGCTGTTCCTGCGTAGCCGTTCCGGGTATGTCGCGGTGACCGTCGACGAGATCACCGACCGCCGTCGGGTGGCCGTGAAGAGCCTGGGTCCGATCCTCGAAGACGCCGATCACCTCGTCGGTGCGGCCTTCCTCGGTGGTGGCGAGGTGCTCGTGATGATCGATCACAATCATCTCGGCCGTCAGGCTCGCCGGCCCGAATCTCAGCAGGGCACCCGTCCGTCGATACTTGTCGTCGATGACTCCGCGGGGGTGCGCCAGATCATCGCGGCGACGCTGCGTGGCCGCGGGTTCGACGTGACGGTTGCCCCCAGTGCAGGCGAGGCGATCGAGGAGATGGGACGCGCCGCATATGACGCGCTCGTTGTCGACTATTCGATGCCTGGTTCGAGCGGTGTGGAACTGGTGCGAGCGCTGCGCCAGAACGGTGACACCCAACCCGTCGTCATGGTCTCCGCCGTCGCAGACGAGAAGGACAGGGCCGAGGCCTGGGAATCCGGGGTGGACGCCTACATCGACAAATATGACATCCGCCAGGGCGCGCTCGTCGCGACCCTCCGCCGTCTTCTCGATGAGGGGACCGGACGGCGGTGAGATGGCGTGGGTGGGCCCGAGGGGGTCACTACCCTCAGCGGCGGTGTCCCGATGTTTGAACTGATTCCCCTCATCACTGGCGGCATCCTCGCCGTCGGAGGCGCGATCGCCCTCACGGTTGCGGTGCGAACACGCGTCTCCTGGAAGCGGCGCGTCCTGGAAGCTGAGCGCGCCGCCCAGGAAACCAACGCGATGAAGAACGACTTCGTGACCCTCGTCAGCCACGAGCTTCGTACGCCGCTGACCTCCATCGCCGGTTTCGCCGAAACCCTCACAACCACATGGAAAGACCTCGGCGAGACCGAGATCGCCGAATTCCTGTCGATCATCTCGAACCAGGCGGTGTACCTCGGCGAACTCGTCGAGGACATCCTCGTCATCCCCCGCCTCGACGCCGGGCGACTGCGTCTGTATACCGAGCTCTTCGACCTCTCCGACCTCATTCACACGGTCGGCGACGGACTCGAAGGCGGCGGGAACGAGTCCAATGTGTCCGTGTCCCTCCCTGGCGGCGTGCGAGTCTTCGGCGACCCGAAGCGCGCTCAGCAGGTGATCAGGAACCTGCTGGAGAATGCTGCCAAGTACGGGGGCGATCAGGTCCTGGTAGAAGGATTCCCATACGGCGAGCACTTCATCGTCGTCGTGTCAGACAACGGTCCCGGCATCCCCGACGAGAACGTGAACTCCATCTTCGAGCACTTCGAGCAGTTGTCGAAGGGCGACGGTCGGTCATCCAGCGGCCTGGGGCTCGGATTGCCGATCGCCCGGAAACTCGCCCGAGCCATGGGAGGCGACGTCTGGTACGAGCGCCGATTCCCCACCGGTAGCCGCTTCTGCTTCTCCATCACACAGACGGCGGAAGCCCAAGATCGCATGCTCGCCGAACAAGACGCCGCCCGCCAAGCCCAACTAGAGCGAGCCCTAGCGAATTAGTTGTGCAGGGGGACAAGTCCCCCCAGGAGCGAAGCGACGTTGGGGGGACCGACGGACGAAGTCCGTCGAGGGGGGTCGCGCGAGCTTTGCGAGCGAGTGTCTGACGCGAGGCTCTTTGCCCCTTCCGGCGTCACAACCAGTTGTGACGCCACCTTCCCCGGCCAGCGGACTACGTCCGCTTGGGGAAGGCGATTGGTCGCTTCGCTCCCGAAACCACACGCTTGTGATTCCGTCCCGGCGAGCGGGTAGCCTCCGTTCTGATGCAGACCGAGTGGTTTTCGACGGAGTGGCTGGCCGATGATGTGCCGGTGGACAGCCCGCTCTTCGCCGATCTCAACCCGGTCCAACGCGAAGCGGTGGCCGCCACAGACGGTCCGGTCCTGGTCGTGGCCGGGGCGGGATCGGGCAAGACGCGGGTCCTCACCTACCGCATCGCTCACCTGATCCGCGATCTGCGGGTCCCATCCCAGTCCATCCTGGCGATCACTTTCACGAACAAGGCCGCCGACGAGATGAAGGAGCGGGTGGGACACCTGATCGGTGGGGCAGTCAAGTCGATGTGGGTGTCCACCTTCCACTCCGCCTGCGTCCGCATCCTGCGCCGGGAGGCGGCCCGGTTCGGCTACCGCTCCGGCTTCTCGATCTACGACCAGGCCGATTCGCTGCGTCTCGTCACCCAGTGCGTGAAGGATCTCGATCTCGACACGAAGCGCTTCCCGCCGAAGAACATCCAGGCCGCCATCTCGAACGCCAAGAACGAACTGGTCGACTACGAGACGTTCGCCCGTTCCGAAGAGGGTTTCTATCACGAGCAGGTTGCCGACGTCTATCGCCTGTACCAGCAGCGTCTGTTGGAGGCCTCAGCGATGGATTTCGACGATCTGCTGATGGTCACTGTCGAGCTGTTCGGCGCGTTCCCCGATGTGCTCGAGCAGTACCAGCAACGGTTCCGGTACATCCACGTCGACGAGTACCAGGACACGAATCGTGCCCAGTACACCCTCGTCCGCCAGCTCGCCGAGGGGCATCGCAACCTGTGCGTGGTGGGGGATTCTGACCAGTCGATCTATCGCTGGCGTGGGGCGGACGTCCGCAACATCCTCGACTTCGAGAAGGACTATCCGGACGCCAGGGTGATCGTGCTGGAACAGAACTATCGCTCGACCGCGACGATCCTCGACGCCGCCAACGCCGTCATCGCCAACAACCCGCGTCGTCAGCCGAAGCGCCTGTGGAGCGACCGCGGGGCCGGCGATCTCATCGTTCGCTTCGAAGCCGAGGACGAGCACGACGAGGCGGGCTTCATTGCCGATCAGGTGGACACGCTGGTGGACAGCGGGTTCTCGCCGTCCGACATCGCCGTCTTCTACCGCACCAATGCCCAATCGCGGGTCGTCGAGGACGTGTTCCTCCGTCGGGGTCTGCCGTATGCGGTGGTCGGGAACGTCAAGTTTTACGAGCGGCGCGAGATCCGCGACGCCATGTCGTATCTGCGGACCATCGTGAATCCGGCCGATCAGGTGGCGGTGAAGCGTGTTATCAACTCCCCGAAGCGGGGGATCGGCGACACGACCATCGCCCACGTGGACCGTTTCGCCCAGCGTCACGGGATCACCTTCTACGAGGCGGTCGAACGTGCCGAGGAGATCGACCAGCTCAATTCGGGGGCAGTACGAAACCTGAAGGAGTTTCTCGGCGTGATGAGCGTGCTCACCGCCCGTGCGGTCGAAAGCGGGGTGGCGGGCGCCGTTCAGTCTGTGATCGAGGACACCGGGTACGCCGCCTCCCTCGAATCCGAACGCTCGATCGAGGCGCTCGGGCGCCTGGAGAACCTGCGAGAGTTGCAGTCGGTGGCGGCCGAGTTCGAATCGGTGAACGAGGGGGCGGTCATCGGTGCCGACGCCTTCGACGACCTCGACAACCTGCGCCGTCTCGAAGTGTTTCTCGAGCAGGTGTCGCTGGTGAGCGACATCGACGAGTTCGATTCCGGGGCCGGGGCGGTCACCCTCATGACGCTGCACACGGCCAAGGGGCTCGAGTTTCCCGTGGTCTTCGTCATCGGGATGGAGGACGGCATCTTCCCGCACATGCGTTCGCTGGGTGAGCCGTCTGAGATGGAAGAGGAGCGTCGTCTCGCCTACGTGGGCATCACTCGCGCCCAGGATCGCCTGTATCTGACGTCGGCGTGGCACCGGACGTTGTGGGGTGCGACCAGCTACAACCCGCCGAGCCGTTTCCTCAAGGAGATCCCGGTCGACCTGACCGAGATCGCCGCCAAGCGCACTCCGAAGCGGGGGACCGTCTCCGCGCCCGCCCACACCGTGAGCAGTTCAGACATCGCCGCTGGTGATCGGGTGAAGCACGACAAGTGGGGTTTCGGCACGGTCCGCGAGGTCGTCGGGACCGGCGAGCGGGCCGAGGCCGTCGTCTCGTTCGACGACGTCGGTCGAAAACGCCTCCTCCTCGGCTGGGCCCCCCTCACCAAAGCCTGA
>JBBDQP010000099.1:50303-71478 GCA_040905965.1 Acidimicrobiia bacterium
GCCTCGATGCGGTCGATGCCCTGCGCTTCACGGATCTGGCGGTTGAGCCGTTCCACTTCACCCGACCAGAAGCCGCCGCCACCAGGGCCGCCTGCCCCCACGCCTTGAGACTGGGACTTGAGGAGCATGCGCTCGGCGTTGGCCAGCTGCCGGCGTCGTTCCCGCAGCTCGATTTCGAGCTGGTCGATCATCGTTGCGACTCGATGTCTTCGAGCAGATCCAGCCACGAGCCGATGAACTTCTCCACGCCCTCGTCTTCCAACTTCTGGACGACGTCGTCGTAGTCGACGCCCACTTCGGCCAACTGGCCGAGGGTCACCCTGGCCGCCGCCATTTCCGCCGGGCCGAAGATGACCGGACGGTCGGACCCGTGGTCCTGATAGGCGTCGATCGTCTCCAGCGGCATCGTGTTGACGGTGTGCGGCGCCACAAGCTTGTCGACGTACAGCGTGTCCGGGTACTCCGGGTTCTTCGTCGACGTCGATGCCCACAGCGGCCGCTGGATACGAGCGCCGGCCGACGCCAGCGCCTCCCAGCGCGGTCCTCGGAAGGCCAGGAGGAACTCGTCGTAGGCGGCGAGTGCATTGGCGATCGCGGCTTTCCCGCGCAGTTCGAGGGCCGTCTCGCTGCCGATCGTTTCGAGCCGCGGGTCCACCTCGCTGTCGACCCTGGAAACGAAGAAGGATGCCACCGAAGTCACTTTCGACAGGTCACCGCCGACCGCCTTGAACGATTCAAGCCCCGTGAGATAGGCGTTCATCACTTCCCGATAGCGGTCCAGGGAGAAGATGAGCGTCACGTTGATCGAGATGCCCTCGCCGATGAGTGAAGCGATCGCCGGGATGCCGGCTTTGGTGGCCGGGATCTTGACGAGGAGGTTCGGTCGGTCGATCCGCTTCACCCATTCCCTCGCCTCGGCCACGCTCTGGCTGGTGTCATGCGCCAGTTCGGGATCCACCTCTACCGACACGTGACCATCGCGCCCTCCCGTTCGCTCCCATACCGGCGCCAGCGCGTCGCAGGCTCGCTGGAGATCGGCGGTCATGAGGGCAGCCACGATCTCCTTGGTGGAGGCGTCACGGCCGACGAGTTCGTCGAGCTGGTCGTCGTAGTCGTCGGATCCGACGATCGCCTTGGCGAAGATCGACGGGTTGGAGGTCACACCGGTGACGGCGTCGGTGGCGATCCGCCGGTCGAGCTCACCGCTGTCGAGCATTCGGCGGGAAATCTGGTCGGACCAAACGGACTGGCCGGCCGCGGCAACTGCGTGAAGATTGGACATCATGCTCCTGGAACTCGTCTTGTCACCAACCTACTCCAGTCCCGATTGGAGCATCCGGTGCCGTGGGTAACCTGACGTGCCGTGCCCCGTCGCATTCTCATCGCCAAACCAGGTCTCGATGGCCATGACCGTGGTGCCAAGGTGATCGCCCGAGCGTTGCGCGACGCAGGGAACGAGGTCATCTACTCCGGGCTGCACCAAACCCCGGAGCAGATCGTCGAGACGGCACTGCAGGAGGACGTGGACGCTATCGGCCTGTCTTCGCTCTCGGGGGCGCACATGGCCCTGTTCCCCCGGGTCGTTCAACTCCTTGCCGACCAGGACGCCTCTGACATCCTCGTCTTCGGCGGTGGCGTCATCCCGGACGACGACGTCGCCGAACTCGAATCCGCCGGTCTGGCGGCCATCTTCACCCCGGGCTCACCCCTGTCCGAGATCGCCGGATGGGTCGAGCAGAACATTCGCACACGAGGAAAGGAAGCCACATGACGGCGGAGTTCGCGTCATGAAGATCCACGAATACCAGGCAAAGCAGCTCATGGCAGAGCAGGGAATCTCCGTTCCGGCGGGCACGGTGGTCACGACGGTCGACGATGCGGTAGCCGCCGTGCGCCCCCTCGTCGAAGAATCCGGCAACCCGGTTGTCGTGGTCAAATCACAGATCCATGCCGGGGGTCGCGGCAAGGGCCGTTTCAAGGAGCACCCCGAGGTCGGTGGCGTGAACGTCGTCCTCGACGGGATCGAGGGAGGGATCGAGGCGACCGAGGCGAAGGTACGCGAGATCGCTGGTCTGATGCTGGGCTCGACCCTCGTCACGATCCAGACGGGCGACAAGGGCAAGAAGGTCAACCGCCTGTACATCGAACAGGGCATCGACATCGACCGGGAGCTGTATCTGTCGATCCTGCTCGACCGTTCGATCGGCCGGAACATCGTCATGGCGTCGACGGAAGGCGGCATGGAGATAGAGAAGGTTGCCGAAGAAACCCCCGAGAAGATCCTGCGCGAGGCGATCGACCCCGCCATCGGACTCGCCGGGTTTCAGGCGGCCCGGCTGGCGATCGGTCTGGCCTTGGACGGTGACGCCGCCAAGAACTTCGTCCGCTTCGTCACCGCTCTGTCGAAGGCGGCGGAGAGCTGGGACACCGACCTGATTGAGATCAACCCGCTTGTCGTCACCAAGGACGGGGCGGTGATGGCTCTCGACGGCAAGATGGCGTTCGACGACAACGCCCTCTTCCGCCATCCGGACGTCGAGTCGATGAGGGACGAATCCGAGGAGGACGCCGCCGAGCTCGAGGCGAAGAAGTCCGGCCTCTCGTACATCACTCTCGACGGGACGATCGGCTGTCTCGTCAACGGCGCCGGACTGGCAATGGCCACGATGGACACGATCAAGCACGTGGGAGGCGAGCCCGCCAACTTCTTGGACGTGGGGGGCGGCGCGGACGCCAAGCAGGTGGCGACGGCGTTTCGCATCATCACGGCTGATCCGAACGTGAAAGGCATCTTCGTCAACATCTTCGGGGGGATCATGCGCTGCGACACGATCGCCACCGGGATCGTCGAAGCAGTGAAGGAAGTGGGCCTCGAAGTGCCGCTGGTCGTCCGGCTCGAAGGCACCAACGTCGAACTCGGCAAGGAGATCATCCGCAATTCCGAGGTCGACGTGATCGCGGCGGAAGACATGAAGGACGGAGCGGCGAAGATCGTGGAGCTGGCGCGATGAGTGTGCTGATCGACAAGAACACGAAGGTCCTCGTCCAGGGTCTCGGCAAGACCGGACGGTTCCACACCGACAAGGCAATCGCCTATGGCACCCAGATGGTCGGCGCCGTGCATCCGACCCGGGCAGGTTCGACGGAGTCGTTCACTGGCGAGACAGATCACAGCGGGGTCGACGGCCGTTCGGACACCTATTCGGTGGAGATTCCGGTCTTTGCGACGGTCCGCGATGCGGTGAAGGCGACCGGCGCCAATGCGAGTGTCGTGTACGTGCCGCCACCGTTCGCCGCCGACGCGATCATGGAAGCGGCGGAGTCCGGTATCGAGTTGGTCATCTGCATCACCGAAGGCATTCCGGTGGCCGACATGATCCGGGCAAAGCGCTACTTGGAGTCGACGCCCACCCGGCTGGTCGGTCCGAACTGTCCGGGTGTGATCACTCCGAAGGAGTGCAAGATCGGGATCATGCCCGGCTACATCCACCAGCCGGGACGGGTGGGCGTGGTGTCCCGCTCAGGCACGCTCACCTATGAGGCTGTCCATCAACTCACCCAACTGGGTCTCGGTCAGACGACTGCGGTGGGAATCGGCGGCGACCCGGTGAACGGAACGAACTTCGTCGATGTCTTGCGGCTCTTCAACGACGACCCGTCGACTGAGGGTGTGATCATGATCGGCGAGATCGGTGGCACCGCCGAGGAGGAGGCCGCCGAGTTCGTGAAGTCCGAGATGAGCAAGCCGGTCGCCGGTTTCATCGCCGGGACGTCCGCTCCCCCTGGCAAGCGAATGGGTCATGCCGGGGCGATCGTGTCGGGCGGGAAGGGTACTGCGGCAGCGAAGATCGAAGCGATGCAGGCTGCCGGGATCGTGGTGGCCCCGACTCCGACCGACATGGGCACGGCGATGCTCGAGGCCCTCAACTCCTGAACTGGTGCGAGAAACCCGCCGTATAGGTGGTCCTGAACCCTGGGTTTGGGTTAGAAGCGGGCTTTGTCGGCGAGGGCGTAGCCGACGACGGCCTTGTCTGCCCGGCTGACGGAGCGGAGGCCTTCGAGTAGTTCGTCGACGCGACCAGCAGGGATGGCGCACGTCATCTCGTCGTCGCTCATCCCGATGCGCGCCCGCGACAGCGCACACCCCATCGAGGCGGCCACGACGTTGCGCTCGGCCGCCCGCGGAATGATCTGGCACTGCGGCTTGCCCGAGAACTCGACGGCGATGGCGTCGGCGATCTCCATCATCTGCTTGGGCGAGATCCTCAACAGCACCACATCAGGGTCGGTGTCTGCTTCTGCCAGAGGGCCGTAGGTGATGGCGGCAGGTGTGCGTTCCAGGGCCGCCACCCCCGCGAACGCCTCCATCGTCACCCATCCCACCTCGAGCAGCGTGCCGACGTCGGTCTTGTCGAGGATTCCCTCGGCTCCGACCATCCCGTGGGTGAAGCGGCCCACCGAGCAGTTGCCGTGATCTTCCGGCGCGGTCGCGAACGTTGCCTCGTGAGCGCTCGCCCAGAACACGCAAGATGCCGGGACTCGTCCCGATCGGCCGTCTTCGGTGGGTTCGGTCATCGGGGCGTCGAACCAATCGACGCCGGTGGGTGCCTCGTCGTGGAGGGTGATGGCCACCGGTGCGTGGACGAGCCCCAGCAGGTCGACGAGTTCTCTGTGTGCAGCAGCGTTGTCGGTCATGGGTCGACCTTAGGGGGTCAGATGACCTTGTCGGTCCTGCCTGCCAGCGAGCGGAGCAGTTCGGTCTGACCCGTGTGATACGTGTCGTGGAAGTAGTAGAAGTGGACTCTCTCTCCCACCGTCTTGAAGCGTTCGTGTTCGAACGGGGCGTCGAGATCGGCGAGTGGCACCGCCGCGCTGATTCGCTCCTGGGTCTCGTCGAGTGCGTCCAACAGGTCGTCCAGGCTGCGGATGTCAGGGCCGTCGCCGGTGACTGGGTCCGACTCGTTGGTGTAGCGCTGGAAGGTGACCTCGTCCAGCACACCAACGGCGCCCATCGCGTGCAGGATCTTGTCGCGATGGACGACGAGGTGACCGACCGTCCAGTTCAGACAGTTCCCGCCTCCGGGCGGTTGGATCAGGGAGTCCTCGGTCGTCAGACCATCGCATTGGGCGTGGACGATTCGCCGGTTTCGTTCGAAGTCTTTGATGATGTCGTCGCTGGTGAGCATGGATCCTCCTCGATTCCCCACTCAACCACGCCGTGGGCTCACGCGTGGGTCACACGTTGTGTGAAGAGCCCGTCGGGGATGGGTGCGCCGACCCGCATCAACGCGACATGCCAGGAGGGGGAGGACCCGAGCGCCCACCGCAGGAGCCCCAGCGTCGCCGACCCCGCCCCCACTCCGACGACGGACGTGTTCAGGCCGAGGATCTCGCGGATGCGCTCGGGGATGGTCGACACCGCTGCCAACGAAAGGAGCTTGTACCCCGCCTTCTGTCCTGCGGTGAGTGGCGGGTCGGTGAGGAATTCGACTGCGTGCTGCATCCCGGGCGAGACGTCGAGAGCCGGGTGATCCGCCACCCACGCCCGGAGTTCACTGGCGGTTTCGGGCACCGGGTCGGCGTCGAGCATCCGGCCGATGACGGCTTGCTCTCGCACGAACCGGTCGGCGTCGCCTGTCGGCAGCGGCCGAGGTCCGAACGCTTCGTAGGCGGCGAGGAACGAGTCGGTGAGGACGTTGTGCACCCAGGCGGCGTGCTCAGGGTTCGCCGCGGAGTAGCGCTGCCCACGGTGCGATTGTCCTGCCACACCCTTGTGCGCTCCCCGCACCATGGCGACGGCTGCGGAGACCTCCGGCATCGCCCCGTATGTCGTGGCGGTCACATACGCCGAAGTGCGTGAGAGGCGTCCGAGCGGATCCTCCCGATATCGCGAGTGTTCTTCGACTCCGGCCACGACTTCGGGATGGGCCGCCTGGATCAACAGCGCCCTGATGCCTCCGGCGAAGGCGGCCACGTCTCCGATGATCTCCCACGACGCCGCACCTGGTCCGAATAATCCAGGGTCGCCACGATGGGCGAGGGTGTTGGCGAGCGGATAGTCGGCATGCCCGAACGGCGACGTCGCCGCGCGGATTACCCGCCGCCGGATCACCTCGGGGAAGTGGCGCACACCCATGTCGGGATTGTCGCCGAAGCGGTTGGCAACGGGTATTCGTGCGTTCAGTCAGCCGATACGAGATCGAGGATGTCCTCTGCGTAGGTGTCGAGCTTGGCGGGTCCGACCCCTTTGATCATCGACAGCTCCAATTCGTTTCGAGGTCGGGCGACGGCGATCGCTTCGAGCGTGGCATCCGAGAAGACGACGTAGGCGGGGACCGACTTTCGGGTGGCGGTCTCGAGCCTCCACTGCTTGAGCCGGCTGAAGAGGTCGGCGTCGACCGGGCCACCGACGTCGACCACTGGCATCATCGGTCCGGTCCCCGCGGGCGTGGTGATCGTGTCGCCCCATCGCACCTGGAGTTGACCCGGTCCGGGGGAGAGTTCGACGGTCGCCCCGACCTCGTCGATCTCGATGACCGTGCCGGCGAATCCTCCCGAGATGCGGACCACCATGCCCACTTCGACGACCATCCCTGTCTGTGGTCGAGCCGGCGTACGAACGATCGTGACCCCCCGCTCCGGTGCCTCACCACGCAGTTCTGCCAGGAACGGGGATGGCCGCCCGGTGGGGGAGAGGACGGTGGTCGACTCCGACGCGCGGGTGATCGCCACATGCAACACCCTGCGTTCTTCTTCGACGTCGTCCGAGAGCGCATGCGGTATTAGTCCGCGCTCGACACCGAACACGACGATGTGCGGCCATTCGAGGCCCTTCACCCGGTGAATGGTGGTGAGATGCACTCCCGCCTCGGTACGGGGCGCTCGGAGGATCTTTCCCAGCCACTCTTCGAAGCCGTCGAGTTGCGGTCGGATGGTGGCGGCGCGTCGAACCGCCACCAGGTCGTCGGCCTGGGCGGAGCGATCGGCCCGGTTGCGCCCCGAGTCGAGTGCGCTGGCCGCCCGCGACATGCCGATCCGGTCGATGAGGACGTTGAGGAGCTCGGCAGCGTCGTTGCGCTCCGCCGCCTGGCTGGCGATGCGGATGTCGGCCGTGAACTCGTCCCACGCGGTGCCCTGCCGGCCGTCCAGCTCGCGTCCCGCCCGGATCACGTCGTCGAGGGAGAGGTGGCCGCCTCGTCCCAACAGCTCCCATGACACTCGGTTGAGCCGCCGGTGGGGGCGGCGGATGGCCTCGGACACGTCCCGCTTCGCCATTCGCTCTGGTGCCCGGGCGATTCGGATCCAGGCCAGGATCGCCCGCAGCACCGTCCGATCGAGCAGTGACGTCCCCAGCGGTGACCAGAACGGCACCCCGACTTCGGCGAGAGCGGCATGAACCGGCAGCAGGGCCGAGTTCACCCGTGACAGGACTGCGATGTCACCCGGCTCGGCTCCCTCCTCCAAGAGGGCGGTGACGATGGCGGCGGCTTCCAGCCCGAGCCCGGTGTCGGCTGCATCGATCATTCGGAAGCCGGATCCGTCTGGTTCTCGTGACGGCCTGATCTCTTTGTCGATCCGCCGCACGTTGTTCCGGAGCAGGTTGGTCGCCGACGTGACCACTTCGGGCGGGCAGCGGTAGTTGACGTCGAGTTGGTAGGCGGACGCGCCCGGAAAGAGGCGGTCGTACCCGATCAGATACTCCGGATCCGCCCCGGCGTAGCCGTAGATCGTCTGGTCGTCGTCACCCACCCCGAACACGTCCAGACCGGGCGATGCCAGCAACCGGATGAGGAGGAGATACGCCGGCGTCAGGTCCTGGAACTCATCGACGAGAAGGTGGGTGCATTGCCGCTGCCATCTGGCCCGCAGATCCGGATCAGCCAGGACCGCGCTGATGGCTCCGAAGATCTGCTCGTCGTGGTCTGCCGCATTCTGTCGTTCGAGTCGGTCCCGGTAGAGCTTGTAGACACGGCGGAAGTCGTCGACGTCGTCACGATCGGCCTCGACCTCGTCAGGAGAGCGCAGCCCGATCCGGACCTCGCCGAGTGCTTCGATGTACGGGCCGATCGTGTCGGTGTTCACCTGACGGCGCCCCTGGACCAGTTGGTCGAGGGTGGATCGGACCTGGGACTCGTCGATGAGCGTGATTCCCGGTCGAGCCTCGCGCAGGATCGCCCACCCGAGAGAGTGGAACGTGCGGATCTGCAGGTCGGGTCGTTCGATCCGGTCTCGCATCTCGGCCGCCGCCCGGTTGTTGTAGGCGAGGGCGGTGACCAGTTGCGGTTCGTATCCGCGCCGGTCGGTCAGTTCCAGCAGCCGGGCGGTCAGTGTGCGGGTCTTGCCGGATCCGGCAGGCGCGATGACGCGCGCCGGTCCTGATCCGTGGTCAACCGCCTCGAGCTGAGACGGCGAGAGCGACGCCTGACTGGACTCCACGGCGGGCGCGACAGTCAGCACGCCGGCGGACACCGTCTCGGCGTGGATGGACGGAATGGTGAGTGGCCCACGGGGACCGGCGTCGATCCACACCTCCCGTCCGTCGGCGAGCCGTACATCGGCGACGTCGGATAGTTCGCATCCGAGGCGTTCCGCCTTTCTCGCCCACCACCAGATCGGCTCCCCTGCTCGTCCATCCCAGGTGTTCGCCCAGACGAGAAAATGCAGCCGCTCGGTCAGCAGCGTGAATCCAGCGCCGAGTTCCCATGGAGGCGTCTCGACCGTCTCGGCACCCCTCAGCGAGTTGTTGTCGGCAGCGAGCACCACGACATGTGGCGTGCGTGACGTCCACAGCCGGTGCAGACGGTCCACCGTCTCGGCCAGCCTGCGTTGGTCGGCGATGAGGGTGTCGTCGACTTCGGTGACCGGCGCATCTGCGAACTCGGTCGGAACATCAGCTCCGGCGAGCACCAGGCCGCGGCCAAGTTCGGTTGGTCCGGGAAATGACATCGCTGGGGACCGTATCGCGCCTGGGCGACGAATCCTCAGTCGGCGAGGATGGCGTCGGCCAGCCGGTCGTAGTCGTCGAAGGTGTTGTACGACTGTTGGCGCATTCCCGCACGGTAGGAGGACAGGCTGAGACTTCTAGACTCGCCCCCGACCACAGGGAGCGGAACCATCCGGATTGCGGTGCTGGTGTCCGGATCGGGCACGAATCTCCAAGCGCTCATCGATCAGGCGGGCGATGCCGCCGGCTATGAGATTGCGGTCGTCATCTCGGATCGTTCCGGGGTGCGCGCCCTCACCCGGGCACAGGCCGCAGATATCCCGATCTCCGTCGTGGAATGGAACGCCGATCGACGCAGCTTCACCCATGCAGTGTGCGAGTCGGCCGCAGACGCCCGTGCCGAGGCTCTCGTCCTCGCCGGGTTCATGCGGATCCTCGGCCCAGAGGCGCTCTTGCGGTTTCCTCACCGGATCCTCAACATCCATCCGTCGCTTCTCCCGGCCTTCCCCGGGAACACGCCCGTCGCCGACACACTCGACCACGGCGTGCGCGTGACCGGCGTCACGGTGCACTTCATCGACGAACGAGTCGACCATGGCCCGATCGTGTCGCAGGAGGCTGTCACCGTCGCCCATGACGACACCGAGTTCACCCTGCATCAGCGCCTCCACGAGGTTGAGCATCGCCTCTATCCCGAGGCGGTGTCCGCCCTCGCCCAGGGTCGGCTGACGGTGGTGGGAAGACGGGTGGTGTGGTCGTGAGTGTCGTCTCGGTGACTCGGGCCCTCGTCTCGGTGTCTGACAAGCAGGGCTTGATCCCGTTCGTGAGCCGGTTGGTGGCGGCGGGCGTCGAAGTCGTCTCGTCGGGTGGCACTGCCCGCGCCCTCGAAGAAGCGGGCCTACCGGTCGTGTCCGTCGAGGAGGTGACCGGATCTCCGGAGATGCTCGGTGGCCGGGTGAAGACTCTGCACCCGTCGATTCATGGCGGCATCCTCGCCGATGTCGGGCAAGCCGACCACGTCGCCGATCTCGACGCCCACGGGATCCGGCCGTTTCAACTGGTCGTCTCGAATCTGTATCCGTTCCGCCAGACGGTGGCGAGTCCCGGCGTGAGCCGGTCCGAGATCATCGAACAGATCGACATCGGCGGTCCGGCCATGGTGCGTGCCGCCGCCAAGAATCACGCCTGGGTGGGGATCGTCACCTCGCCGTCGCAGTACGAGGCGGTTGCCGCCGCAGTCGAAGCCGGTGGCCTGGACGAGGCGCTGCGGGAACGGCTCGCCCGCGAGGCCTTCTTCCACACCGCGTCCTACGACGCGGCAATCGTCAACTGGCTCGAAGACGGGGGCGACCTGCCGGAGCACAGGGTGCTTGCCCTCGAACGAACCGACGTCCTTCGCTACGGCGAGAACCCGCACCAGCGCGGCGCCCGCTATCGGGAAGCGCACACCACATCGTGGTGGGACGGGGTCACCCAGCTCCAGGGTCTACCGCTCAGTTATCTGAACCTCTTCGACGCCTCGGCAGCCTGGGAGATGGCCTACGACCTCGCCTCGCCCGGAACGCACGCCGTGGTCATCGTCAAACACGCCAACCCGTGCGGGGCGGCGGTGGGCGGCGATCAAGCGGCGACCTATCAGCGGGCATTCGAGTGCGACTCACGCTCTGCGTTTGGCGGGATCGTGGCGTTCTCGGCACGGGTGAGTCTCGACACTGCCGCCCGGATGGCCGAAGCCGCCCAGGCCGACGTGGTGATCGCTCCCGGCTACGAGCCGGGCGTCATCGAACAGTTGGCAGCCAAGAGGAAGAACACGCGGGTACTCGAGGCGCCACCGCCGATGGAGGGAGTCCTCCATCACAGGCAGATCGACGGCGGATGGCTCGTCCAAGACGACTACCGCTTCACGACGGACGACTGGCAGGTGGTCACCAAGCGGCAGCCGAGTGCGGGGGAGCAGGCCGACGCCCGATTCGCATGGAGGGTGTGCGGGCATACGAGTTCCAACGCGATCGTCCTGGCCAAGGACGGGGTGGCGTGGGGGATCGGAGCGGGACAGCAGAACCGGGTCGAGTCTGGGGAGATCGCGGTTGGCAAGGCGGCGGGCAGGGCGGCCGGTGGGGCCATGGCTTCGGACGCCTTCTTCCCGTTCCCGGACGGCCTGGACGCGGCGGAGGCGTCGGGGGTGTCCGTGGTCGTCCAGCCCGGCGGGGCGATGCGTGACGACGACGTGATCGCTCGGGCTGATGAGTTGGGGCTTGCAATGATGTTCACGGGGGAACGGCAGTTCCGCCATTGACTGTGAGGGAGTGGAGATGACGATCCTCGACGGGAAGGCGGTTGCCGCCGCGGTGCACGAGGAAGTGGCGGCCCGTGTCGCAGAATTGAGGGAGCGCGGTGTGATTCCGGGTCTCGCCACCGTCCTGGTGGGCGACGATCCGGCATCCCACGTCTACGTCCGCAACAAGCGTCGCACTGCCGAGAAGGTGGGGATCGCCTCGTTCCACCACGAATTGGATGCGAGCGCCTCGCAGGAGGAAGTCGAATCGCTGCTCGACGACCTGTCGGCGGACTCGTCGGTGCACGGCATCCTGCTGCAGCTCCCGCTTCCCGGTGATCTGGACGGCGAGGCAGCCGTCATGCACATCGACCCGGCCAAGGATGCCGACGGGCTCCACCCTGTGAATCTTGGGAACCTGGTGCTGGATCGTCCGGGGCCGCGGCCGTGCACGCCGTCAGGCGCCCTCAGGATCCTCGACCACTACGGGATCGAGACGGACGGGGCGAATGTGGTGGTGGTGGGGCGGTCGTTCCTCGTGGGTCGGCCCTTGGCGATCATGCTCGGAAGCAAGGACCGCAATGCAACGGTCACCCTCGCCCACTCCCGCACCACCGGGTTGAAGGAGTTGTGCGCGACCGCCGACATCCTCATCGCCGCCGTCGGCCGCCCGAAGATGATCAAGGGTGATTGGGTGCGTCCTGGCGCGACGGTCATCGACGTGGGCATCAACCGCACTGACGACGGTCTCGTCGGTGACGTCGACTTCGACGAGGTCGTCGAGGTGGCGGGAGCCGTCACCCCCGTCCCCGGCGGCGTCGGCCCCATGACCATCGCCATGCTCCTCCACAACACCGCCGAAGCCGCTTTTTAGCGAACCAGCGCTTCATTATTGAAGCGTTTCGCGTACCAAAACGCGGTTCAGGTCTCCAACGAGGCGACCGCGAAGAGGACGTGGAACGGCTTGCAGTAGATCACCACGCTGCCGTACAGGCTGAGGTCGACATCGGCCGGAATCTCGTAGTTCTGATTCCCGACGTTGCCTTTCAGCGGCTCCAACTCCCGGTAACCGGCGATGTCGTCCGCCTTCTGTGGGTCTCCATTCGGCACGAGGATCACTCTGAGGTCGGGTCCGTTGGTCACTTCGAAATCCTCGAACCGGAGGAGGTGTGATCCGTCCTCGAGTTCGTAAATGGTCGCTGTACCGGAGCCTCGGTGATTTGAGTCAGCGTCCTGGAAAGCTCCGGTGGACAGCGTGAGCGGTCCGGGCTCCTCTGTCGTGTCTTCGGTTTCGACCTCGTCTGAGCCCTCGGCTGTCTCCTCGGACATCTCTACGGGGTCAGTTTGCTCAGTGGCAACAGTGGTCGTCGGGGCTGCTTCGGCGGCGACCGGGGCTGAGATCGGGAACGCCTCGTCCACAGCACGGTCGAGGAACAACGGCGAGCCCAGCCACCACCCAAGGGCGAGTGCAGGGACGGCGAGTACGGCGATTACGAGCTTGAGACGGTTCGACATTCGGTTCTCCTTGGTCGTGGTGGTCAACCGCTGGTCGGGAGCGGCTCATCCGGATCGCCGATGAACGAATTCGAAACCCTTCGATCGCTTTTGGTACGCGTTGCGCTTCATTAATGAAGCGCTGGTTCGCTAAAAAGTCGGTCTGGATCGTGGGGGTGGTGTGGGAACTAGCCTCGGCGAACGCAGAAAACGGACAGGAGAACCACCATGGGCACCGCCATCACCATGGGGCCGTCGGGCCTCGAGGTACCGAACGACCCGATCGTTCCCTTCATCGAAGGCGACGGCATCGGCCCCGACATCTGGGCTGCGGCGGTCAGGGTCTTCGACGCGGCGGTCACCAAGGCCTATGGCGGGCAGCGTCAGATCGCCTGGCAGGAAGTCCTCGCCGGTGAGAAGGCCTTCAACGCGACAGGCTCGTGGCTGCCAGACGAAACTGTCGACGCCTTCCGCGAATACCTGGTCGGCATCAAAGGCCCCCTCACCACCCCGGTCGGAGGTGGCATCCGCTCCCTGAACGTCGCACTCCGTCAGACGATGGACCTCTACGCCTGCGTCCGCCCGGTCCGCTGGTTCACGGGCGTTCCCTCGCCGGTCAAGGAGCCCGCTCTGGTCGACATGGTGATCTTCCGCGAGAACACCGAAGACGTCTACGCCGGCAAGGAACTCGAGGCGAACAGCACCGAGGCAGGCAAGCTTCTCGACTTCATGGAGGAACAGTTCGGTTGGGACATCCGGCGCGACTCCGGACTCGGCATCAAGCCGATCTCGGTCACCGGTTCCAAGCGTCTTGTCCGGGCGGCGATGCGATACGCGGTCGCCAACAACCGCAAGTCGGTGACGCTGGTTCACAAGGGCAACATCATGAAGTTCACCGAGGGCGCATTCAGGACCTGGGGTTACGAAGTCGTCCGTGACGAGTTCAGTGATGTCGCGGTCTCCTGGGAGGACTGCGGCGGCGACCCGGGCGACAAGATCCTCGTTCAGGATGTGATTGCCGACGCCATGCTGCAGCAGGTGCTCACCCGCCCCGCCAGCTACGACGTGATCGCGACGATGAACCTCAATGGCGACTACATCTCAGACGCCCTCGCCGCCCAGGTCGGCGGCATCGGGATCGCCCCGGGGGCGAACATCAACTACGACACGGGCGTCGCCGTGTTCGAAGCCACCCACGGCACCGCGCCGAAGTACGCGGGCCAGGACAAGGTGAATCCCGGTTCGGTAATCCTGTCCGGCGAGATGATGTTCCGCTACATGGGCTGGCACGAGGCGGCCGACCTGGTCATCTCCAGTCTCGAGAAGACCATCGACGACAAGATCGTCACCTATGACTTCGCTCGCCTGATGGATGGTGCGAACGAGGTGAAGACCTCGGAGTTCGCCTCGGCGATGATCGACCGGATGTGAAGCTCGATCACGTTGCCATCGCAGCACCGGATCATCGTCCGGTGCTGCAGGCTTTGACGGGGGAGTTGGGAGCGCTGGTCCTGAGCGGCGGGACGCCTCCGAGGGCAGGGTTCCGTGCCATGCAGGTCCGACTCGGACGGGGCTTGGACGGTATGACTGTCGAGATCCTCGAGCCGTACCAGCCGGAGAACAACGACTTCCTGGCCAGGTTCGTCGAGGCGACCGGGGGCGGTGTGCACCACATCACGTTCAAGACCGACGACATCGTCGTCGAGCAGGCGCGACTGCAGTCGATCGGGATCGAACCGGTGGGTGCGGACTTCGCCGATCCCGGATGGAAGGAGATGTTCATCCATCCCAAGGATGCCCACGGGACGGTGATCCAGATCGCCCAGTCGGGCTGGGAGGCGCCACCGATGGACGAGTGGCTGGCAGCTTTGCCCGACGCGCTGATGATCTTCGACCAGTCCGAGAGCGGGCCGTGGTGGGATCAGTCTTGCGTTGCGACCGCTGGCGTCTCGGCGACGCTGGAACGGGTCGTGATCGCGACGCCGGACCTGGATGCAGGGTCGGACTTCTACGTCGGGGTTCTCGGCGGCGAGGCGGATGATCGGTCAGTCCGCTGGGACGGCGGCGAAATAGTCCTGGAGGAGTCCACGGACCGTCCACGCGTCGAGCGTCTCGAGATCAGGGGCCACCCGACAACGGAGATCGCCAGCGTCCGTTTCGTCGAGACGCGCCCTCGATAGGTGGGAGATGTACCCACTACCCTCCGCCCTATGACATCCCCAAAACGTGTCGCCGTGACCGGTGCTGCCGGTCAGATCGGCTATTCGCTCCTCTTCCGCATCGCGTCCGGACAGATCTACGGACCTGACCAGCCGGTGATCCTCCAGATGCTCGAGATCACGCCCGCCCTCGGCGCACTCGAAGGTGTGGCGATGGAACTCGAAGACTGCGCCTTTCCGCTCCTCGCCGGGATGGTCAAGACCGACGATGCCGAGACCGCCTTCGCAGACGCAGACGCCGCCCTCCTCGTCGGGGCTATGCCCCGCAAGGCGGGGATGGAACGCGCCGACCTTCTCAGCGCCAACGGAGCGATCTTTACCGGGCAGGGAAGAGCGCTCAGTGCCGCCGCCTCCCGTGACGTGAAGATCCTCGTCGTGGGTAACCCGGCCAACACGAACGCCCTCATCGCCATGACCAACGCCCCGGATCTCGACCCGAAGCAGTTCACCGCGATGACGAGGCTCGACCACAACCGTGCGATCAGCCAGCTGGCAGCGAAGGTCGGGGTGCCGGTGAGAGACATCCAAAAGATGACCATCTGGGGGAATCATTCGACCACCCAGTATCCGGACCTCTTCCACTGCGAGGTGGACGGTCACATTGCCTACGAACTCGTCGACGATCACGAATGGGTCGATTCGAATTTCATCCCGACAGTCGCCAAGCGAGGAGCGGCGATCATCGAGGCACGCGGGGCGTCCAGCGCCGCTTCGGCTGCCAACGCTGCCATCGATCAGATGCGGGATTGGGTTCATGGAACCCCCGCCGGTGACTGGGTGTCGATGAGCGTTCGTTCGGACGGGTCCTACGGCGTGCCCGAGGGTCTGATCTCATCCTTCCCGTGCACCACCAAAGATGGCGAATGGTCGATAGTGCAGGGGCTCGACATCGACGACTACTCCCGATCCAAGATCGACGCATCGGCTGCGGAACTCGCAGAAGAGCGAGACGCCGTCCGCGAACTCGGTCTCATCTGACGGTTGAGGCCCCAGCGGTTCAACGCCGGGGCCTCGGTTCGTCAGAGGGGGTGTCTGTTCAGGCTGCAGTCGAACTACTTCGGGCGGATGCCTGACAGGTTCGCCAGACAGATTGCGAACGGCGGCGAGAGGCTGGCTCAGCCAGCGATGGCGTCGATGCGTTCTTTGACTTCATCGGTGAGGACGTCGATGACATCCAGGGAAGCCATGTTCTCTTCGACCTGGGAAACCCGACTCGCACCGGTGATCACCGAGGTGACGTTCGGGTTCGATGCGCACCAGGCGATCGACAACTGTGCCAGGGAACAGTCGAGGTCCTTGGCCACTGCGGCCAATCCCCTGACTCGCTCGGCAGCCTCCTCGTCGGAGAGCCGCCCTTCGAGGATCTTGGTGGTGGCTGCCCGGCTTCCTTCGGGGATTCCATCGAGGTACTTGCCGGTCAGGAATCCGGATGCCAGTGGCGAGAACGTCGTGGTGCCCAACCCGATGTCTTCGTACAGACGGGCGTATTCGCGTTCGACCCGGTCACGTTCGAAGAGGTTGTACTGCGGCTGTTCGACCTGTGGCCGGTGGAGATGGTCGCGGACGGCGATCCCATGGGCGGTGGCGATCTCCGCGGCCGACCATTCCGACGTCCCCCAGTAGTGGGCTTTGCCGGAGGACACCATCTCGGACATGGCGTAGACGGTTTCTTCGATAGGGGTGTCGGGGTCAGGGCGGTGGCAGTAGACGAGGTCGACATGGTCGAGGCCGAATCGTTCGAGCGAGGCGTCGATGCCTTCCATCAGATACTTGCGATTGAGGGTGTTGCGGGTGTTGGGGCCGTCGTGCATGCCCCAGTAGAACTTGGTGGAGACCAGATACGACCAGCGGGGCCAGCCGAGTTCTCGGAGCGCTTTGCCCATCACCCGTTCGGATTCGCCACCGGCGTAGGCCTCGGCGTTGTCGAAGAAGTTCACTCCTGCATCGTGGGCCGCCTGCATGCAGGCGAGCGAGTCGTCGACGTCCATCTGGTTGGCGAACGTGACCCAGGACCCGAAGGACAGCACGGAGAGCTTGATCCCTGCCGAACCCATCCGTCGGTATTGCATCTCTGCCATGTGTTCCTCCTACGGCGAATCATCGATGATGGTGCGAGTGAGTGCCGACGCAAAAAGCCCGGGGGACCCGGCCATCATGACCGTGCCCCCCGGGCTGCAGATTCGCGTTGTGTGTGAGCGATGGACGCTCAGGTGGTCGGGTCGTCGTCAGGGTCGTCGTGCCCTGCCCAGGGTGGCGGTCCGGGTGTGCCGATCTTCCAACCCGCGTGATCAGGATTCAGCATGGGGGGCCGATCGCCGTCTTCCTGCCCTGCCCACGGCGGCGGTCCCGGCGTACCGCGGGACCAATCTGGATGCGCGAGGAAGGGTGGCGGGCCCGTGTCTTCTTCGTCGGTGCCCAACTCAGGGAATTCCCCGGGGTTGTCCGGCGGAAAGTTGCCCTCTTCAAAGACGGGCGGTCCGGTATCCGGCTCTGCAGGCTCGCCTTCTTGGGCGAGCGCCAGGCTGGTTGCCATCACCAGGCCAAGCGAAAGCCCCAAGACGAAGCCGATGCGACTGCGTGTCATCTTCACCGCGTACTCCCACTGTGTGTTCTACCAGGAGAGTCCTCGAGCGGAGCCCGCCGTTACACCAGGTCGATCTGGCAGCGTCGGTCAGTACTCGACTTCCACGTCTGCTGTCGCCGCCTGCCATTGCTGGATGGCAGCTTGATGCATCATCAGCTTCGCCAGGTTGCCTGCGACCTTGAGCTTGCCGGTCATGAAGGCGGTCTGGGTGTTGAGGTCGCCTTTGGCGATGGCCGAGGCGGTGTCGTAGGTCTGGCCGATGGTCACGTCGGCGTTGTCGAGTGTGCCCAGCGTCAGTTCCGTCGAGCCACCCGATGACTTCAGGTAGTAGGCGGTATCACCGTCCGGGGTATCGCTCACGTTGAACTGGAGACCGAGGTCGGCGTTGCCAATGGCGCTCTTGAACCCGGGGTGGCTGTTGAGTGCGTCTTCGACCGCCTGGGCCCATTCTGCGGAAAGAAACTTGACTGCCATGTGTGCTCCTCAGGGATCTGGATCGCCCGCAGACTAGCAGCGGACGGTGTTTTTGAGCGAACGATCAAATGCCTCGGATGAGCGACTGCACCTCGGCTGTGACGGTCGCATCCGGTGCCACCAGCGGGAGCCGGGGGAAGCCCGGTCGGAGGCCAGCCGCTTCCGACGCTGCCTTGACGACCGGTATCCCCAGGGGTTCGATGGCGCCGCTGATCGTCGACAACTTCGACTGCAATTCCCGGGTGGCCAACGGGTCTGACATGGCGGTCGCCAGCGTTTCCTGGACGAGCTTGGGGGCATAGTTCCCTGATCCGGTGATCACACCGTGGGCACCGGCGGTCACGGCCAGGGTCAACGCCTGGGAACTCCCGCTCCACAGCACGAAGTCTTTGGGGGTGGAAGCCACCAGCCGCTGCATGCGGACCGGGTCTCCGCTGGAATCCTTCATGCCGACGATGTTCGGATGGCGGGTCAGGCGCTCGACGGCGTCCTCTCCGAGGTTGACGGCCGTGGTGTTCGGAACTGAATACAGCATCACCGGGAGGCTCGATTCGTCCGCCGTCGTCGTGAAGTATCGCTCGACGACTTCGGTCCGATTGCGCGAGAGCGTCGTCGGCGTCAGCACCAGCACCGAGTCCGCTCCGGCGTCGGCGGCCTCGTGCAGCTGAGAAAACGCCGAGCGGATCGTCTCGGCCATGACGCCACACATGACATGGCCGCCCGCCCCGAGGACGTCCGTGGCTGCGTCGACGAGCAGCCGGCGTTCACCTGTTTCGAGATACGGGCCTTCCCCGTTGGATCCGCCGATCACGAAACCCCGGATTCCCTGATCCCACAGCGTCGAGACATTGTGCCGGTGGGCGTCGAGATCGAGTTCGCCTTCGGCGGTGAACGGTGTGATGAGGGCGACGAGATAGTGGGGAAGAGAAGACACGATCGCAGGCTACATCCCGGTCAGGAGACCAGTTCCACCTCGTAGGTGGGGATGGCGTCGGGGTTGTCTTGCCAGGAGATCGAGAAGTCCGCACCTGAGAGGTCGACCGTGTAGGCGAAGATCGAACCATTCAGCGTGGCGGTCGAGGCAGAGCTCTGCCGAGCCTGACCGTACGGGGCGTAGATGACACCGGTCCAGGTGCCGGACGACACGCTCCACTGGATGGCGTTGCCGGTGCAGGTGGGTCCGCCGTCGTCGGGATGCAGATAGGTCGAGAACATGAGAATCCCCGGGTCGGAAGCGACCTCGATCTTCTCGTAAGCGGTGATGTCGCCGGAGCCGTTTACCGAGATCTGGCCATGGGCGACGAACGTGACCGTCACTCCGGCCGCCGCCGTCACATTGTTCAGACTGATGTTCTGGTCGGTCATGTAGATCCCGGACTGGGTGATCTCGATGCTCCCGCCGCTGCCGGTGGCGTAGCCGTTCGCCGTCATGTAGTTGTTGTCGATGTTGTTGCCGACGGCGTACACGTACTCCCCCAGTGCGGCTGCCGCATCAGCCCGGTCTCCACCCGGTTCGAACTCACTCATCTCCAGGTCCATCGGATTGGGTGGCTCGAGGGCGAGTTGCGTCGACGGGGTGTAGTTGGAGTCACCTATGTAGGTCACATCGCCGTTGATGGTGGTGGTGGCCCCCGTGATGTTGATGTCCCCATTGGAGTGGAGCCCGCCGTTGATGATCTGTGAGGCGCCGGAGAGGTCGAGTTCGACGCCTCCGCCACATATCTCGGGGCCGAATGCCATGAGTGCATAGCCTCCGAGGAACGGGTGTGGTGTACAGAAGGCGGTCGCCTGCGAGACGACGTTGAACTGCCCGTCCTCGTCGATCCCCGCCGCCGCTCCGAAGGCTGCGTTCACCTTGGTCGAGATCTGAACCTGCCAATGCCCGGTCGTCGGTTCGGTGACGAGCACCGCCATGTCGGGGTCGGCGTCGTCGAATCCGTTGAGCGTGGCGATCTCTTTGGCCGCCGCCTCCGGATCGGGATTGGCACTGTCCTCGGGGTTGCAGTCTTCCCACGCTGCGGCGAGGGCTGCCGAGTCGGCGGCGTTCAGGGTCTGGCGGCGACTCTCGTACCCGGCCGAGAGATCGAGGGAGATCGCAGTGAGCCCCATCAGGAAAAGCAGGCAGACGACAACGGTGATGGCGACGGCGCCTTCTTCGCTCTGCCTCATGGTGTGCTCCCGTCCGGACAGTTGGCGAAGAACCGGTCGGCGACGGAGGTTCGATGCAGCGTGAGGCTGCCTCCGAACCAGTCGGAGATGAACGGTGTGATCAAGTCGACCGTGTGTGTGGCTTCAACGGTGATCCGGCTTCCCGACTGTTTCGCCCTGGCCTGGGACTCGCAGGTGACGACGACGTTGGCGATATCGAGTTCCGGCTCACTGGTGGAGGCGACGACCCGGTTCTTGATGTCGTCGGCCGTGACGGGAGTGCCTCCGGCGTCTTCGGTGAAGGCGGCGTAGATCGCGCCCTCCTGTACGGCGTCGTCGAGGGCGATCGCGGTGTACATGCCCTGCCCGAGGTCGACGATCCCTGAGACGATGAGCAGGAGGAACATCGCCAACAGGGCGAGTTCGACGGTGGCCGCTCCTCGTTCAGTTCCCACCGACGACCCCCCGATGGATGCTGCGGCGCTGGGTGGAATCGAGCGTGATGCCGTCGAGCAACTGTCCGAGCAGGGGCGCGATCGTCTGGTATTCCTTGGTGATCGTGACGGTGACGGTGCTTCCCGAGTGAATGGTGGACTCGGTCGGAGTGGGGAAGGCGAGATCGGCGGTGTCGCAGTCGGCGATCTGGATGCCGAGGGGATCGAAATAGTCGACCGCGATCTGGGCGTTGGTCGGCTTGCCGATTGCGACCAGCCCGCGAGCGGAGGTACGGATTCCGTCGCAGTCGAGGTAGCGGGGGGTGCCCGGGGTGACGGTCGAGTCGCCAACGGTGGTGGCGTAGCGGGCACCTTCCCGCGCCGAAGTCCAGACTCCTGTGAACGATGCGGTCAGGAGGGCGAACTCGACGATTCCGAAGAGAAGGAGGAAGAGAAACGGAGCAACGACCGCGTACTCGACAAGAGTCGCGCCCTGGTCAGTTCCTGTCTCTCGATGCCACATTGGCTACTCCGTCCGGAGAGCCTCCGCTGCCCGCCCCATTCATGCCTCTATGAGAGCCCCGTCGGCAGGGAAGGGAAGGA
>JBBDQP010000099.1:71578-77389 GCA_040905965.1 Acidimicrobiia bacterium
GCAGCCGTACAGCGTCGTGTCGAGATAGATGGGGGTGTATCCCTTGATGTGATAGTCCGTGGATGGCGTTCCGAATTCGTCTTCCCAGACTGCGGGAGTCCATCCGTAGCGCTGGGCTGTCACCAGTCCGCCAATTCCCGACTTGAAGATCACCTGACTGTTGGCTTTGGCCCAGGAGATGCACGTCAACATGTCCTCTGGTGTGTCGACTCCGTCGCAGTCTGTTCCGGGTGGATCAGCGAGAAGGTAATTCCACAGCGGCTCGTTGTTGAGAACAACCGCTGCGGTTGAGCCTTGTGAGTTACGAACCTGGTACCCGCCGGCATCCTCGAGACGGCCGTCATACGGTTCGGTCGAGTACGCACTTCCGCCATAGAGCATTCCCTCTTCGAAGGACGCCTGTGATCCCACACCGGGCTGAGCGCGGGCCATGTCTGGCTCGGCGGAGAATTCCGGGCAAAAGGCGCCGTCGAGTTTGCCGGCACCGACGCCCGTTGGGTGCATTCCGAGTGGATGGTCGACGCCACGGGCGAGGTTTGCTGCAAATCGACCGTTCTCATCGCCTGAGCACTTCGCGGTGTAGCCGAAATCGACATTTCCATACAGGTAGAAGTCCATCGTTCCGAAGTTGCCGGTGCTCGGAAGGTCGGCACATTCACCAAAGTCGGGCGTGCTACCCGATTTCAGGCAGTTGTAATCGGTCGATGCGGCACTTCCGGGAAGCAGAAATGGAAGAACGCCGGTGGGTACGCCGATGCTGGTGCCCGCGATGGCATCAGCGGTCACGCCGATCGTGTTGAAGCCGATGACCCCGGCGAACGCGGTCGGCTTGTCGACGAGCGGGATTTGTACCCACGCGCGTTGGTTTCCTGCCAGGAACGCCACACAATTCGAGATCGGAGAAACGGCATACCCGGCCGGGGGGGTTCCACAGCGAGAGCCGTCTGACCAGTCGGCCAGTGAGGGATCATCCAGTGTGGCACTTGCGACTTCGATGGCCTCGATTGCGCCGTTGCAGCGCGACAGGGTCGTGCCTGAATAGCTTCCGCAGGCCGCGTTCCCGAGATCGCGGGGCACCGCGAACTGCACCGCCGCGAGCGCGCCGACGTCCGCGGCGCTCTGATGTTGCCGTCGCTCATTGAACCCGGCGCCGGCTGCATCGAGCGCGACCGCGGCGAAGCCGATGAGCAAGAGCATGGACGCCGTGATGAGAACGAGGCTTGCCCCTCGCTCCGGAGAGTCTCTCTTGTGGGCAGTCGTCGGCGTGCTCTCGGTGTGGGTCATGGGGGGCAGATTTCCGTCACCGATGTCGTGTCAGCCCACCCTGCGTACTGTTCCATTCGGATTTCGACAGACGAACTCAGTGGCGTTCCTGAGGGAAGTGCCCAGTCGAGAAGTCCGGTGAACGTGTCGATCGGTGCTGAGACCGTGGCAGTTGCAGGGTCACCGATACCGCCGGCGCTCGCCAAGCTCACGGTTGCATCTGCCGCGAGGTCCATCCGACTGCAGATCTCGGCGACGAGTGCGGAGGTTTGGGCTGCGTCGCGGGAGGCGGGCTGAGAGAACAGCGGGCCGACTGGATGATTGACTGCGGCGAGACGAGCACCTTCCCGCGCTCCATGGCGTACGTCGAGATTCTGGGCAAACACCCAGGCAAATTCGATGATTCCGAACAACAACAGGACGAGAAGCGGGGCGATGAGTGCGAACTCGACGAGCGATGCGCCATCTTCTCTCGACTCGCGAACGGTTCTCATGATCCCCCTAGCAATTCCTTGTCACCCCGCAGGGTGACGAGGTTCCCCGAGTGCGCTCGGTCTCTGTCTGGCCCACGCTCTACGAAGGCAGAAACCAGTCCTTTGTACTATCGGACGGCAGTGACCAGAACCTGAGGGGATCACTGTGTGTCGTGTTGCCGGAGCCGGGCTTGATGGTGGGCAGGAGGCCAATCGGATTCAGCCTTGTTGGCTGACAGTGCGGCGGTTCTTGAACTTCGCCTTGATGTAGTCGCGGTTCATCATGGCGATGAAGTCGATCGAGATGGACTTCGGGCAGGCCGACTCGCATTCGCCGTGGTTGGTGCAGGAGCCGAAGTAGGTCTCCATCGTGTCGACCATGTGGGTGACCCGTTCCCACCGCTCGGCCTGGCCCTGGGGCAACAGGTTGAGGTGGGCGATCTTCGCCGCCGTGAACAGGTTGGCCGCGCCGTTGGGACATGCCGCGATGCAGGCTCCGCAGCCGATGCACGCCGCCGCGTTGAACGCAGTGTCCGAGACTTCCTTGGGCACAGGGATCTCGTTGGCGTCCGGCGCCGAACCGGTGGGGATCGAGATGAAGCCGCCGGCAGTGATGATGGCGTCCATGGCTTCCCGGTCGACCATCAGGTCGCGCATGATTGGGAAGGCCGTCGCCCGGAACGGTTCGATCACGATGGTGTCGCCGTCGGAGAACTTGCGCATATGCAGTTGACAGGTGGCCGTCCCCAACTCCGGGCCGTGCGCCTGGCCGTTGATCATCAGCGAGCATGTCCCGCAGATGCCTTCCCTGCAGTCCGAGTCGAATATCACCGGCTCCTCGTCCTGCAATGTCAAACGCTCGTTGAGGACGTCGAGCATCTCGAGGAACGACATGTCCGGCTCGATGTGGTCCACCGTGTAGGTCTCGAAACTGCCCTTGGCGTTCGGTCCGGCCTGACGCCAGATCTGGAGGACGAGTTTCACTTGTAGCTCCTGGTGGTCAGTTTCACGTTCTCGAACTCGAGGTGCTCCTTGTGGAGGACGGGTTCAGCACCGTCACCCTTCCACTCCCAGGCGGACACGAACGCGAACTCGTCGTCCCGGCGCAGCGCCTCTCCGTCGGCATCCTGGTACTCCTCGCGGAAGTGACCACCACAGGACTCTTCCCTGTGGAGTGCGTCCCGCGCCATCAGGGTCGCCAGTTGGAAGAAGTCGTCGACCCTTCCGACCTTCTCCAGCGTCTGGTTGACCGAATCGCCGGTGCCCAACACTTTGACGTCGGCTCGGAACTCCTCGTGGAGCGCCGGGATCTCCGACAACGCCTTGTTGAGGCCGGTCTCGTCCCGGCTCATCCCGACGTAGTCCCAGACGACCCGGCCGAGTTGGCGATGGAAGTCGTCGACGGTGCGAGTGCCCCGCTTGGCGAGATAACCGGACAGCCGATCGGTCACGTCTTGGGTGACGTCGGTGAATGCCGGGTCGTCGGTGGGCACCAGTGGGTCGTTGAGGAAGTCGGCCAGATAGCCGCCGATCGTGTACGGCAGGACGAAGTATCCGTCGGCCAGGCCCTGCATCAGGGCCGAAGCGCCAAGACGATTGGCGCCGTGATCAGAGAAGTTGGCCTCGCCGACCGAGAACAGACCCGGGATGGTGGTCATCAGGTTGTAGTCCACCCACAGGCCGCCCATCGTGTAGTGGACCGCGGGGTAGATCCGCATCGGTTGGTTGTACGGGTTCTCGTCGGTGATCCGCTCGTACATCTCGAACAGGTTCCCGTACCGCTCCTCGATGGCCGGTTGGCCGAGGCGGTCGATGGCGGAGGAGAAGTCGAGGTAGACGCCGTTCTTCAGCGGTCCGACCCCCCGCCCGGAGTCCACTTGGGTCTTGGCGTTGCGACTGGCGACGTCGCGAGGTACGAGATTTCCGAACGCCGGATAGATCCGCTCCAGGTAGTAGTCCCGGTCCGAGTTGGGGATCTGGCTGGCAGGCCGCTTCTCGTCCGGATCCTTCGGCACCCAGATACGGCCGTCGTTGCGCAGCGACTCGGACATGAGAGTGAGCTTGGACTGGAACTCGTCTGAGACCGGGATACAGGTGGGATGGATCTGGGTGAAGCATGGGTTGGCGAACAGCGCCCCTTTGCGGTGCGCCCGCCAGGCCGCAGTGACGTTGCAGTTCATGGCGTTGGTCGACAGGTAGTACACGTTCGAGTATCCGCCGGTGGCGAGGACGACGGCATGTCCCGCCCAGGACTGGATCTCGCCGGTGCCGAGGTGGCGGGTGGTGATGCCCACCGCCCGTCCGTCTTTGACGACGAGGTCGAGCATCTCCATCTTCGTGTGGAGGGTGACCCGTCCCGACGCCACCTCTTTCATCAGCGCCGAGTAGGCGCCCAGCAGCAACTGCTGTCCGGTCTGACCCCGGGCGTAGAAGGTGCGTGACACCTGCGCGCCGCCGAACGAGCGGTTGTCCAACAGGCCGCCGTACTCGCGGGCGAATGGGACACCCTGGGCGGTGGCCTGGTCGATGATCGCCTCGGAGACCTCGGCGAGTCGGTAGACGTTGGCCTCCCGGCTGCGGTAGTCGCCGCCCTTGATCGTGTCGTAGAAGAGTCGGAACACCGAGTCGCCGTCGTTGCGATAGTTCTTCGAGGCGTTGATCCCGCCCTGGGCGGCGATCGAATGGGCCCGGCGTGGGCTGTCGTGGAAGGTGAAGACGTCGACGTTGTATCCGAGTTCGGACAACGTCGCCGCCGCCGATGCCCCGGCCAGACCGGTACCGACGACGAGCACCCGGTACTTCCGCTTGTTGGCGGGGTTGACGAGCTTCGTGTCGAACTTGTGCTTCGTCCACTTGTCGGCGAGCGGGCCGGCGGGGACTTTCGAGTCGAGGGTGATCGGCATGCTCCTAGCTCACGATTCCTGTGAGCACCGCGATCGGGAAGCTCACGTTGGGGATGACGATGATCGCAGTGAAGGCGATGGCGAAGTACCGCCGCCACGGGTTGAAGCGGGGGTTGTTGATCCCCATGCTCTGGAAGAGCGACCACACGCCGTGATACAGGTGAAGCCCGAGGGCGAGGTTGGCAGCGATGTAGAGGATCGACACCGGCACCCTGCTGAAGCTGGCGACGAAGTTGTCGTACACCGCTCCGTGTTCCCAACCGTCTGGGGCGAACGGTGCGATCCCCCATGTGAAGTCGGCGAGATGCCAGGCGATGAAGATCAGGACGAGCACACCGCTCCACCGCATCGTGCGACTGGCGTAGTTGGCCACGAGATATTCCCGGGGACCCTGGTATCCGACTGTGCGCGCCTGCCGGTTGATGATCGTGAGGCTGTAGGCGGCGTGGACGTGGAGCACGAGGGCGCCGATCAACCCGAGTCGCAGGATCCAGAGGACGACGTAGTGGGGGAAGATCGGGAAGAACAGTTCACGCAGCGCCACGCCGTAGAGGTCGATCTCGTAGGCCCCGAACTCGGGAAGGAACCCCACGTAGATCTTGAGGTTTCCGACCATGTGGGCGAAGAGGTATCCCATCCAGACGATGCCGGTGAGTGCCATCACCCATTTCTTCCCGACGGCGGAGCGATAGAACTCGACGGGCCAGAAGACCCGGCGATTCTCCGACCCTGTGGTCACTGCCACTTCCAACCTCGTGATCGACGACGAAGCCGATTATGCCGAATCTGAGGCCAACTGCCATTTCATCAATGCTTCATTGGTCCCCTTGACGACGCGCGCGCGGTGTGTCATGCTCACACTGGTGTAATTACAACGATGTGAGGGGGACCCCCGCATGCAGAGCAAACTCATCGAAGCGTTGGCGGTGGTGGAGCTCTCCTGGCAGGACTACGCGAACTGCCGAGGGGCAGATGCAGATCTGTTCTTCCCCGAGCGGGGAGCGTCGACTCGTCGGGCCAAAGGGATTTGCCACGCATGTGAGGTCCAAGCCGACTGTCTCGAATACGCCATCGTCAATGGCGAAAAGTTTGGGATCTGGGGCGGAATGTCCGAACGGGAGCGTCGTCGGGTCCGCCGCGAGCGGATGGTGGCGGCCCGCCGCGCTTCCTGA
>JBBDQP010000100.1:0-16982 GCA_040905965.1 Acidimicrobiia bacterium
GAACGGGCGTGTCGAGCATCTGTCCCGCCAACGTACCGAAGGGGTGTGACAGAAATCGTTCTACGCGAAACGCGGTGGGTGAGGGCTGAGCCCTCCTGCGTTCGGTTGGTGAGAAGCCGCCGAAAGACAGGACGGCCCAGGTGGGTGATCGCATCGATGTACCGTTGTCGTTGACCGATTTTCGATGTGAAGAGCAGCGGGCCGGTCCCTCACGCTACTTCTGGCACTGCCTTGACCAGTCGGAATCATTAACATTTTTCAAGGAAGCCCACCGCGCCGATAACGCAGCTTCGAACCGAAGGAAGAGCCGACACGCTTCCTCGTGGAGTCCCACCAAGTGGTGACGGCACGCGCTCTTATTTCCCACTAGGATTCATCTTTGCACTGCTAGTTGAGGTAACCGATGACGACCAAATCCCCTACATCCACCAGTTTCCTATCTTCCCTTTTCGACTTCGAGTTTCGCTCGTTTATCGCTATCCGCGTGGTGCGATTTTTCTACTTCATCGCGGTGATTGGGGCATTGCTCTGGAGTTTTCACCCTTTGGACAGGGAGCCAAGCTGGCGGGACAGGCATAATCATTGCTCTTATAGTGGCACCGGTAGGTGCCCTGATATTCGTGGTTGCGACAAGACTCTACCTGGAAGTCGTGCTCGTGCTCTTCAAGATCTCAGAGAGCGCCCAGAACATCGAACACTTGCTCCAGGCTATGAACGGCGATTCCGCACCTAGGGACCTCGGAGCAAACTAGGACCATCGTTCCGGCTCCCTAATCATGTGAGCCTGCTCTTAAAGGAGGAAGCTTGACTTTCGACGAAGCGATCCGGTCGGGGTTTCGGAACTATGCAACCTTTACGGGTAGGGCGAGTAGGTCGGAATTCTGGTGGTGGTTCTTATTCGCCCTCGGTACACAGGCGGTTGTGTATACCCTCTCTGACGAACTTGGATTTCTGTTAACCCTCGGACTTATCCTTCCAAATGTAGCGATGGGCGTGCGGCGCCTGCACGACACCGACCGATCGGGGTTCTGGTTTCTCATTGCACTCATCCCGTTCGGAAACTTGGCGCTCCTGGTATTCTTCTTATTGGAGGGGAAGAAGTCAGACAACCGCTACGGGCCGCCTCCAACCAAGGGCGCCTGAGCCTTCCCCTCACTGATCCGTCAGGCCATCGCCACGAGGTCGAGCATCGACTCGTCGAAGTAGTGCAATTCGCCCTCGGGCATCATGAGCGCCCGGTCAGGACCGAGTTCGGCCACGAAGTCGGTGTCGTGCGATACCAGGATGATCGTGCCCTGATAGGTGGCCAGGGCGCCGAGCAGGGCCTTCTTGGCCTGGGGATCCAAGTTGTTGGTGGGCTCGTCGAGCAGCAGCACGTTCGGCCTCGACGTCATGAGCATGGCGAGTGCGAGCTTGGTCTTCTCACCGCCCGAGAGAGTCGATGCGTCCTGGTCCACTTTGTCAGCGAGCAGGAAGTGGCCGAGCAGCGCCCGGATGTTCTGATCTGGGATGCCTTCGGATACGCGCTTGACATGCTCGAAGACCGAGACTCCGGCGTGGATCTGCTCGTGCTCCTGGGCGTAGTAGCCGAGCGATGCCTTGTGTCCGAGGACTACCTCTCCGAGATCCTGTGACTCCACCCCCGCCAGGATGCGCAAGAGGGTGGTCTTGCCCGCACCGTTGAGTCCCATGATCATCATCGCCTCGCCGCGTTCGACCGCGACGTCGATGTCGACGAAGACCAGATTGTCACCGAAGGACTTGGCAAGCGACTTGCCCTCCAACGGCGTCCGCCCGGATGCCTCGGGTTGGGGGAACCTGACGCTCACGTCCTTGCCGCGCGCCTGGACTTCGACCAAGTCCCGCTTGAGCCGTTCGGCGCGCGTCTCCATCGAGCGCGCCCGCCGCGCCATCTTCTCGGTGGACCCGCGGAACCGCCTGACGTTTTCTTCGAGCGCGTTGATCTTCTGGAGCTGGTGCTTTCGCTCCTTCTCGCGCTGGGCGCGCCGTCGCTCACGCTCAGCAAGAAAGAAGCTGTAGTTGCCGTTGTAGCGCTCGATCTGCTGGTTCTCGAGGGAGAGCACGGAGGTGATCGATTCATCCAACAACGGCAGATCGTGGGAGACGACGAGCAACGCCCCGCGGTAGTTGGCGAGGTATTCGACCATCCACGCCTTGGCGTCGAGGTCGAGGTGGTTGGTGGGTTCGTCCAGGAGCATGACGTCGGTCTCGGCGAACAGGATTCGGGCGAGTTCGACACGTCGCCGCTGTCCACCCGACATCGTGGCGACAGGCTGGGAGAGATCGTCGTTGTCGATTCCGAGGTTGGCTGCGGTCCGCTTGGCTTCGGCTTCGGCCACGAAACCGCCTTTGGCATCGAACTCATCCTGAAGTCGGGAGAAGCGGGTAATCGCCCGATCCCGCGCCTCGCCATCGAGTCGTTCAATCTTGCGACGGGTCTCTTCGATGCGACGCTGCATCGCTCCGATCTCGCGGGCGGCCAAGATCCGCTCGAGTGCCGTCATCCCCGGGTACTCCAGGTCGGGAAGGGCGGCCTCCTGGGAGAAATATCCGAGATTGCCCGACCGCGTGACGGTCCCGCCGGCAGGGAGGCTGAACCCGACGAGTGTCCGCATGAGCGTCGTCTTGCCCGCACCGTTGCGTCCGACCAAGCCGACCTTGTCCCCTGCCTGCACGCTGAAGTTCGCCTCGTCCAACAGGACGCGCGGGCCAACTTCCAAACGGAGATCACGAACGAGAAGCACGGGAAGGCACCACGTTAGGGGTGATCTCGTGCCTGGTTGTCCGACTTACCGAGCGGTCAGCGCGACAGCACCGTCGCCAGAACGTCGACGATTCGGTCCACCTGGGCCCCGGTGATCACCAGCGGCGGGCACATGACGAGTGAGTTGCCGAGGGGGCGAACGATGACCCCTTCGGCAAGAGCAGCATCGCGGTCCTTCATGACGTCCCGATGCTCTCCCAACTGGACCGCCCACACCGCCCCGGCTCCCCGAACCTCGGTGACGAGTCCGTCACCGTGGAGGGCGCGGAGTCCCTCGCCGAGACGCCGTTCGATCAACGAGACCAGGTCGAGAAGGCCCTCGTCTCGTTGGATGGCGATCGCGGCGTTGCCGGCGGCCGCGGCGATCGGGTGACCCGAGTACGTGTAGCCGTGCTTCAGGGCGAAGCCCTCGTTCGCTGTGAGCGCATCCGCCACAGCAGGACCGACGATCACACCGCCGAGCGGGATGTAGCCGGACGACGAAGCCTTGGCGAAGGTGATCAGGTCGGGCTGCACACCGTAGTGCTGTGCGCCGAACCAGGTCCCAAGACGCCCGAAGCCGGTGATGACCTCGTCGAAGATCAGGTAGGCGTCGTGCGCGTCGCACAACGCCCGCAGCCCTTCGAGGTAGCCCTCGGGAGGAGGAAAGACACCTCCTGCGCCCTGGAGCGGCTCGGAGATCACGGCTGCGATCTGGTCGCCCTTGTCGGCGAACAGGCGGGCCATCGGCTCGATGTCAGGACCTGCCACGTTCACCACGTTGCCCACCAGCTCGCCGAATCCCTCGCGGTTGGCCGGAATGCCCTGGGCGGACGTGCCGCCGAAGTTGGTCCCGTGATAGCCGTGTTCGCGGCTGACGATCATGGTCTTTTCTGGTCGGCCGGCCTCCCGTTGGGCGATTCGGGCAATCTTCATGGCGCTGTCCACTGCCTCGGAGCCCGAGGACGTGAGAAACACCCTTCCTCGTTCGAACGGGGACAGCTCGAGAATCGTGTCGCACAGCATTTCGGACGGGAGATTCGAAAACGGGGCGAAGGTGTGATAGCTGGCGAGAGCCTTCGCCTGGGCGGTGATGGCCTCGATCATCCGCGGATGACCGTGTCCCACGTTCATGTACCACAGCGATGCCATGCCATCGATGTACCGATTGCCGTCCGTGTCCCAGATCTCGGCACCTTCGCCACCGACGATGGTGACGAACTCGGTCATGCGAGGCGGACTGAAGGGATGGAGAAAGGCACTCATGATGATGAGAAAACTAGTCGCCCGTCGTCCACCACACCGTCGCCAGGCGGCGAACGGTGACGCCCAGGATCATCCGGCTGTTGACCACCAGACCGTCGCCAGGCGCCGTACGGTGTCGCCCAGGGTCATCCGCCCCTCGACGACCTCGAGATCCGGACCGAGAAGCGCGCGAAGCTCTCCGACCCGATCGGGGGGAAGCACGAGACGACGCCGGTACACCTCTTCGATCTCCTCCCACGATTCGAACCAGGTCCCGCCGGGGCGCTCCCATCGAACGACCTCCGGAACGACGTCGAACACTTCGCGAATCACCGCCACGAGTTCATCCACCGACGGACCTTTCGGCCGCTCGATCCCGTGCAGGGCGCGGTAATACGGTCCGAGCGGGGTCCACGGGTGCGTCTCCGTCATCTCCAGCACCACGCCGCGGCGGGCGTGAGAGGCCATCGCTACCAGAAAAGGCTCAATGGCGGACACGTCGTAGACGACGTGGGCGGCCATGACGACGTCGAACACACCAGTCGACATGGGCCACGCCTCCTCGATGACCTCGTACCGGTCCTCAAGCGCGGCGGCCTCCTCACGGAGCGCCGATGCCATCTCGGCCGACCTCTCGACCGCAGTGACCGGGTGTCCGCTGAGAGCGAGCGGAAGCGATGCCCGCCCCGTCCCTGCCCCGATGTCGAGAACGGAGCCGCCCGCACCTGCGAGACGGGAGACGATCTCAAACGTCGGCGGGGCCTCGGACTCGGCGGCACTGATGTTGCGCCGCCGGAACAGCTCGACCGGCCAGCGGTACGGCGAGTCGTCCACGGCCGCCAGCAGATGGTTCGGGATCGCCCAGGCCGCGAGCTCGGTCTGCCAGTGCTCGGCGGCGGTCACCGGAGACCGGCGAAAAGATCGTCTTCGATCTCAGGGGCGGGAACACGCGTGAACACCCGCACGAAGGACTCACGACCGAACGTCTCGGCCTTCTGATCTTCAGCCACCCTCAGCCACGGCCAGTCGAGCGGGATCTGGGAGCGATGCGCCCGCAACGCCTTCTCTTTGACGTCGACCTTGTCGGTGACATCGACCCAACATGTGATGTACTCGTCGGGTGTCCCCCGATCCTGGGCACCCGCCAGCTCTTCTTCGGTGATTTCACCGGCGGCAAAACGCGCCTGCATCATCTTGATGACGCGGCTCCGGGGCCAGGTCGTCCAATAGAGCTTCTTCGGCTCCCACACCTCTTCCCCATCTTCGAGCGGAAACCGGCCGAGGTCGATGCAGCCGGTGTAGGCAGCCAGTCCGATCCGGTGGACGTTGATATGGTCGGGATGCCCGTAGCCGCCGTACGGGTCGTAGATGATCATCACATCCGGCTTGTGGCGGCGGATCTCGCGGACGAGGCGGCCGGTCGCCTCCATGAAGTCGGCCTGCCAGAAGCACTCAGGATGCTTGTTGGACTCCTCACCCATCATCCCCGAGTCGCGATACCCGAGGAACACGTGGTGTTCGACACCGAGCACATCGAGCGATGCTCGCACCTCCTCGGCCCGCACCTCGGCGAGACGGGCCTTGACGGAGTCCGGTTCGTCGTAGTTGTGCACTTCACCTTCGGCGCCATCAGTGGCCGTGACGACCACGACGTGCTCGCCGGCGTCGACAGCTCTGCTCAGCACGCCGCCGGTTTGGATCACTTCATCATCAGGGTGCGCGTGAAACGCCAAGAGACCAGACATCGCTGCGACGATAGTGCTGGAGCCTCGGCACGCGATCCCCGACATCAAGCGTCGAAACGAATCCTGTTCATGCATCTGTAGGCTCGCCTGCCGATGCCGGAACAGACCTTCCACGCCACCGCCACGACGACGGCGACGCCCGCCGAGGCATGGACTTCGCTGCAACGCCCGGAAACATGGGAGGGCATCGCCGGCGTCGACGACGTGACAGACGCCACGCATGACGACGGAGGACACTTGGAGGCCTTCCTGTTCTCGGTCACTGTGGGCGGTAAGAGGTACCGGGGGCAAGCCCGCGTCGCCGGGGCCATCCAACCCGTGTCCATGCAGCTCGACCTCGAAACCAGCGAACTGATCGCCGTGATCGAGGTCGCACTCGGTCAGACCGAGTCAGGAACCGACGTCTCCATCGACCTCACCGTCCGAACCCGGTCATTCTTGGCGGGAATGTTCTTCTCGGCGATCGCTGATGCCGTTGGCCGCGGACTCCCCGCCGCCACCGCAGCGTTCGCCGCGAGACTGAAACCGTGAAGGATCGGGGACGGCCCGGTTACTCGGCGCCCTCGGTCTGCAGCGTCTTCGCCAGCTCGACGGCCTCCTCCTTGGACCCCGTCGAGATCTGGGCGCGGTCGGTGAGCAGCGTCACCTGATTGTTCAGCACCTGGAGAAACCCTCCGTAGACGCCGATCGTGGTCTTCGACGATCCGTGCTCGACCGTGACCGCACCCGTCGTGAGCGCAGCCAGCAGCGGCTCGTGATCGGCCAGGATCCCGATCTCGCCCTCGGTCGTCCGTGCCACCACGAAGTCCGCCTCACCTGACCACACCGTGGCCTCGGGGGAAACGACGTCGAGCTGGAAGGACTTTGCCATCAGGCGGCCGAACCTTCCTTCATCAGCTCCGAAGCCTTCTTCTTCACGTCCTCGGCGCCACCGACCATGTAGAAGGCCTGCTCGGGGTACTCGTCCATCTCGCCCTCGGTGATCGCCTTGAACGACGAGATGGTCTCCTCGAGCGGCGTGTAGATGCCGGTCTGGCCGGTGAACTGCTCGGCCACGAACATCGGCTGGGCCAGGAAGCGCTGGATCCGGCGGGCGCGCCCGACGACCAACTTGTCGTCTTCGGACAACTCGTCGATCCCGAGGATGGCGATGATGTCCTGCAGGTCCCGGTAACGCTGAAGGATCCGCTGCACCTCGACAGTGATGCCGTAATGCTCTTCGCCGATGATCTGCGGGTCGAGGGCCCGGCTGGTCGAGTCGAGAGGATCGACCGCCGGATAGATCCCCAGTGCGGTGAGCGGACGGGAGAGAACGGTGGTGGCATCCAAGTGGGCGAACGCGGTGTGCGGGGCCGGGTCGGTGATGTCGTCGGCAGGCACATAGATGGCCTGCAGCGAGGTGATCGACTTACCCTTCAGTGAGGTGATGCGCTCCTGCAGCGATCCCATCTCGTCTGACAGGGTCGGCTGGTAGCCCACTTCCGACGGCATCCGCCCGAGGAGAGTCGACACTTCTGACCCTGCCTGGGTGAAACGGAATATGTTGTCGATGAACAGCAACACGTCCTGGTTCTGTACGTCGCGGAAGTACTCGGCCATCGTGAGAGCAGACAGGGCCACCCGGAGCCGCACACCGGGCGGCTCGTCCATCTGGCCGAAGACGAGTGCAGCCTTGTCGAGCACCCCGGACTCCTGCATCTCGAGGAAGAGGTCGTTGCCCTCTCGAGTGCGCTCCCCGACACCGGCGAACACCGACACACCACCGTGTTGAGTGGCGACACGGTTGATCATCTCCTGGATGAGCACGGTCTTGCCGACACCGGCACCCCCGAAGAGGCCGATCTTGCCCCCCTCCAGATACGGACAGACCAGGTCGAGCACTTTGATGCCCGTCTCGAAGACCTTGCGCTGCGGTTCCACATCCTCGAACGCCGGCGGCTGGCGGTGAATCGGCCAACGAGGCTCGCCGAACACCATGTCGGGGGCGTCGAGTGAGTCACCCCACATGTTGAAGATGTGACCCAGCACCTGGTCGCCGACCGGCACGCTGATCGGAGCGCCGCTATTGCGGACCTCAGCGCCGCGCGTGAGTCCGTCGGTGGGCGCCATGGCCACGATCCGCACGACGTTGTTGCCGACATGCTGCGCGACTTCACCGATGATGGTCTTCGTCACGCCACCCAGGTGGATGTCGATCTCGACGGCGAAAAGGATCTCGGGGAGGGCGCCGGGCGGAAACTCGGCGTCCACCACAGGGCCGGCGACCTTGACGATCCGCCCGTTCGGTGTGCTCTCAGACATGTGCTCGCTCCTTCAGAACGGACGGAATCACTCTTTGAGTGCTTCCGCGCCGCCCACGATCTCGGTGATAGCGGTCGTGATCTCGGCCTGACGGGCCCGGTTGGCTTGGACGGTCAGGAGTCGGATCAATTCTTCTGCGTTGTCGGTAGCCGCCTTCATGGCGCGACGGCGAGCGGAATGCTCCGACGCCGACGCTTCCAGCAGCATGTTGAAAACCGTCGCCTCGACATATCTCGGCAGCAGCCGGTCGAGGATCACGGCGGGGGACGGCTCGTAGCTGTATGCCGCCTGCGGCCCGCCGGAGGAACCGTCGCGAGTCGGAGGCGTGATCGGCAAGAGTTCGGCCGCCGTCGGAATCTGGGTCAGAGCCGACTGGAACTTGGTGTAGAAGGTCTCGACCGCATCGATCTCCGCCGATCCATAGGCGTCCATGATCGCGTTGGCGATCGCGCGGGCATCACCATATCCGGGAGTGTCCGTCACCCCCAGGTACGTGCCCCGCAGTGACCATCCCCGGTAGCGGAAATAGCTCCGCGCCTTCTTGCCGACAGCGAAGAGCTGGACTTCGACTCCGCTCCGGCGATGCTCGACCATTCGCCGCTCGGCCAGGCGAATCACGTTGGTGGCGTATGCCCCGGCCAGACCGCGGTCACTCGAAACGACGACGATACCGACAGTTCGCAGGTCGCGACGTTCGAGCAACGGGTGCGACGTCGATCCTGCTGCACCACCGACGTTCTCGATGACCTCGACCAGCTTGGCCGTGTACGGCTTCGACGCATTCACCCTGGCCTGCGCCTTCGGGATGCGCGATGCGGCGATCAGCTCCATGGCGCGGGTGATCTTCTTCGTCGCCTCGATGCTGCGAATGCGGCGTCGGGTATCGCGAAGGCCGGCTCCTGCCACGGGTCGCTACTCCTCCACCAGCGCGGTGCGCTCGAAGGTGGACTTGAACTCGTTGATGGCCGCCACGAAATCGGGCGGCGACTCCATCTTGCCCGACTCGCGTATTCCCTCCAGCAGGTGGTTGTACCGAGTCTTGAAGAAGTCCCGAAGACCGGTCTCGAAGCGTCTGATGTCGCCGACAGGGATGTCGTCGGTGTGGCCTTCGGTGACGGCAAAGATCGCCAGCACCTGCTCCTCGACAGCGAGCGGATCGAACTGGGGCTGCTTCAAGGTCTCGACCACCCGGCGACCCCGCTCGAGCTGGGCGAGCGATGCTGCGTCCAACTCGGAACCGAACTCGGCGAAAGCGGCCAACTCCCGGAACTGGGCCAGGTTCAGACGCAGCGGACCGGCGATCGACTTCATCGCCTTGATCTGGGCGTTGCCTCCGACCCGGGACACCGAGGTACCGGCGTTCATCGCCGGGCGGATGCCCTGGTAGAAGAGGTCGGTCTCCAGGAACACCTGACCGTCGGTGATGGAGATCACGTTGGTCGGGATATAGGCGGAGATGTCGTTGGCCTTCGTCTCGATCACCGGCAGACCGGTCATCGAACCCGCCCCGAGCTCGTCGGAGAGCTTGGCGCAGCGCTCGAGCAGTCGGCTGTGCAGGTAGAAGACATCGCCCGGGTAGGCCTCACGGCCGGGAGGACGACGCAGCAACAGCGAGATCTCTCGGTAGGCGACCGCCTGCTTCGAGAGATCGTCGAACATCACGAGGGCGTGTTGTCCGTTGTACATCCAGTGCTGTCCGATGGCAGAACCGGCATAGGCGGCGTACATCTGGAGGGCAGGAGCGTCGGATGCGGTGGCGTTGACGACCACCGTGTACTCGAGGGCGCCGTGCTCCCGAAGCGTGTCGACGACCTCAGCCACAGTCGAAGCCTTCTGACCGATGGCCACGTAGATGCACTTGACGGCATCTTTGGTGCCCCAGTTGCGCTTCTGGTTGATGATGGTGTCCACTAACAGCGCGGTCTTGCCGGTCTGACGGTCGCCGATGATGAGCTGGCGCTGCCCGCGTCCGATCGGCGTCATGGCGTCGATCGCCTTGATGCCGGTCTGGAGGGGTTCGGTGACCGGCTGGCGTTCCACCACCGACGGGGCCTGGGTTTCGAGAAGGCGACGCTCCGTGGTGTCGATCGGACCGAGCCCGTCGATCGGGTTCCCCAACGCGTCGACGACACGCCCGAGAAGGGCGTCGCCGACGGGGACAGACAACACGGTGCCGGTCTGCTTGACAGGGTCACCCTGCTGGATGCTGCTCGCCTCGCCGAGGAGAACGACACCCAGGTCGTTCTCGTCGATATTGAGCGTCACGCCTGCGAGACCGCCGGGGAATTCGAGGAGCTCCGAAGCCATCACATTCGGCAACCCTTCGACCCGCGCCACGCCGTCGGCGATCGAGGTGACATAGCCGACCGTCTCTTCGGTGGTGTCCGCAGACCAGTCGGCGAGGTTCTTCTTCAGCGCGTCGGTGATGGACTGCGCACTGATCGTGAGTTCTGACATGGTCCTTCCCTATCGAGTCTGGAGGGTTTGGCGGAGTGAACGGAGCCGCCGAGCGACTGACCCGTCGATCACGGTGTCGCCGACCCTGGTGACAATGCCACCCAGGACCGACGGATCGACGATGGCTTTGATTTCGACGGGCCGGCCCGTCTTGCGTTCGAGTGCAGCCGTCAAACGGGCAATCGTCGCCTCGTCGAGGGGGACGGCGCTGCGCACTTCGGCAACGGCCCGTCCTGCAGACGCGGCCCGCTGCTCGGCGAGGGCCGAGGCGATCTCCGGGAGATCTCCTCCCCGACCTTGGGCAACGAACATCGAGACGAGATTCACGGTGACCCTGGACGCCTGGGCACCGACGACATCGCGCACGATGCCCTCTTTGCGGTCAAACGGGAGACTCGGATTGGTGAGTGCGTCACGCAACTCGGGCGACGACTCCACCGACTGGCCGACCGCGAACAGCTCCTGTTCGACTCGGTCCAGCTCACCCTCCGCAGACGCCAAGGCGTAGGCGGCGGCGGCGTATCCGTCGGTCCGGTCGCTCACCTATCGCTCCAGCTCTGCGATGTACTGCTCGACGAGGCCGAGCTGGGTCTGCCGGTCGAGACTGCTCCCAACGACCTTCTCTGCCAGGTCGACCGTGAGGTTCGCCACTTCGCGCTGGGCGTCTGCCATCACACGGGACTTCTCGGCGGCGGCATCGGCGCGAGCCTTGTCGAGGATCTCGGCGGCCTGCGCCTCGGCCTTCGCGACCAGGTCCGCCTTGACCGTGTCGGCTTCACCGCGGGCGGCGTCGATGATCCGGTTCTTCTCGGCCTGGGCCTCGGCCAGCTGAGCTTCGTACTCGGAACGCAGCTTCTCTGCGTCAGCCTTCGCCTTCTCGGCCTCCTCCATCTGACCCCCGATCGCCTTCTGGCGATTCTCGAGGGATGCGTTGATCGCGGGCATCGCCCACAACCGGATGAAGAAGAAGACAAGGGCGAAGGCGATGATTCCCGCGATCAGCTCGGGCGTAGCGGGCAACAGGAGCTCGAGGCCCCCGTCTCCCGACTCCTCGGCTGCGAGGACCGTCGTCTGCGCCAGGTGGATCATCGTTATCAGCCCAGGAAGAAGAGCACGAAGCCGATGAGGGCGAGCGCTTCGGTGAAGGCGATTCCGAGGAACATCGTGGTCCTGACCATGCCGGCGGCCTCAGGCTGACGGGCCATCGCCTGAACGGCGTTCCCGGCCACGAGGCCCACTCCGATACCCGGACCAATGGCTGCCAGGCCGTAGCCGATCACGTTCAAGCTGCCCGTGATCCCGCTCGTTCCGGCCTCCTGTGCGAGGACCTGAGCGGTCGCCAGCACTGCAAGTACTGCGTCCATGTGTCTTTCCTATTCCTTTCTTGCGTTCTGGTCTGACGACCTAATGCTCCGGATGGAGCGATGACTGGATGTACACCGCTGCGAGCAGCGTGAAGATGTAGGCCTGGACGACCGAGACGATGATCTCGAAGACGTAGATCCCGATCCCGAACGTGAACCATGCGGGTCCGGCCAAACCCTTCAGTCCGATCTCTCCGAAGTTGGTCACGAGGTTGAGAGTGAAAATCCAGCCGGTGACGAGCAGAAGGCTCAGCATCACGTGGCCGGCCACGAGGTTGGCGAACAGTCGCACGGCGTGGGAGAACGGTCGAACCGCGAAGACGTTGACGATTTCGATGATCCCGACCAGCGGCTTCAGGGCCATCGGTACGCCGGGCGGCCAGAGCAGGTCCGTGATGTAGCGGATACCGGACTTCCTGAATCCGATGAACACGAAGATCACATAGGTGAGGAGGGCGAGGAACAGCGGGATCGCCATCCGCGAGGTGATCGGGAAGTTCACGAACGGCGTCACCTCGAAGAGGTTGCCGACCAGGATGAACATGAACAACGACAACAGATACGGGAAGTACTTGACGCCTTCCGGTCCGATCACGCCGATGGCGATGTCGTTGCGCACCATGTCGACCACACCTTCGACTGCCGCTCCGAACTTGGTCGGAATGGGGTTCTTGCGCCGGTAGGCGAAGTAGAGGACGCCGATGACGATGAAGGCGGCCACGAACGTCAGAACAACGGTTCGGTTGATCTGGGTGCCGTAAAGGTTGGGGAAGACGAAGAGTTCGCTGACTTCGGCCGGGGCACACACCGGCTCGTTCACGAAGTCGCAATTCTCAACGGCCAGGACTAGCTGGTCCAATCCAAATCCCTTTCTCTCCCGCGGGCTACTGCCACCGACTCAAGGATGAGCAGCACCATATACGCGATGACCGTCGCGAGGCCAAATGCCAGCCGATCGATGTCCACCACGGCGGCGACGAGGAGCATCGACCCCATGATCAGGCCTAAACGCAGGAAGAATCCGAACAGCGCCACGGCGTGATACATCGACAGCGAGATACGAAGCGCGATGCTGAGCATCAGGCCGGCAAGGAGAAAGTTCCCGACGACGACGCCGACACCGACCGCTGCCGCCCAGGCGCCGTCGAATCCGCGGAAGATCCAGAACACCGCCACGACCAGTGGACCGACCCAGAGAGCGCGTTTGGAGGTGTGACGGGCAATGACGGTCTCTACGGGTGTGGCTCCCAGCCTGGGATCAGGTGTCGACACCGGCGACCTCCTCATCAGACGGCGGGAGCATCCGCTTCGAGTAGTGCCAGACACGCAGAAACCCCGTGTAGCTGCCGAGGACGATCCCTCCGACCACGAACCAGGGGTCCGTCCCGAGCCAGCGGTCCACCAGCAACCCGATCAGCGTTCCCGAGAGCACCGAGCCGAGGAAGCTGCCTCCACCAATCCAGCCTTCTGAGAAGGCTGAGGTGACGTCCCTGTGGGCGTTGTGCGGCTCCCGCACCGGATCACGCCACGCCGGAAAAGTCGGCCGGATACGGCGGGAACTCAGCGGCGAGCGCACGCACGTCAGACTCGATCTCCTTCAGTGCCACTTCATCGCCGTGGCTGCGAAGGGCGGCGGCGATGAGCGCAGCCGTCTCCTCGGCCTGGGGCTCCTTCATGCCCTGCGTCGTCATCGCCGGGGTCCCGATTCGCAAACCACTCGCCCGATACGGGGGACGCGGGTCATTCGGGATCGAATTGAAGTTGAGCGTGATTCCTATCGAGTCGAGCATCCGGGCGGCGTCCCGGCCGGTGAGATCCGCGTGAACCGACCGTAGGTCGATCAGGAACAGGTGATTCGTGGTGCCGCCGGTGACGATCCTGACGCCGTCGTCGATCAGGCGGTTGGCCATCGTCGACGCGTTCACCAGGATCTGCCGGGTGTAGGCGGCGAACTCGGGTGTCGAAGCCTCGAGGAAACACACGGCTTTGGCAGCGATCTGATTGATGATCGGTCCACCCTGGCCGCCCGGGAACACGGCCTTGTCGATGAGCGCGGCGTAGTTCTCGGTCGACAGGATCATCCCGCCGCGTGGGCCGCGCAGTGCCTTGTGGGTGGTGGCAGTCACGATGTCTGCGTATTCCATCGGGTTCGCAACGACACCTCCTGCGACGAGACCGATGAAATGGGCGGCATCAACCATGAACACCGCACCGATTTCGTCGGCGATCGAGCGGAAGGCGGGGTAGTCGAGTTCCCCGGAGTAGGCCGAATATCCGGCGAGCAGGACCTTGGGCCGATGTTCGAGGGCCAAACGCCGCACCTCGTCCATGTCAATCAGTTCAGTCTCGGGATCGAGTCCGTATGCCACGAAGTCGTAGTACTTGCCGGAGAAGTTGACAGGAGAACCGTGGGTGAGGTGTCCACCCTGGTCGAGCCGCATGCCCATCACCGTGTCACCCGGGTCGAGGAGAGAGAGATAGACCCCCATGTTGGCCTGGGCGCCCGAGTGAGGCTGGACGTTGGCGTGGGCGGCTCCGAACAGCGACTTGGCCCGGTCGATGGCGAGTTGTTCGACCTCGTCGACGACGGCACAACCCTCGTAGTAGCGCTTACCGGGATATCCCTCCGCGTACTTGTTGGTGAAGATCGAACCGCTGGCCGCCATCACCGCTGGTGAGGCGAAGTTCTCCGAAGCGATCAGGTGGATGTGGGTGTTCTGGCGATCCAGATCCCGTTGGATCATGTCGGCCACGGTCGGGTCGACCGTCGCAAGTGGGTGCATTTCGATCATCGAGTGAATCCTGGTTCCGCGTCCGCTGTCCGGGTGGGAGGGTACCCGGAGCAGAGTTCGACGGAACCGGGTTCCCGCGCGAGAGAACCGGCCGCAGGCGGCCGGTTCTCAATGGGTTGGCGTCGGCTCAGCGAATCGCCTCGCCGGTGTCCTTGTCGAAGAAGTGGAGCTTCGACGTGTCGACGACGAGGGTCGCAGTCGACAGGGCCTTGGGTGCAAAATCCGGATGGACCCGGGCGGTGAACTTGGTCTCCTCGGAGTGGATCTCGTCCTCGGTGCCTTCCATCGCCTCACGCAGGTCCTCGGTCAGGACCGGTGCGAAAGGCTTGTTGAAGTGGACGAACGCCTCGGATCCGAGCTGCTCGACGATCTGGGTCTCGACCGAGATGGTCCGATTCTCCGTGATCACGTCCGAACTCGCACCTTCCTTGATCTCGAAGGATTCGGGTCGCACACCGAGCACGATCTCTTTGCCCTTGTAGTCAGCGAGCCGGGGACGTTCGGCGAGCCGCGACTTGGCAATCTCCACCTTCTCGCCGCAGAACGAAGCGAAGACCCTGTCACCTTCGCCGGTGATCGTGCCGTAGGCGAAGTTCATCGACGGTGAACCGATGAAACCGGCCACGAAGAGATTGTCCGGCTCGTCATACAGCTTGCGGGGGGAGTCGATCTGCTGGAGATTCGTCACTTCCTGCCCATGGATCGCACGCAGCACGGCCACTCGGTCGCCCATCGTCATGGCTTCCACCTGGTCGTGGGTGACGTACAGGGTCGTGGTGGCGAGACGGGCGTGCAGCAGACCGAGTTCAGAACGCATCTGGACGCGGAGCTTGGCGTCGAGGTTGGAGAGGGGCTCGTCCATCAGGAAGGCCGACGGCTCGCGCACGATCGCCCGACCCATGGCCACCCGCTGACGCTGACCACCGGAGAGCGCCTTCGGCTTGCGGTCGAGCAGTTCGACGATTTCGAGGGTCTTGGCGGCATTGTCGACACGACGATTGATCTCGTCACGCGGCATCTTCCGCAACTTGAGGCCGAAGGCCATGTTGTCGAAAACGGTCATGTGGGGATACAGCGCGTAGTTCTGGAACACCATCGCGATGTCGCGATCCTTCGGGGACACGTCGTTCACCACCCGGTCACCGATCGAAAGGTCGCCCTCGGTCACATCTTCAAGACCGGCAACCATGCGCAGCAACGTCGACTTGCCACAGCCCGAAGGTCCCACCAGGACAACAAACTCACCGTCGTCGATGTGGATATTCACATCGTGAATGGCTCGCGTCCCGTCCGGATACACCTTGCCGATCGAGTCGAAAGTGATCGAGGCCATGGTTCTCCTCCCGAAAAGTCGACCTGGAGCGCCGCTGAACTTAGCATGGAAGCGCTATCACTGTCCCATGAACGAGGAGCATTGTGACTCGGACGATCGTCATCACCGGTGGAACCGGCGGTCTCGGAACCGCCCTGGCTGCGCGCCTTCTCGAAAGCGACACCCGACTGGCGGTGACCTATCTCCTTCCTGAGGAGGCCACCGGCTTCGAAGAAGAATTCGGTCAGGACGAATCGCGGATCATGCTGCGGCGGGTCGACGCAACGGACCCCGATGCGATCGCCGAATTCGTCGGCGAGGTCAAGTCGACTTGGGGCCCGTTCCACGGACTTGCCGCCTTGGTCGGAGGCTGGGCCGGGGGGCGCGACGTCGAGTCGACCGACGACGTGCGGCTGGAACGCATGCTCGACTTGAACCTCCGTTCCGCCTTCAACGCGGTGCGAGCATGCATCCCTCTCCTCCGCGAGGCCGAATACGGCCGGATCGTGCTCGTCGGGAGCCGGGATGCGATCGAGTCGCCTCCCGGACAGGCTGCGTTCAACATGGCGAAGGCGGGCGTCATGGCTCTCGGGAGAACCGTGGCGCGCGAGCTCGAGCCCACCAACGTCACCGCCACCGTCCTCCTCCCTACCGTGATCGACACGCCGGCGACGCGAGCTGCGCTCCCCTACGCCGACTACGTCGACTGGCCCACTCCGGCAGAGATCAGCGGGGTAGCCGCATTCCTCCTGACCGAAGAGGCGGGCGTCATGAACGGCGCGATGGTCCCGGTCTACGGCAAGGCTTGAACAGCCCTCCGCTGTATCGACCGCGCCGCGTTCTCTGATAGGTGCGCGAGGTCTCGCCGACACCGCCCGCGGGGGTCAGGGTTCGAGCGTCACGACCAGGATGTCACTGACCACGACGCGCCCGACCAGGACGCCCCAGACCAGGACGCCCCAGACCAGCTCGCACCCGACCAACTGGCGCCCGACCACGACG